>NZEN01000024.1 GCA_002689665.1 Opitutia bacterium | reverse complement strand
AGGGTTATTGATGAAGCCGGTAATGCCACATGGAGTGCCGGATCTTGGGAGAATGGAGTTGAGATTACGTTGACTGATGGAGAGACCACTGCCCTCGGCGATGTGAATATGACTTCATTTGGTAAATCTGAAGCTGAATTATTTGGATTTGATTGGTTGGACGAAGGAGAGGAATTGACTGGAGGTTCTACCATTACAGGTACAGTAAAAACTTCTTCCGGAATCGCAGTTCCAAAAGCTAGGATTGTCGCACATACCGAAGATTATCTTTTTTGGTTTGATCATGCCAGATCCCGATCAGATGGATCTTTTGAACTCAAAAACATCCCCGATGGCGAATGGTTGATTTTCGCAGAACCACCCTTTGATTCCGAGACCTTCCAAGGATTCCGCGAATCCAGCGAAACGAATGTATCGTTATCAAATGGTGACAGTGAAAGCGTGGATCTGGTTCTGCAGGGATCAAATGTTTTTGGAAGAATATTGTTTCCTCAAAAGAATCGTGATTCCGGAGAAACCAAAAATCAGGGACTTGGTCATGCTTTTATCTGGGCTTACTCCGACGAGGATCAGGACGGCGAGCCTGACTGGTCGGACCCTAATTCAGAAGATTTTGAAGTATTGACAGAAGCCTTTGGTGAAACCGATCAGAATGGATTCTTCTCCCTTTATCTAGATGAGGCGGGAAAATATTCCTTAAGAATCGATATCCCGGGACAGCTCTCTGCACTCTCACCTGAACCTATCGGTTTTACTTTGAAGAACCCTAATGATACGATCAAACTGGGTAATGCAATTAAGATTGACTGGAAATCAGAAGTTAGAGCCACTGCTTTTGATATTCAAAGAAAGCTTTCTACTGAATCTTCATATGTGAGTCTTTTCGCAGGCGAAGAAAATTCTTCCAAGCCTGGTCCTCAGGCGAAATCCTTTGTTGATCCCAAAGCAAAACCCGGTGAATCCTATGATTATCGTGTTATTGCCGAGACTACTTCTGGCCAAGTCACTGTAGATTCAGCAAATGTCAGGGTTTCAGAACCTATTATCTATTTAGCCCCTCCCAGCAAGTCCATCACGGGACGCGTTGTTGATGCAGATAATGCGCCTATTTCAAATGCGGAAGTTGTGGCGTGGAGAGAAGAGGGAGAAGGTTGGAGTTCAACTTTTACTGGAGATGATGGTTCATTCGAACTTACTGCAGGTTCGGGAAAATGGGAAGTTACCGTTTACCGTCCATATGATACAAAAGTCGATTGGTTTTACGATTCTGCACCGAAACGCGTAAGGTTTAGTAATGACGGCAAGAAGGAATCAAAGACTAAAAATTTTGTTGTTACCAGAAGTGGAGGAGGAAAGGTTACCGGGTCCATTGAATTGCCGAATGGCGTCTCGGCAAGTGATCTATCAAGATATGTGTTTGTTGATGTATTTGATCCCGAAGGTCGTGGAAATTGGAGTCAACCGGATGGAGATGGTAAATTTGAAATTCCATTGCAGCCTGGGGAATACGAACTTACAATTTGGGTTGATCCTGAATTAAAAGGTTACGGAAGTCCAAAACCGCGTTTCGTTCGGATTGGAAAGAACAATTTTGAGATTCCAAATCCAATCTCACTTGTTTCCCGTGATCAAACTTTAAACGGTACCGTTACAACAACCTCTGGTGATGGATTGCCAAATGTTGAAGTCTGGGCATGGAGCGATGAAGGAGGTTGGGTCTCGGATACCACTGGTATTGACGGGCAGTATTCCCTTGCCGTATCAAGCGGTCGCTGGGAGGTTGGATTTGACCTTCCGATGGTTGAGGATGGCAGTGAGCCTCCATACTTACCTAGTCCGCCTAAGCGAATAAGAATTAAAGATGGGGAATCTATTCCATCAGTTGACTTTAAGGTTCGTCCAGCCGGTGCTAAGATTTCTGGTACTGTGTATGGATCCAATGGTGCACCTGTTTCAGATTTGGACGCTTGGGTTTATGCCCGTGAGTATTCGGAGGATGATGAATATGGACGAGTCCTTGCTGATGTGCCGTTGTCATCTAAAGGCACATTTTCCTTCCCTGCTGTTGCGGGTAAATATCGGGTAGGGATGTGGCTTTCACCGGGTTCAGGTTATACATTTCCGGATGAGAAAATTTACACCGTTCAGTATGACGAAAATTCAAAGGCAACTACACTTTTGGATGAAAGCGACAATACTGCTCAAGAAATCTCGTTCAACTTGGCCGAAAATAATGCTGTTATCGCCGGATCTTTTACACTTAGTGGGCAGGCAGTTACAGGCCTTTCTGGAGAAGTTTATGCTATACGAGTGGATGGAGAAGGGTGGCAGTCGACAGCTATTGAGGATAATGGTAGCTACGAACTTACCCTAGCAGCAGGTACATGGGCTCTCGATTATTACATTGAAGCGGACGCCTCTGATCGAAAAATCCCGCGGCATCCGTCTGAACCTTTTACAGTAAAAGCCGTATCCTCCTCATCTGTTACACAAGACTTTTCTTTAAGAACAGCTTCTGCTTCCATATCGGGAAAGGTAATATATGAGTCAAATAGTTCAGCCGTTGTAGAATCTTCGCTATACATATGGGCATACCGCGAAGGTGTGAATGAGTATTGGAATGAAGTGGAGACGGATGAAAATGGTTCATTTTCCATACCTGTGCTCCCTGGTGGTTATTACGAGGTTGGAGCTNTTCTATCAGAGGGACTTCGTGAGCAAGGNTACTTAGATGCATCTGTTGTGCGNGTTAATCTCTCAGCGAATGTGACTGACTTAAATATGTCTATTTCTAAAGCAAATAGTTTTATTCTTGGTACTGTTCTTGGAATTGATGGTAATCCTATGGCTGACGCAACCGTTTATGCCTGGGCAGACGATGGTCGTGAAAATCATGCTATCACCAATGGCAATGGAGACTTTAATGTAACTGTTGCTTCAGGAACGATTTGGCATGTTGGAGCTGAGGCAGAGGTAGATGACAATGACACGACATCATTTTACTTCACGGATTACGAAAAGGATGTTGATCTAAAGTCCTCTAATTCCAAATCAGGATTACAATTACAATTGCAGGCTCCAACTTTCGAACTGCCTGAAGGAGCCAGTGTCACCTTTGACCCAACAAAAGATTTTGTAACTAAACTACCTGATGGTTCTGAGATTACTATTCTAGGTGGGTCCGCTAATTTTGCATCTGATGTCACGGAAGTCCGTTTGGTGATTACTCCGACTGCAAAAGGATTGTCTAAGAGTGCCGATGAAAAGCCGGCAGATTATGGATACTCCCTGGAATTATTTGATAATAAAGGAAAGAAAATGGAAGGTAATTTTAAGAAGGATGTTATTATTTCCATCCCAGTGGACATTAATGCTTCATTAGCCAAAGGAATGGATATAAATAATGTTGAGGGTATGTACTACTCGACAACCAAGGATTCCTGGGATAAGGCTAAAACGAGTACTTGGGACAAAAACTCAAGCACTCTTACCCTTACGATCGACCACTTTACTACTGTTGCTGCGGTCGCACCTGTCGATGTAGCAGATATAAGTTCTGGTGTTTCAAAAATGAATGGTGGTGCCATTGGAGATTGGTACTCCTCCGAATGGTTTGGTGATTATCACGATGCATCATCTGGATGGATTTACCATACTCAATTGGGTTGGTTGTATACAAAGCAAGATACAGTTGGAAATTTCTGGTTGTATGAAGAGAATCTCGGATGGCTTTGGGCTAGTTCTTCTCACTTCGAAATCAATTCATCTACGAAATCTCATTTATATTCATCAAGCAAAGGAAATTGGTTATTCTTCAGTTATGCTAACGGAAAAAAGAATTTCTACGATTATTCCCTAGAAACCCCCGACTGGATAACTCCTTAATTTTAAAATTGCGTTAAAATGTTAATCAGATTTATTTAAACCTATCCTTTAAAAAAGTATGAAATCTCTATCTCTATTTCTATTTTTCCCGCTTCTCATTTGTGGATTACTCCTAGGCAACGCTGCTCTCACAGAGCTTGTGTATGATTCGTCTAAAACATACAGCAAGGGAGATGCGGTCATTCCATCATCAACGGAATTTACATTATATACTGCGAAAACAGCTGTTCCTGCAGGACAGAATGGGCCACCTAACACAGCTTACTGGCAAACCGCTGAGGAATATTCCACAGAACTTCAGAGCACTTATTCTGATACCGTTTCGACTCCACCATCTTCAGATTCGATCGATACATCTGAAATTAGTAATCTTGACACACCTGATACAAACACCACTTCTTCCCAAAACGCAAAGATAGTTAGTGTAAATGTGCGTGGAACAATTGGTGCAGGAAATGACAAAAGAATCATGGGATTTCGAGTAAATGGCTCTGCCTCAGTATTGCTTCGAGGTGTAGGACCAACATTAGCAGACTACGGTTTACCAGCTACAAGTTTGCTACCTGACCCGATGATCACTCTTTACAGATATATTGACGGAGATCCAAGTAAAGGCAGTGAGCGAGTTACCTCAGGAGACAATGATAACCATACATCAAACTCNAATTCTTCATCAATTGACTCTGTACGTACATCCCTAAATCCAGTAATTGCTACTAGCTCAGTTCAGGCAATTTCTATGCCTACGCTTGATGCAGGTTTTTACACATCACAAGTAGAAGATGTGAATGGGCAAACTGGTATTGGTTGGGCAGGTGTCGACCTATCAGACCCTGATGGAACATCTTCAGCGTGTTTACATGTGTCAGCAAGAGGTCTGGTTCAAACAACAGAATTTATGTTTGGCGGATTTCAAATCACTGGAACAGGAACAAGGAAAGTTTTCATTAGAGGCAGGGGTCCGTCTTTAGCTGAAGTAGGAGTGACTGGTACTATGCCTGATCCGAAAATTAAAGTATTCAAATACGATAACGATCCTGGTGGTAGTAGTACAGAGATTGCTGATAACGATGATTATATTACACAAGCATCAGACAAATCTGCAGATGTATCATCTATACAAAGTTATTCTACTTCACTTTATGGATGGCCAGTTATCAACGACAAAGGCGCAGCGTTGCTAATGGACTTGGGTCCCGGGTATTACACGGTTCAACTTATTTCAGAATCATCTTCCAACGATGGAGTTGGTTGGATTGGTATTGATGATGTTACTGATCAATAATCCATAAAACTAACTTTAAACAAAGGGCGACTCAATGGAGTCGCCTTTTTTGTTTCTCAAGTTAGAAGTTAATATAAATTGAATGTGATTTGTAGATAAGTATTTTAATGTTGGTAAAGTAATCTCTTTGTTAATTTGGTAAATTAAACTCTACATGTTGAAAAATAAATATAGTGACTTTGTTGGATTTATCCAAAATTTTAGAGACAAAATCCATCTCAATTACAATAGCCATAGCATTAGTAATTCCGATCTTTCTATGTATAAGATTGGTGTTCATGCTCATATTTATCACTTTGATTTTTTAGATGAAATATTTGACACCTTTTTAAACTTTAAGTCGGATGTATATTTCCAAATAACTGTATCCGGAGATCACAATAAGGAAAGATATAAAATATTGCAAAAATATTTAAATTTAAAAAATTTCGATATTCGTTTTCTTGAAAACAAAGGCATGGATGTTTATCCATTTATGAGATTTCTCCTTAATACAAAAACTAAGAATTTTGATTATGTATTAAAAATACATACAAAAAAAAATGATCAACGCTGGAATTCATTATGGAGAACATTAAACCTTAAATATCTAGCAGGAAATTCCGAATTAATTTTTAATAACTTATCATTTCTGCTGAAAAATCCTGGTGTTAATATGTTGGGTCCCTCAACTTTTTACAAATCCGCAAAGAAATTCATGTATCTCAATTATAACTCAGTAAACAGATTTCTTTGTTATTTAAATAAAGATGATCTTGAGTTAGTCAGTGATTGGGGTTTTTTTGCTGGTACAATGTTTTGGGCACGTCCGAAAATTTTTGACTCTCTTACAGATTACATTTCTCGCTTTAATCTTTTATATGAAGCCAGTAATGATTTATCTTCAAGTGATGGAACATTTGCACATGCTTGTGAAAGAATTTTTGGTCTTTTACCTCTTCTTAATAACGGAAAAGTTGCCACATTAGACTTCAATTCAAAACATTATAAAATTGAATATAATTGTAATCCAATACTTAGTTTAGAACCTATAACGCACACTTTAAAAACATATTTTGATAATAAAATTACTTAAATAAATTTATATTAGAAAAAATTTCTAAATGAATATCAAAAAATTTTTTGATTCAATTAAATTCAAAAGAAATACCTGTGAATTGTCTTTAACTTTTGATGAATTTATGAGAAAAGAAACGAATCGTTATTCACCTTCTTATGCGAGGAGAATGGTTTCGATACATGGTGGCGAGTATTTAGTGGAATCTAAAGAAAGTGGGGGTATACTCTTATTTCTTCATCACGGAAGTTTTTTCCTTTCAGGTGGGTCAATCAAGCATAAATTAGGTCTCGATTTCAACTTAATTGCTTCTAGGCGTAACCTAAATTTTATTCCTTCAGATGAGCAGAAATTTTGGAAAAATGTTCATAGGAGATCTTCAAAATTATATGAAAATAGATTAATATATTCAGATTATGGGGTTAGGAACATTTTGAATGTTTTGAATCATAATATATTCCTTGGGGTCGCTGTAGATGTACAAGAAAAAGGTTATAATCATCGAACTCGTAGTTTCCAATTTCAAAACAAATGCCTTTTCTTTCAAACATCTGCTGAAAGACTTGCTATCTTATCTAATAAAAAAGTATTTGGAATGGTTATAGTTTATAATTTTCAAAAGAAGATTCACGATCTACACATTAGTCCCCCTCTTTTGCCAGACAAATCTTTCTCTGCAACCCAAAGTGCACTTGAATTTATGGGAAGTATTATACCTGTGGATCATTCACAAATGTTTCACAATCTAAACAAACTTTTTTCAAAATCATCTGGTGTCAGTGATTGAAAGTCTTTGTTTATATGCAACCAACATTCCAGTGATGATCTAGATGAACAAAACCTTGTTCTAGTCCGGTTTGAACTATATATATTTCATATATTGAATTGGCATGATCAATGACATGTATTCCCTTATCACAAAATAATACGATGTTGATTCTGTAGTGACCTTTTAATAATTTAATAGTCGGAAATTCTAAGGAAAAATATCCTTCGCCATTGCTGTTGGTAATACCATTAACTTGATCATTTGCCGAACCAACTCCGCAAATAATTTCGGATGAGCGATTGGTGAAGGAAACTGCTACACTAGGTGTTTTAATTCCTTCATAGACTTTATATAAAACCTTTATTTCCAGATTATCAACTCGACTTCTCACTTCCATACATTCGTCATAATCCTTTCCATTTATTTTAAGCGAGGTTTCAATTATTTTGCCTTTCAAATTTTGTAATTGATCAACCGCATTATCTTCTGGAACTAATCTATTTGTGGCAGTTAAATTATCGTTGAAGTTGAATATTTTATTACTCTCTATACTTTGACTTTCTCTGTAACTGGTCGTGACAAAGTCGGGGTCTCCTTCTTTCATCAGTTGCCCCTTTTCTAGCCAGATTGCTTTATTGCAAATAGACTGCACCTGATACAAAGAATGGGAGCAAAATAAAATTGTAGCACCTTTGGCTCTTAATTCTTCGATTCTGGAGAACGATTTATATGAAAATTCATTATCTCCAACTGATAATGCTTCATCGATCACTAGAATTTCTGGTGATACACTTGTAGCAATTGAAAATGCTAATCGAACAGTCATTCCGCTGGAATAAAATTTAACTGGTCGGTTTATAAAATCTGAAATGCCAGAAAATTCGATAATTTCATCAACCTTTTCATTGATTTCTTCTCTTGTGATCCCGAGAACGGCAGCATTTAGGTATATATTTTCTTTACCGGTGAATTCTGGGTTAAAACCAGAACCCAATTCAAGTAAAGCGGCAATTCGCCCATTAACTGATATTTCTCCGGAAGTAGGAGTGAGAGTTCCGCAAATAAGTTGAAGAAGAGTTGATTTACCTGCTCCATTGCGACCCACTATTCCCATGACATCACCCTTCTCTATTTCAAAATTAATGTTATGCAGGGCGTTGAATTCTCTGTATGTTTTATTTTTTGATAAATTAAATATATTAGTCAAACGATGAATTGGACTATTGTATAGCTTGAAGGATTTAGTTACATTCTTTAGGCATACAGCCTTAGATGTTTTCATTGATTCCATGATAAGATTAGTCAGTTTGAAGTGTTAAGCCTATACTCTGAATTTACTTCAACCAAAAAATCGAGGAATTCATCTACATCCTTTGATATTAAATGATTTTCTATGACATCTAAATATGCATTCTCAATGAGTTTTTCTCTTGTACTACTATCTTTAATCATTTGCTTTATCTTATCGTACCATTCAGAAGCTGAATTTTCGCAAAGTATTCCATTTGTACCATCTTTAACTATTTCAGGGTAAGGACCGAATTTGCTGTAAATTCCAGGTAACCCTAGTGCACTGTATTCAATATATTTAAGGTAGCTCTTCGATTTGTTCAAGGCGTTCTCACAAAGAGGTGCAACCCCAAAATCAAATTTATTTTTGATTTTTCCTAACCAATTTACAAAATTTGGATACGATTTAAAGCCGTTGGGAATTGATATGGGAGTATACCATTTTTCTGAGTCAGTAATTTCTTCCCCACCGATAACATAAAACCTAAAGTAACCCTTACATTCGGACAGCAATTCAAGTATCGGTTCCCTAAGAATATTCAAGTCTTCCCCATGGGTTTTACTTCCTATGAAAACTCCTGAAACTGAGTTATTTTTCAATTTTATTTCTGGTCTGTAGTTATGGTTCAAACCCCATAAAGATTCATCAATCTTATTTGGGAAAACCTTGATATTATTAGAAAAGGGTCTGAGCCTTTCAGCTAGATTATTACTGCTCACAATCACGGCAAAAGCCGAAGAAACTAGTAATTCTACATCATCTCTAAATGCTCGGTAATCAAATTCTACCTTTGAATTAAGAGGCAAATCCAATAAATTATCATCGATTTCAAACAAAATCGGACACTTTTTTATTTTACAGTTTTGTATTACAGTTTTTGCTTTTCCAGCAGGGACCGCATTTCTTTGGATTAACGCCAAATCGAAATCAGAGGTTAACGGATCTGATAAAAATCTTTCAATATCAATAATTTGGTAAGATAGTTTATTACTGATTTTAGAGTGGCTTAACTTGTTTAATATACGAATATAACTAGAGGCGTTAAATAAAAATGGACCTGCAGGAAGGAATAAACCTATTCTTAAAACATTACTGGATATATTCCGTTTGAATTTATTTTTATGAAAAGGCATGCATTTTGTAGCAACATTTTTGTAAAGAAAATCGTAGTCAGCAGTCATTTCTCTTACAGAGCGTATGCCATTTAGATTAGCTAAAGATTTTTGTTTACTGTAATTATCTTTGTCTGAAGCAATTTCTAAAATCTTTTTATAAGTTGCTTTAGGGTCTTCTATATCAATTATCCAACCACCTTGATGCTTTTCTAACCTAGATTTTTGTGTACCAATATTGGAGACTAGAACTGGTATTCCATTTCCCCAGGCTTCTGTGATTGTATGACAGTAAGTCTCACAAGTTATTGAAAAAATACCTATAAAAGAAGGTTTTATTTTATTAGCAATCTTGCCAAAATCTTTTCTTTTATATTCTCCAAGGCATTTTCCCAGGTTTTGAAAATCTCTTGATGTTCTGCCCATGAAAAAAAACTCTAATTTTTCCATTTTATCGCAATTTATTAAATCTCTTACAAAATCTCTTCCTTTGTGCAAATCCAGATGACCAGGAATCAATATCCTTATCTTCTTTTTCCCTTTTGGAATAGTACAATCAACATTTTTCTGCGTAATATCTCTGCCGTGTTCAATAATTTTAAAGTTTTTATCCGCCAATGTAGGATAGTTCTTAAGAATTATACTTTTGGCGTTTTGACTAGTTGTTACAAATGCATCTACATAAGAAAACAAATGATTAACTTTTTTTCTCCAAACCTTTACCCAAGAATGTTTGAGGTTTTTTATTTTTTTATTCGTATCAAGGGGAATATTGCATGTTCCTTCGCTTGATGTACAAGTGCCTCCACAGAATGTTGAGCTATTGTCTAGAAGATTAACAGTGGGGCATACAAAATAAAAGTCATGAAAGGAAAGAATTACTGGGATATTCAAAGATGTAGCAATTTCAGGCGCATCAAAAGTATGACTTATCAAGTGTCTGACATGAACAAGCGAGATATTGTAACGGAGCAATATTTCAAAAATAATTTTTTTGTAATCATCTCTACTGAAATCAGTAATTCTCCATCTTGAGTTCAAAGTCCATTGTCTGATCAATACTCTCTCGCCATCTTGGATTAGATATAACCGAATTCTTTTTGTATCAGAAGTAAGAAAGAAACAGGTATTAAAAGTTTCAAGACTTCTTGCAAGATCTAAGCTAGTGGCGGGAGTTCCACCAGAGCTTTCATGCATAATATAAAGTATCCTTTTCTTACAAGCGTGCTTCAATAGTTTTTCATCTTCGTACAATCTTTTTATTCTGTAACGAAGTGCATTCAATGTAGATGAATTAACAAAGTCTCTTACAAGAGTTTTATACTCGGGGTATGCTTTATTTATTACAGATGTTCCTTCATTAACTAATTTGGATTTTTCCTCTCCAAAACTTGCTGTTCGACGATGGTAAACGATAGTGGAATCATCAATAATATGCCTCCAACCTTTACCTGTTGCCCTCAGGCAAAAATCATTTTCCTCACCATAACCTCTAGGAAACTTCTTTGAATCAAAAAATCCTATATCATTTACAACTTTTCTTTTTATAAATAAGCAGAAACCGTTTCCGGTTGGTGTTGGTAGATAATTGTATTGTGAGTCAGTAGAAAAAGCATGAGCTAAAGTATCTTTATTAAATTTTTGCGGTAGGGGATTACACTGATCAATTTCAGGAACTGAAAAAACACCTGCATTATCTGATAGAGGTGTAACTGTTCCGATCGAAGGATCGCTATACGCAGCATTTCTCAATCTATTTACCCAATTAGGGGTTACTTCTGTATCGCTATTAAGAAGAACAAAATCACCATCACAATTCTTTATTCCAAGATTAACTGTTTCTGTATAACCAAGGTTAACTGTGTTGCGGATATACTGAAAATTAGTGAAAGTAGAAAAATCTTTAATTATTTTTTCAATATTAGGATCAGTACTTGCATCATCAATAAGAAGTACTCGAACATTTGAGAAGGTATTCCTTACAAGAGAATTCAAGCAATTCGCTAATTCATTAGGAGCGTTGTAAATGGGGATTATAATTGTGATGGTTTGATTATTAAAAAGAGGAAGAGAGAAATTCCTGTTCTTAAAAAAGGTAAACTCCTTACTGGCCTCATAAGAAATTAAAAATTTAGCTAAATTTGAATTACCAGAATATGAGGCACCACCAGAATTAAATTGAGTCAATCTACCTTCATGAATTCCGGAATTTAGATAATGTAAAAGGGGATTTAGCCCACTATTCGCAACATCTGGATAGTGATCGATATACCCTTGAAGGTCGAATGAGACACTTGGTCGACGATTTTCTTTCCATCCATGAGTAAGGAAATGATGAATGGGATTTAAGCGTTTTAAGCGAACATCATCGTATCTTTTTAAGTAAAACTTGCTATCAAAGTGAGGAGATATAGCTAATTTGTAAAAGTTTTTTAAATATTTGAAAAGATCTCTAATATAACAAGACATGATCAATTATTAATTTTATTTTGAACAGCAATATATGAATCATTACTAAATATAATCTCAAAATTTGGAGAATTACTTATGTGAGATACAATTTTTGACTGACCAAAGGAAGACAAGTTCTTTGGCAGTAGTATTAAGCGTTTTTGTTGTGAGTCAGTCCAATTTCGGAAAAGGGATAAGTTTCGGATAGAAATAATATCCAAAGAGGAGGATTTTTCTGAATCTAGTAAATAAGTGAGAACACGCGGTTTAAAAAAAGCAACTTGATCATATTGGGAAATGATAGGTTTGATATAACTGGTCGCCTGTAAGAGTTCATCACTTAGAGTATTCGATTTATAGGGTTTTCTAAAAGACTTTTCATAAAAGCTAATACCAGAAATGAAAAGGAAAAGTATAAAAGTAATAAAAAAAGCTTTAGCATTTTTTAAATATTTAAAATAAAAATCAAAAAAACCTATAATAACAAATATAATAAATATAGGTAATATTGGAATTACGTATCGCTGGATGGGCGTGTTTTGAACAAAGAATGAAATAAGTATTAAATGAAGAATAAAGTAAGTAATAAAAATAAATCTAATCTTTCTATTGATACATGTAGAGCCCATGCAAAATAAAAATAAAAAAGGNATAAATAATGGATGAATAATGTATACTAATCCAGAAGAATTTGAATAGAAATAATTAAAACTCGAAAGGGAATATAGACTTGAGAGAGGCAAGCAAGATTCTATAAGCAAATTAAAATAACTTATAAATAGTCGTATTACATTTGAACAAAAAAGTAAGAAATCAAAGTTGGATATTAGTTTTGTAGAATCATTTGACCGTTGTAAAAAATCAAAAAAAACGGAAAAATTTGTGATTTGATCGTTATTGATAGACAAAAACTTCTCCACTGAAAATACAAAGCACAAAGACAAAGATGAACTTAGAATTAATAACTTTTTGGAGAAAAATAATCCACATAAAAAAATAGTAATAGCAAACGAAAGGTAAGTTGTCCTAGTCAATCCTGTTAAGGATAGAAATAAAAATAAGATAATACAAATAAAGTATGAATTGTTAGATTGTTTTGGATTAATAAACAATATTAATGTAATCCATATCAACATTGAGTAGAGAAAAATTGGAGTTATATTTTGTTGATATGAATAAATATAAACATTGTGAAGTAATACCAAATATATTACTTTTGAAATGTCTTTATTTTGAATTAGGGAGAAGCGACTAATAATCAAGTATACTGATAGTGACAGACCTAGCCAACATATTGTATTAAATAGAGAAAATAAAAAAATCGATTCAAAAAATAGTGCAGAGATAAAATACAAGGCTAAAGGGTATAACGGCATAATTGATGGGAACCCTTCCATTTGGAAAGCGAAGGATCTATCCCACAATAAATTTCTTGATTGGGTAATATATTGTGCGTAATCACCACCCCAATTTTGATAGTCACCTAGTATATAATAACTCCATGATATAAAAATAAAGGAGTTTATTAAGAGAAAGTNTTTTTCGCTATTCCAAGTTTTTTTTACAAATTTTATCAGGTTTATTTTCATCTACTTGTATTATTGCAACCTTTCTGCTCAAAATTGTTAACTTTTCGTCTTGCTCTTCAAATTTGAGTTTGATTTTTGATAAAGTGTATAAATTTGTAATTATAAGTATGTATAACAGTAGGTCTGTACCTCTTCCTACACCCATAAGATTAGCAATGTAGGTAGTTGAGTTAGGATTCCATATAGCAAAATATCCTATCACAATAATCAATGTAATAACAGATTTGCTGAATCTATGTTTGCTAGTATTCCTTAATGAATAAAAGAGTATAATTGAACATAGTAAAGTAAGTAAAACTTTAATAATCATAATTTTAATTTTTTTACAATTATATCAAAAGCAATGACAATCGAATTGAATAATGACTGTCCTTTACTTATTGAATATTCAGTGTATTTAATAGTTACGGGATATTCTATGAAATTTAATTTATTACGGGATATAATTTCTAATATTTCTGTCGCATGTGCCATACCATTATGCTTTAAGNGCATATTTTTAACTACATTCATTTTAAATACCCTTAAACCGTTGTGTGCATCGGTTAAAAACATTCCAGTAATAAAGTAATTAAAAATAATCGCACACTTTAATANAATATATTTCATTTTAGGCATATTTTCCGTTTTGCCTATAAACCTAGACCCTAGTACAGTATCTACTTTTTTGTTATTTATAACTTCGATCATTTCGATGACATCTAAGGGGCAATGCTGTCCATCTCCATCGAAAGTAACTATATAATCAAAATTCTTTCCAATGCAATAGTCTATGCCGGTTTGAATCGCAGCTCCCTGTCCCATATTAAATGGATGGTTTATCACTTTCACATCAAGTTTTGAAATGATATCCAGTGATTCATCAGTTGATCCGTCGTTTATTATAANGATGTTTGTAAAATGCTTTAGAATTCCATTAACTACTTCTTCTATTACCTTAGATTCGTTATAGAGTGGAATAATTATCAATGTTTTATTGTTTCTCATTGTATACCCAACTTCGATAAATGTTAAATGTTAGAAGTGCACATGTTATTTCTGCTGATATCTTAATCGATGTTAGTTTGTATTCATTTCCATTAACAAAAATTAATAAACTTTCGAATAAAACTACAATAATTGTGCTCGTTGGAATCATCATAATTAGAGTTATGATGTATTTTAAATAACAGTAATTTGACGATTTATTTCCGAATGTATGTTTTTTATGTAAAAAGTATCCTATTACAGAGCATAGTGTTTTGCTTAAAATATTCGCTTTATATATTTCCAATACATAACATGCATTGACAAAAATTATAGTTTCTATGATTGCAAGGGTTGCTCCTATTAATAAGAATCTTGAAATCTTTTTATATTTATATTCCAATTTGTAAATTTTTTATTTTTTAAAAAATAGTTTTAGGATTTTATTTTTTTTATATTTATCCAATTCTTTTTTTAGCAATAGCATTTCTTTTTCGTTATTTTCTTTTATTTTTTTCAGTTTTTGATATTCGAGTCTTATCTTTTCTGTTTCTTTTGAATGATTTTGTATTGAATTCAATAAGCTTGTAACTTCTTCTTTGAGGATATCATTTCTTGTTTCTAAGTATACTTTTTCTCCTAAGGATTCATAATATTTACATTTAATTAATGATTCGATGAATTCTGATAATTCTATGTTTTGTTTCTTATTACTTTTAAAAATAACTCCTAAACCGTGTCCATGAAGGAAAGAACATGTTAAGTAATTTTTCTTTATTATTTCCCAAAATTTCCAGACACCAAAATCGTTTGATCGAACCATTATGTCGTGGAGAAGTATTATTCCGTCTTCCGATACTTTTGGTAACCAGTTATTGAAATCATTTTCAATTGACTGAAAAGTATGGTGCCCATCTATATGAATCAGATCGACACTTGAATTTTCAAAGCAATCTATTGCATCATCAAAGTCGGACCTTATTAATTCGGAGAAGTTTCTGTAATTTTCTCTATTGTAGATACTGACCTTTTGGTAAATTTCCTCTTCATATAATCCTGACTGTGAATCACCCTTCCAATTGTCTATTGCATAGCACTTTACTCCAAGTTCTAATTCTCTGTTGGTTTGACAAAAGGAAAAGTAAGAATCTCCATAATGAGTTCCAAGCTCAACAAATATTTTTGGTTTTATTAAATTTAAAATATCACAAGCAAATGGTTTATGTTCATGCCAGCTTTTTACCTTTGAGTTATAAATTGGTCTAAAAGATAATGATGCTAAATCATTGATTTTATAGTTTTTCACTTTTTCATGCATGACTATTGCCATTATCAATTGTAATATTGGTAACTGTGAAGTTTTTCATGATTAAGGAATGAATTCTCGTCTATTCTTCCATGAATGCAACAGAATCCCTTACATTGCGAGTATCAACAATCCAAAAATGGACACCTATATTGGGTCGTCTTCTTTAAAACTTAGTTTTTATTGGTTATTGACCAAAAACATTATCGATACAATTTCAACCAAAACCATCGTTAAAGAATTGAATTTAATCAAGTTGTCTAGGGTATTATTTATATGATAATTATAAGGTAATGTTTATTATCTTAGGTAGTTCCGGGTATGTTGGTTCTAAAATTTTCCAATTCCTTACCAAAAGTGAAAAGGAGGTTATTGGAATCTCCCGATCTGAAATCGATTACACCAGTCCCAAGATCTTGGAGGAATTCCTCAGGTCTAAAAAACCAAGATTTTTAATTAACGCAGCAGGCTACACGGGTAAGCCAAATGTGGATGCNTGTGAATTAGCNAAGGCGGATTGTTTANATGGTAACTCCGTTNTACCTGGCACTATNCGAAANGTTTGNGAAGAATTAAAANTNNCNTGGGGNCATGTNTCNAGCGGATGTATTTNNTCNGGNAGAAGATCAGATGGANGNGGNTGGGCNGAGNNTGANTCACCTAATTTTTCNTTTCGATCNCCGCCNTGTAGTTTTTACAGTGGANCTAAAGCACTAGNAGAAGAGGTNCTNGANGGTGCTGAGAATTGTTACATTTGGAGATTGAGAATTCCATNTAANNANGANAGNANTCCNAGNAACTACCTNCAAAAATTGTTAAANTANGATTCTTTGNTGGAGGCTGAAAATTCNGTNTCNCATTTGGANGAGTTTTGNCAAAANTGTNTTGAANGCNTNGAAAAAGAAGTTGANCCNGNCATTTACAANATGACCAATCCTGGATCNGTAACNACTAGNCAAGTTACCGAATGGATNAGAGANGAGGNAGTNACNGANAANNAATTTNAATTTTTTGAGGATGAGGAACAATTTATGAGCAAGGCAGCCAAAACGCCGCGTTCCAATTGTGTTCTCGATACAACCAAAGCAGAAAAGGCCGGAATTGGCATGAGACCCGTTGAGGAGGCAATGCGTGAATCCATGCACAAGATGATTAAGGTAGCAGCGGCATGAAAAATATTTTAGTAACTGGAGGTCTTGGGTTTATAGGATCTAATTTCATTCGTCTTCTTTTGAAAAGCGGTGAGTTCGATCGGGTGATTAACTTCGACAAGCAGACCTATGCGGGAAACCCGGAAAACCTGCATGATCTGGAACAAGAGAATTCATATCATTTTATTCAAGCAGATATTTGCGACGGGAATTCCATGCTCCAAGCACTGGAAGATTACGAGGTTGATACAGTAGTAAATTTTGCTGCGGAGAGTCATGTTGATCGCTCGATCGATGGTCCTGAACCTTTTGTGCAGACAAATGTGTTGGGTACCCTACGACTACTTGAATCCACGAAATCATACCTAGCTGAAGTTGCCGGTGATAAAAGGGATTCCTTTCGTTTTCTGCATGTTTCTACGGATGAAGTGTATGGATCATTAAAACCTGAAGATCCTGCCTTTTGTGAAACCACCCCTTACGCCCCCAACAGCCCGTATTCCGCTTCCAAGGCATCGGCGGATCATTTAGTTCGTGCGTATCATCATACTTTTGGACTGCCAGTGCTCACGACCAATTGCTCGAATAATTATGGACCCTATCAGTTTCCTGAAAAGTTGATTCCTTTGATGATCTTGAATGCCTGTGAGGGAAAAAACCTTCCGATTTACGGGGACGGATCAAACATCAGGGATTGGTTACATGTGGAAGATCATTGCTCTGGGATTTTATCAGTCCTAAGAAAAGGAAGGGTCGGGGAGACCTACTGCATTGGCGGAGCTTCAGAGAAGACGAACATGGAAGTCATTGATACTCTATGCGAGATTTTGGATCGGCACCATCCTATTAGTGCTCCTCATAATCAATTGAAGACTTTTGTTACAGATCGCCCGGGGCATGATCATCGGTATGCGATTGATTTCTCTAAAATTAATAATGAGCTAGGCTGGCAACCTTCCTATTCGTTTGAAGAAGGTATGAAGCAAACGGTTGAATGGTATCTCAACCACCAAGAATGGTGTAAAAATGTTTCTTCAGGTAATTATCAAAGGGAAAGGTTGGGAACAGCGTGAGTAATAGAAAAGGAATCGTGTTGGCTGGCGGGTCAGGAACCCGCCTTTATCCTCTGACGATGGCGGTTAGTAAGCAATTGATGCCGGTTTACGACAAGCCGATGATTTACTACCCGATCTCCATATTAATGCTTTCGGGTATTCGCGAAATCTTGATCATTTCCACTCCACGAGATTTACCTTTGTTCAGGGAACTACTGGGTGATGGATCTCGATTTGGGGTTTCTTTTTCCTACGAAGAACAACCCAGTCCTGATGGATTAGCGCAGGCTTTTCTCATTGGAGAACAGTTTCTTGGAGATTCTCCATCAACTTTAATATTAGGGGATAATGTCTTTTACGGACATGAATTGGAGAAAACCCTCTCAGATGCCAATGCAAAGGAGACAGGTGCCACGATCTTTGGCTACCATGTCTCAGATTCGGAAAATTACGGAGTTGTGGAGTTTGATAAATCTGGAAAAGCGGTATCGCTTGAAGAGAAGCCCGAAGTACCCAAATCCAAATATGCGGTCCCAGGGCTTTATTTTTACGATCAACAAGTCTGTTCCATTGCTAAAGAATTAAAACCATCTCCCCGGGGGGAACTCGAGATTACGGATTTAAATCGGGTTTACTTGGAGATCGGAAATCTCTCAGTTAAGGTAATGGGGAGAGGCACGGCTTGGTTGGATACGGGTAGTCATGATAACCTTGCGTCTGCTACGGATTTTGTAAAACTAATCGAGCGACGCCAGGGATTGAAGATCGCCTGTCTCGAAGAAATTGCTCTTTACAAGGAATGGATGTCTACGGAAGAACTCGAAAAAGCGGTTTATTCCCACGGGTCTTCCTCATACGGAAAGTACCTTCAATCCATCCTTCACAAATCTCAGGAAATATAAAAACGCATCAACGCATCATGATGCGTTGATGAATAAACTTGATTTTTGGTTAGAGCTTTGGTGGAATGGGTATATGTCAAAATCATTTATTTTTTCATCTGAATCCGTTGGCGAGGGTCATCCTGACAAAGTATCAGATTCTATATCTGACAGCATCTTAGATGCTTGTTTAGAACAGGATCCAAAGAGCCGCGTTGCTTGTGAAACTTTAGTCAAAAGTAACTGCGTGACCATTGCAGGTGAAATAACTACTTCATCCAAGTTTGATTACGAAGCGGTCGTTCGTGAGGCAATCCGTGAAATTGGTTACATCAATGATGACGACATTTTTCATGCTGATAAAGTATTTATAACCAATCAATTGACTGCTCAGTCACGAGACATCGGTCAAGGAGTTGATGCCAATGCGGCGGAAGGAAAAGGGACAGCCGAGCAGGGCGCTGGTGATCAAGGAATCATGTTCGGATACGCCTGTAATGAGACTAATGAATTGATGCCGGCACCTGTTATGTTTGCCCATCGTATTTTGCGCAAAATGGCAGATGTACGAAAAAATACTTCTGATGCATCTTGGCTACGCCCCGATTGTAAGTCACAGGTAGCATTAAAGTACGACAATGGAGAAATGGTGGGAATTGAAAATGTTGTAGTTTCTACGCAACATGCAGAAGCTGCCGATAACGAAACAATCCGCTCATTTATTACAGAGGAAATTATCAAACCATCTCTTCCCGCAGAACTTCTTTCCAGTGAAACTGAGTATTTGATCAACCCCACCGGTCGATTTGTAGTTGGGGGACCGGAAGGAGATTCCGGTCTTACCGGTCGCAAAATTATTGTAGACACATACGGGGGCTGGGGCCGTCATGGTGGTGGAGCCTTTTCTGGAAAAGATCCAAGCAAAGTAGATCGCTCGGCTGCCTATATGTGCAGATGGGTTGCCAAGAATGTGGTTGCGGCCGGGTTGGCTGAGCGGGCCGAGCTTCAGGTTGCTTATGCAATTGGGCATCCACAACCAACCAGTATTACTATCGATTGCTTTGGAACTGAAAAAGTGGAAGAGAATAAAATCCAGGATGCAGTTCATGCTGTATTTAATTTCAAGCCTGCGGAGATCGTTTCGCAACTTGACCTTCTTCGCCCAATTTACAGATCAACAACACACTACGGCCACTTCGGTAAAGCTGACCTTCCTTGGGAGCAGACCAATAAATCAGAAGAACTCAAAGCAGCCATTTCTTAATTCAATCTGATCTACTATTTCACCTGATCCGTTATCTTACTTATGACCACTATGACAGAAACACTCACCCCAACCCTAGACTATAAAGTCGCTGACATCACTCTTGCTGAATTCGGCCGTAAAGAAATTTCCATCGCCGAGCATGAAATGCCAGGCTTGATGGCAACCCGCGAAAAATACGGTCCATCCAAACCACTTGCTGGTGTTAAAATTATGGGTTCTTTGCACATGACAATCCAAACTGCTGTGCTTATCGAAACTTTAGTCGAACTCGGTGCAGATGTCAGATGGTGTTCATGTAATATTTTCTCTACTCAAGACCATGCCGCCGCTGCAATCGCTGCAGCAGGTATTCCGGTTTTTGCCTGGAAGGGCGAAACTCTTGAAGACTACTGGGATTGTACTTGGAACGCATTGACTTGGCCTGACGGATCCGGACCAGACCAAATTGTTGATGACGGTGGAGACGCCACCCTACTAATTCATAAAGGGTATGAGCTTGAAAACGGAAGCGATTGGGTCAATTCTCCTTCTGAAAGCGAGGAAGAGCAGGTCATTAAAGAACTTCTAAAGAAGACTCTTGCTGAGAAACCTGGTCATTGGGCCAAAGTAGCTGAAGGTGTTGTTGGAGTTTCTGAAGAAACAACTACAGGCGTTCATCGTCTCATTCAAATGCAAGAAGAAGGTAAGCTTCTTTTTCAAGCGATTAATGTCAACGATTCTGTCACCAAATCAAAATTCGACAACAATTACGGTTGCCGTCATTCTTTGGTAGACGGAATCAAGCGTGCCTTAGATGTATTAATTTCAGGCAAAGTAGCTATGGTCTGTGGTTACGGTGATGTAGGAAAAGGGTCAGCTGATTCCTTAGCCAACGAGAAAGCCCGAGTTATGGTATCCGAGATTGATCCAATATGTGCACTGCAAGCTTGCATGTCAGGTTATCAGGTCACCACTATTGAAGATGCTCTCGAGACTGCGGATATATTTGTAACAACAACGGGCAACAAAGACATCATTACAGCTGAGCACATCAGTAAGATGAAAGACCAAGCCATTGTTTGCAACATTGGTCACTTCGACAATGAGATCCAGGTAGCCGAGCTTGAAAACATGCCCGGTGTTACCAAAGAAATCATAAAAGATGATTCTGTTCCAGGTGGTCCTGTAAGCCGTTTTACATTCGCCGACGGCAAGAGTATTTATCTTCTTGCTGAAGGACGTTTGATTAATCTTGGTTGTGCAACCGGTCATCCAAGTTTTGTCATGTCCAACAGTTTCACCAATCAGACTATTGCTCAAATAGATATTAGAAACAATTTAGATCGCGAAATTGGTGTGACTCGATTGAGCAAAGAACTCGACGAGGAAGTAGCACGTCTACACCTAGACAAATTGGGTGCAAAGCTTACCGAATTATCTAATGAGCAAGCCGATTACATTGGTGTGCCTGTGAGTGGTCCATACAAACCAGAACATTATCGCTATTAGAAAATTAAAAATTTTTTCGAAAAAAGGCAGTCCTGAATAGGACTGCCTTTTTTTTGAGTCGTTGACCATTGATGCCCTAAGTAATAAGGATAACACACATGTTTTATGATGAAACAAAAGTTTTCCTGAAAGCAGGAAATGGGGGTGATGGTTGCATGTCCTTTCTTCGGCAAAAGTACATGCCCAATGGTGGACCAAATGGAGGCAATGGCGGCAAAGGTGGTGATCTTATTTTACTAGCTGACGAGAATGTAGCCGATTTACGGAATTATCATTTTAAAAAACACTGGAAGGCAAAGAATGGAGAACCTGGTCGAGGCAGTGACCAAAATGGAAAGGGTGGAGATACCTGTATTCTCAAAGTGCCAATGGGAACAGAAGTAAGGGAAATAGAATCTGGAGAACTGATTTGTGAATTACTTAACCACGAACAGGAGGTTCTTCTTTTGGAGGGCGGTAAAGGTGGTCGGGGTAATGCTACTTTCAAAAGTTCCATAAATCAGACTCCCAGGCAGTTTACCGAAGGTAAGATGGGCATGGAAGGGGAGTATAAATTTACCCTAAAAACAATAGCGGATATTGGATTGGTAGGTTTTCCCAACGCTGGTAAATCAACCCTTCTTAATGTGATGTCGAATGCATCTCCCAAAATTGACTCTTATCCCTTTACTACGCTTGTTCCAACAGTCGGGGTCATTGAGTATCCTGACGATTTCAAAACGCTTACCATGGCTGATGTCCCCGGGTTGATTGAAGGGGCGGCTGAAAACCGTGGGTTGGGTCATCGTTTTTTACGACATGTGGAAAGATGTAAATTACTTTTGTTTCTCTTGGATCTTGCGGCAACCGATGAACGCAATCCATGTGACGATTTCGAGCACCTGCGGAAGGAATTAGTTGAATACGATCCAAAACTCGGAGAAAAACCCTTTGTTGTTGTGGGAAATAAGATAGATGAAGAAAACGCGGCTCAGTATGTCAATGAGTTCAAAAAGCGATTTCCTGAAATCGAACTCCATGCGATATCCGCTCTTCTTGAAGAAGGATTACCGCATCTAAAAGAGAAGCTCTTGGCAAACCTAAGCTAAAATTTTTTTAGAATAAAATTATTCACATTTTTTGCTTGTTTTACACAAACGCTTGTGCAAAAGAAAAAGAATGAGAAACGATAGTGGGGTCGGGGAATCTAATTTTGAAATTTCAGGTGATCGGGTGGGGAGTCGCCTTCTTCAGGGTGTGGAAAGAAGGATGAAATCTCCTCGCCCGATCCCATCTGATAAACAGGAGAGAATTGATCGGATTCTCAAAGAACTGGAGGACTCATCTAAACGGATGGAGCGTATCCTCGGAGTTTTTAATCGAATTAACCGGGGATTGTGACTGAGAAACTACAAAAAACTCTCGCCAAGGTGGCTTCAATGATGGGTAGAAAGGGGGGCAAGTCCGGAAAAGGGCAGGCTAAAATCCGAGGAAATGCTTCCTATTATCGTGATATGCAAAGAAAGTCAGTTCAGTCCAGAATGGAAAAAGCGAAGAAATAAAAAAGGTTTCCGGCAGATTTTGAACTTTTAATTTACGCTGCCTCTCTTTGTTTTTCCGAACGGGTGAAGACAGGACTTGAGGGAGTGGAATCGCCTTTGGATATCCGATACCCGTGTGAATTGAAGTTGGAAAGGTCTTTGTCGTTCTCGACTCGGTTAGTGATCAGAAAATTGGCCATGTAACCTCTGGCTTTCTTTGCATAAAAACTAATAATCTTATATTTACCATTTTTTTCATCAAGAAAGGATGGGGAAATGATTTCTCCCTCAATTTTCGAAGCTTTGGCTGCCTTAAAATATTCCTGTGAAGCCAGGTTGATTATCATACTTGATTTTTGTTTTTTAAGATCCTGATTAATCGCATCAGCTAAACGCTCACCCCAGAAAGCATATAAATCCTTGCCCGCAGGATTGGCATACACGGTTCCCATTTCCAACCGGTAGGGTTGGATTAAATCCAAGGGCTTCAAGAGACCATAAAGACCCGAGAGCACCCGAAGTTTTTTCTGAGCATAAGTGAAATCAGACCTGGTAAACTCCCATGCTCGTAACCCTTCATACACATCCCCCTTGAAAGCTAAAATTGCTTGTTTGGCATTTTCTTGGTTGTGCGTGGCTATCCATTTTTGAAAACGCTCACGATTTAAATCTGCAAGTTTTGGACTGATGTCCATCAGTTTACCAACTTCATCGGAGTTAAGTTTGGCCAGTCCTTGGATTAAATTTTTAGATAACTCCAGAAATTCTGGTTCTGTGCAAACATTGGTTTCAGAAGGTGATTCAAAATCAAGGGTTTTGGCAGGGGAAAGAAGTATCATTTAAGAAAACTTATTAGTTCCTTGATTGAATTCAAGATGAGAAAAGTTTAAAAAAATTTGAATTACACAAAAAGTAGATGTATGTAAATATACTAAAAACATTGTCTTTATGAAAAACTTATTTCTTATCCTTATCCTATCTTCTGTCTCATCTTCATTCTTATATTCTCAAGAAGTTTATGGAGAACGCTTATCACCTTACATTGATGGGAGAGGTGCTGATCTTTATAACGAAGCAAATAAAACGGCTGTCAATCCAAGTTTACTCTCGAAATCAGAACTGAAAGTAGCGGAGAAACACGCGTTGAGAAGAAAGATCATGCTCATGGCCGAGGCCAATCGGCGTTTACACTTTGACATTATTGAAACTCGCAACAATGCCCGCAAAGCCTATCGTGCTCAAAGTCATGAAAACATGATTGCTGACGCTTGGCATAACAGCCCAACTGGCAGAAGGGATGGTCGTACTTGGAGTGATTTGTATGATGATGAGAGAAATGAATTTAGGTTACGCTACATAGAGTTTTACAATCGGAAAAAAGATACTCCGCGAGTAGTCCCGGTAACATCCCGATTTTATGTTTCCGAGGAAGAGTTTTCATCTGCATGGGAGAATAATCCCGTTAGCAAAAGAGACGGTCGTACATGGGACGAGATACCGGAAGGTCGTGAAAAAGAAAAACTTCGCGAAAAATATCGCAATTTCAAACAAGCCAATGATGGTTGGTTGAATTCTGATGGTAATCCGTTTTACGATTCCAATTCTTTTGCAGGAGGAATTTAACCCAAGCAAACCATCAGAACTAAACGCTAAAAGTAGTTTTAAGGTGAATATTGCCCATCACCTGTACCCATAGTTTTTCGTTTATTTCTAGGTATAGAGCAGCGGTCCTTAAATATTCGCACTCCTTGGGCGACATGTCTCTGTCCAGAAGAATCAATTTAGAAAGGGTTACAAAAATTTGGTTTCTTTCTTCCTGGGTGGTGGCATCGGCCATGGAAAAACATAACTGACTTAATTGGAGTTCTGAAACCTGTAAATTACTGGCGATCTTGAGGATGCAATGAGCTACCTGATCAGAAAGTAAGGCATGTTCCTTAATGGTCTTAATAATAAATTCTTTCTCGACTAGATCAAGATGATCATCTTCCTTCGCAAACCAGCAGAGTACCGCTGCATAGAGACAAATTTTTTGTAATTCAGGCTTAGAGTGAGGCAGTTCTAATTGTTCCTTAAGGACGGCTTTACGAAATAGAAAATAAATTGGATTATCAAAAAATTCGTGAATAAACTTTTCTCTCCCACCTTTATCGGGATCCCAGGATTTTTGATTTTGAATGGAATTCTTAAAAAGAAAAAACTTAAGTTTTTTAAGAAATGATCCTATGTTTGATTGCAAGTCGTTTTCCAATTCCTTGGAGAATTTATCTTCCTCCGTAGTAATTTCGCCATCCGCTTTGATGACTTTAATCAATGCCTCGATGGCCAGTTTGGAATGCCCCTTATGAAAAACCTTCTCTAAAAAGTCATTAATGATTGATTTTTGTTCGGGAGGTGAAATTGGGTAGGCAAGATAGATCTTCAACTTCCGCCAGTCTTCAAAAGTAATGTAGGGAAGTTGTAAAACAAGAGCTTTGAGGCAGTTCATCTCATCTTCGTTCAAATCACCATCCACCCATGCGGCAGCAGCTAATGTTTTGCCTAAGGAAACATTAAAGGCGGGGTAGAGATCCTTACGAGTAAGATTGGCCATAGGGGATAAAGGTATGTTGTATTCTGTTCGATTCAAGTAAAGATAATTAAATTGATGATCGATTGATCAAAAAGTAGTGTAACTTTTTAAAGTATTTCAATACCCAGATAAAAAATGTTATTTCTTAAAGTCACGCGTTCAGTCAAGAGATTTGGTGCTCGCTTTGGGTGGCTTGTGGCGGAACTGGTATTCGTATTTCTTGGAATGTACGGAGCTTTCCTTCTCGAACGGATGCACGACGACGATATGGATCTGCTACGCAAACGGCAGATCCTGCAGGCTCTCGTCGATGAGTTTGAGGATTATGAGACCGAACTCAGTTCCGCCAGTACCTCGCTCGACGAAGCGTACGGGGTCCCCTTTTTTACAGCTTATGGGGGAGGGGACCGCCCCTTTCCCACACCGATTCCTTATGGAGGGATGGCGAGCGTTAATACCGGTATATGGGAAGCGATGCTCCAGAGCGGAGGGATTGAGGTCCTCGAGGTCGATGTTATTCAACAAGTGCAGGTCTTTTTTAAAAAGCTACAGGACCTGCTTGATTTGTATTCCCGGTTTGAGAGGCTCACGGAACAAATGATCCTTCCGGAAATGGATCAGGATGTGAATTTTTTCTATGAAAAGCAAGGTTCCGAACTCCGCGATAAATATAAATGGTATGTAAATTCATTGTTCACCATTGGGATGTCTCTGCGTTCGCTTAGCGAGCAGGCAGCCACCACTAAAGAAGTCCTTCTTGCTGAGTATGAAAAAGTGCGTAAAATAGAAGAAAAGAAAGAAGCCAAAACGAAAAATTTCAAACCCCGCCGGAAGAGCACAAAAGCACCCGGGCAGGCTCCCCTGCTGGAGGAACAGCCGAATAAGATCATAGAGGAAACTTCCACCGAAGTATCCGATGCCCATGCCCAGGCAATCGAGTATTTGATCTATCAGTGCAATGCTCTAGCCGACTTTTTTGAAACCACCAAGTCAGGGTATGACGAAGCTCACGCAATTCCTTTTTTCACTTCTTATTCTGAAGGTGAAAAGCCCTTACCTTTTATGGTATCCAATGATCTTTTGGAAGGCATGACCACTGAGCCGCTCGCGGGTCTACTTTCTACAGAAGGAGTGGAAGAAGTTTTGCCTGCCGATCTCTTGGATGCCCTCCGCCAATTACTCGACAAAATTTCGGAGACGGAAGTACTTTATCAGGATTTCACAAAGCGTTGTCAGGTGGAAATTACTCCAGATCATAATGTTTCCGTATTTTATAACGCGGAAGCCACCGAGCTGAAGGAAAATTTCCAATGGTTTCCCTATACGCTCTACTCACTGGGAATTGCTTTGGATGAGTGCAACAGAGGAAGTAACTCCATTCTTGCTATGCTTACAGTGAAGGAGAACACAGAAGAAATAAGTCAAACATACTTTGAAGATAATAAAACGAATTCTTCAGAAGAGGAAAAATAAATTGATCGGGCAAACCTGGACAAGCATGGCGGAAAGTCCTTAGTATCACTTTGAGGCTAGATTTGAATTAATTCAGAGGTAGGGAGTCGGGCATGGATAGGTCCATAAGATATACTTGCTAGCAGGGAATTTCCTAAGTATGGATTGATACTCGATTCTTTTTGCCCATTGTAAAGTTCCATGCTCCAAAATTATTCAAATTGTAAATATCTGGCTTGGTTTACTCTTTGCCTGATTGGGATATCCCATGCGTGGGCACAGGAAGACCGGATTTCATTAAAGTATCCGGTATCCAAAATTTCCTTTCGCTACGGGCAAGAGCATCCGGCTTTGCCTGGACTGGATGCCATACAAATGGCGAGTGTTACTCTTCGTTCAACGGGGGAGGATTTAAATCTGGCGGATCTGATGCGTGGCGCCACTGGTGTTCTTAAATTGGATGACCGGGATCTTTATGATCTGGCCGAGATACCAGTACATCTTTTGAAGGATCAGGGATTCGAGGGTGTATTGGCATTTCCCAATCCTCAAATGATCGACCCGGTGAGCGGGCAGGATCTTCGCGAACCCGGTGATGCCGCACTCGAAATCATGGTTTGGTGTTCGATTCTGGAAGAGATTGCGGTCGAAGGGAAGGGGTTGCACCCCAACGAAAAGGAAAGACTGGAGGGAAGAATCAATCGTTTTGTGGAACAGGAAGCTCTGAAGGGTGAGCCTGTGCGTGCTGGGCTGGTGGAATACATTTCAGACATGACCGAGCATCCTTCCAGAATTTCCCGGGTGGTGTTATCGGCCGGGAAGGAGCCAGGAAAAGTGCGGGCTGTGGTGCAGGCAAAACGGAATCAGAAGTCGAACTTTTCCATATCCACATCCAATTCCGGATCGGAATCTACCGGTAAATGGCTATTCAATTTTGCCGCCCGTACGGATCAGTTGAGCGGTAGGGATGATCAGGTGGCGGTCGGCTATACCATTTCGAATACGGGGGAAAGGCATTCCCTATCCGGTGCCTATTATATTCCATTGATCCATCCAGAAATGACCACTCTGGGTGTCGGTGTGGGCTATTCTTCCTATGATGCATCCACTTTTGCTGTGACTACGGTGGATTTTGAGGGGGATAATTTATATTTGGACTTATCGCTAAGCGGGAAGCCCAACTTGTACTTGGGAGACAACCTTTCTACGAGTATGGAATTTGGTCTGCGGATGGAAAATGTATCTACCTTTAATTCTCTTTTTGGAAATTCCGCGGATGCGACCATGGTGACTCCACGGGTGAGCTTTTCTTTGGATTCCAAGGGGACCTACCGTCGGGGGACGAGTCGGGCATCTCTTTTTGGAAACATGAGCTCAATCGATGAAGAGGACAGGGAAGCATTGGGCGGATTCGAAGCGACCGATCGATATGCCCGTCTGCAACTTAGTCATACCGAAACATTTTTTCTCGGAAAATGGATTGAGGATACTTTCAACAAGGCACCCAGTGAATATTTTTCGAATCAACTATTGAGTATCCGGGCACAGCTCGACTTCGCTCTCTCCGGAAAGAGGCATTTGCCCCATCATCAATTTATTGCGGGGGGCACGGGCAGTGTGCGTGGTTATCCCGAATCACCGATCGCGGGGGATTCCGGACAATTGCTCTCGATTGAATATCGGATTCCGTTCTACTACTACAAAGATGCTTATGCGTCGGCGGACTTGCCCTGGACGATGGGTGCCTTTATCGACTGGGCGAGGGTTGGGGTGAATGATCCGTTGTTCTTTGAGTCTAACCAAAACCTGTTGGGGATTGGAGTGGGCGTGCAAATTCTTCTTCCCCGGGGTCTGTATGCAAGCTTTGACCTTGCCAAGCCGCTACGGGAGTTAAAGGTTGGAGGGAATGTGATTGAAGGAACGGAAAGCTCTGACTATCGGGTACATGGAAACCTGGGATGGAATTTTTAACGAAGTATGAGAAATAAGAATAAAAGAATCATTTTTCTTGTACCCCTTTTCCTGGTGCTTCGTGGTTTATATGGGCTACCCGAAGGGAGTGAGCCAACTTCGGGAGGAGGAACTTTTTCCACGCAGGGAAGCACCATGACTTTTACTGCTCCGGATGGAAGTGTATTTAGGCACAGTTCCTTCAATGTGGCCAATGGCGAGACAGTCAAGTTCGTTCAACCAAGTGCCAATGCCCGCGTATTGAACCGGATCGATGCGTCTTCATCTTCGACGATTAATGGCCGGGTGGAAGCAAATGGAAAACTTTATTTTGCCGCCCCGGGCGGATTAATCTTCGGTGAGGGATCGGTGATCCAGGCCCGGCATTTGCAGGCGGTTGCCGGTTCTGTAAATGAGAGTAACTGGGATCAAACCGCTCGATTCAGCAGTACGATTGAAAATCGAGGATCCATTGCGGCCGACACGATTATTTTAGGCGGAAAAACGGTGACAAATCGCGGAGATCTATCTGCTGCGAATGGTTCGATCTTACTGGTTGCGGGAGGCGGTATGGAAATATCATCACTGGATGGTTCACGGGTGGTGCAAATATCCGATAGTTTGCAGACTTCAGAATCGATGGCGGGTGATCTTTATGGACATGCTCTTTTGGAAAGCGGAATTTTGGAATCTTCGAATGTTCAGGTGACTGCTTCCAATGTTACACAAAAGGGAACGATCAAGGCATCGCAAGTGGTCTTTTCAGAGATTAATGATATTTCAGGGGATGAGGGGACGATTCATGCCAGTGAAATGGTGATCAATGCTCAAGCTAACCGTTTTCCGGATGTATCCCTTGGAGGAAAAAATAACCAGATTTCCAAAGTCACCCTCAACGGATCTTTTAACGAATTAAAAGTTCGTTCCGCTCAACCTATGCAGATTCAGGCACAAGCCGGTTCTGAGATTGAGCAGACTTCCACTTTACAAATACAGAAGGGAGATTTTAGGACCGATTCTGGGAATCTTTCCCTGCGTGTTTCTTTTTCCCCCATTTCTACGGTGCTTGATAGCTCCATGGTCTTGGCTGCCAAAACCGGTAGTGTACAAGTAACAGATTATGATTCATTGCAGAACTACGGGCAGGTTGTGGTCTATGGAAATAATGTGATGGAGGAGATTGCCTCGGGTTTTTCCGAGCTAGATGAAGATTGGTTTGTTTTAAATGCGACATCACTGGATTTTGACTCATTAACATCCGGACTTGATGCCAAATCAATTTTCCTTTTGGAAGATGAGAACCCATCCCTCAACCTTACCGGCACCGATCTGATTACAGGTGGCTCAGACGGGGAACAATCATCAGAAGAAAGCAATGCACCAATTTTATCGGGTGGCGGTGGCGGGGATTCAGAAATTTCTGATGGCACAGGTAATGGAACATCAGGAGGCAGTGATTTGGTTGCTCCGAGTGGAATTCCTTCTCTGGGAAGCCTGGTGAGTAGCCCAAACAATACAAACCGACTCAGTGAAAGTCAGCTTACATCTGCCATGAGTGTTGGTCTGTACTCGGATCATTCCTACTTACTACAGTCGGTGCCGGCCGATGAATATACTTTGATGCAGCTTGCTGCTGCCGGTGGTACCGGTCTCCTCTTCGGGGGTAGTTATGATACCGTTGGAAGTGGTAGTTCATCCAGCACGGAAGCCTCAACTTCAGATACGGATTCAGAAACAAGTGGAACTGATTCCGCGAGCGATGATGCATCCAGTGATGATCAAAGTGATTTGTCTGAAGCCCAGGACGCATCGGCCGATTCTCAGGACGCAAAAAATGCTTCCATGATCAAACGTGTCATGATTGGTTCCGCTCCTCTTTCGCCTATCACACGACCAGTTTTCTCACCACAAGCAAATCAAATGCTTGAGCAGGCATTAACTCCAATGGTCGAGGAGACATTGAAAGGATTTTCAAACAGATGATGCTTATTGAGAAGAGAGCTTTCGCCAGTTGGTCAGTCAGGATTATTGTCTTCTGTGTAAGTAGTCATCTTGCTTACAGTTCTCCAAGCGTTGAATCCTTAAATGAGCAGATGGAACGACTGGAAAGCCTTCTTGGTATACCAACGGTTCCCAGTCAAAGCACTGAAAATTCTCCACTTGGCATCTCAAAGCTAATACCAAGTACATCCATGGTTCCGCGTAAAATGACTTCCGATCTACCTGAGTCTTTGGTGGGTATTGAGAAAAAGCTGGCTGAACTGGAATCAATGGTGGGAGTGCTGCCCGCAGATCAAATTGTATATGATGTGGTGGATGACCCATGGGATTTGGTTGATGATAATCAAACATTGCCAGTTGAAGAACTTCCACGGGTAGAAGTGGCAGAGGGAATGGTTGTTCGTTATGTGCCGAGCAGTAATTCTTTTTTACCGGTCAACGACGGAGAATTCGTTAAAGTAACCACCTTATTCGTGGTGCCCTCTGCCTCTGAATTAATTGTTTCTTTTAAAGGGCAAACTGCAGTTCGTTTTGGAGAGAACTCCCGGGCAGTTTTTGGCCCGCCTGCCAATAATGAACAGGTTATTGATCTGCGAAAGGGGACTGTTTCGGCCTTCTTGAACCCTGAGCGTGAATCCAATTCTCCCCGTTTTGGGATTCGTACACGGGCCGGTTTGGTCGAAGCAACGGGAACTTTTTACGCGGTAACAGAATACAAAGGGCAGGCCTATACCGCGGTCAAGAAGGGAACGATCAAAAAGACTCCAAGTGTTCCAACGAGTTCTGATTTTGCTGCGTACATTAAAAAGTCAAAGGTTGCCAAAGCAGCTAGACCTGAAGAAAAAAATAATGACAACTGAGAGTTATGAAAAAATTTATGAACATAAAAAATAGATCTGAATTTATCTTCGGGAAATTGCTCTCGTTTTTTTTAGTGCCTATTGTCATGACTGCAATTTTTCCTGCGGAAATGTTTTCTGAGAAGAAAGTAACTAAAGTTGCAGTTGGAGCCAATCACACTCTTATCCTAAAACAAGATAGTAATGGTAATCCTGGTACACTATGGGCAATGGGGGACAATCAGTATGGACAACTTGGTGACGGTACAACTACGGATAGAAGCTTAGCGGTGGAGGTTAAAGTTGGGGGAGAAGCCGTAACTGGGGTTACAGATATCGCAGCGGGCGATAATCATAGTTTCTACATTAAAAGTGATGGAAGTTTGTGGGCCATGGGTTTGAATACAAGTGGTCAGTTAGGTGATGAGACAACGGACAACCGAAACTCTCCTGTAGCAGTTAAAGTAAGTGCAGTTGCGGTAACAGGGGTCGCACAAATTGCCGCAGGGTCTAATCATAGCTTAATTTTGAAAAGCGATGGAAGTCTTTTAGCGATGGGTTTGAATGCAAGTGGGCAATTGGGAAATGGAAATACCACTAATCAAAGTACACCAGTTCAAATTCTTGCAAGCGGTGTTACTGACATTGCCGGTGGAGGTGATCATAGTTTATTTCTCAAATCCAATGGTAGTTTGTGGGCTATGGGCTCAAATTCAAGTGGCCAATTGGGTGATGGAGATACTGCCGACCGTTCCACGCCTTATGAAGTGGAAACCAATGGCGTTACCAAAATTGCCGCAGGATCTAGTCACAGTCTCTATGTTAAAAATAATTACCTATGGGCCATGGGTGAAAACAGCGACGGACAACTTGGGGATTCGACTACTTGGGATCGAAATAGACCCATTTTTGTTCCTGGGATTGAAGGAACGATTACAGATGTCATAGCCGGGGGTAATCATAGCTTTTATGTTAGACAAAATGGTACCATTTGGGCCATGGGTTCTGATAATGTCGGTCAATTAGGTGTTGGAGATGATCAAGCTTCCGACAAGAATGTATCGATCCAAATCCCTGACTCAACCAATGCTTCAGTCGCGACCGGACCTTCTCATTCATTCCTTTTAAAGCCTGACGGGAGTCTTTTGACATCTGGTCTGAATGCTGATGGACAACTAGGTACCGGAAACACCTCGAACAGTAATGACTTTCAGGATACAAAGACAAAAGCCTATGTTTTGAAAATTTCCCCGACTCCGACCAATGGAACAGCTACGATCTCAGGAAATGATACTCACTTCGCATATAATGATTCTGCATCTATTTCTGCTTCCCCAAACAATGGGTACATTTTTAGTGCATGGTCAGGTGACATTACGGAAAGCACGAGTTCATATTCTTTTAATGTAATAGGGGATTACACTTTTACTGCTACCTTTGGACAAGACACGAGTGATTCGGACAACGATGGGCTCAGTAATTACGAAGAATCCTTAAGTATATATACGGACAAGAACAAAATAGATACCGACGGGGACGGGTTTACGGATTATGAGGAATACAGCACCGCAGGGCTCAATCTTGATGGCAATGATTCTGCCCTACGATCGCTTTTTCTTACAAAAGAAACTACCGCAAGAACCGAGGGTGAAACTGCCGGAATTGCTTTGGTTACTGGAAACCCAAGTAATTACTCTCTATTTACCCAAGCAGAGAAGGATGCTGCCGAACAAACGGGCCAAGATGCCGGAATCGCTTTGGTTCAAGCCAATCCCGGTGGTTACTCTCTTTTCACACAAACCGAAATAGATGCAGCCGAACAGGCGGGCCAAGATGCCGGAATTGCTATGGTTCAAGCCAATCCCGGAAATTATGCAGGTGTATTTCAGCAATCTGATTTGAATGCGTCATATTCCCAAGGCTTTACAGATGGAAATGATTCGGGTGTAGCCTATGTACAGGCAAACCCCGAAAAATTTAACTTTTTAACGGATGCAGAGAAAAATGCTTCGTACGACCTAGGGTATACCGCAGGACGAGCTGAGGCGGAGGCTGCAGGCTTGGGCGAAGCACAAGCTAAGCTTGCGTTGGAAAATCTATCAAGCGTTACCTATCTTGATTTGGTTAGAGATGTAAAAAAACCTCATACGGATGGCTGGTATTTTCAGCCTGGCCTAGGTTGGATTTGGACAAATCGGGATACTTTTCCATTTCTTTACCGGCAAGCAGAAGATGGCGTAACAGAGGGATGGTTATACTTTAGCCAATTACCCGAACAAATAATAAAGCCCTACTATGATTACAATGCCGAGAAATGGATCTCGGCGTCTGGAGACTGATTAATTCTCGTAAAAGCAGGTCGGTTTTTTCCGTTCGGGGTTGCCCCCAACTCATTTTCTCTTTTGATCGTGATGTAACCATCACTTCAAGCGTTGTATCCTATTGTCATATTTTTAATTTTGTTGCTCAACTGGGTAATCCTTTCGGGCAAGTTTGACGCGTTTCATTTAGGGTTGGGAGTTATTTCATGTGTGGTTGTAACCTGGATTTCGCACGACTTGCTCTATCACGATAGAAAAAAGGGAGCATCCGAGCGCTTACGGGAAGCCTGGGCCTTTCTTAAGTACCTGCCTTGGATTACCTGGGAGGTGGTAAAGGCCAATCTGCATGTTTTCAAATTAGCGATGACCAAGGAGGGGTATGAGGAAATGTCTCCACGGGTGGTAACCTTCGAAACTTATCTTAAGACAGATTTTGCCAAGTTTGTACTCGCTAATTCCATTACTTTAACTCCCGGAACCATTACTATGCTGATCAGAGGAGATGTCTTCCATGTTCACACTATGAGTCAGTTCCTGGAAGATGATCTGTTAACGGGAGGGATCGAAAGAAAAGTGGCCGAAGTTTTTGAACCTGATGTTTTACCCCAAAAATGACTGAGTGGTTTGCCATCGTTATGGGAACGAGTCTTTTCGTTCTAATGATTCCGGTCATGTATCGGATTTGCAAGGGCCCGACCGGTTTTGACCGCATCCTGGGAGTCAATGTGATTGGAACCAAGACCGCGGTATTACTGGTGATTATTGGTACTCTGTACGAGCGCGTGGAAATGTTTGTGGATTTTGCCCTGACCTATGCACTTCTCAACTTTGTGGCAGCCATTATTGTGTCGAGATATCTGAACCGGACGATTTCACTGAAAGAAATGGAAGCTCGTGAAAAAGAAAAAAGGAGGGCCAAGGCGTAACCATGGATTCTTTTCTTACTAATACTTTAGCCGTATCTGTGGAGGGTGGAAACGATGGGTTTCTGCTGCTTCAAATCCTTGGTTGGGTATTAGGAATTCTTGGGTTGGTGTTCTTTTTGGGTTCCGCAGTGGGTATAGTGCGGTTTCCAGATTTTTACACCCGGATGCATGCAGCCGGAAAAGGGGATACTCTTTCCACAATGTTGATGCTAGGCGGGTTCGGCTTGGTCACTATGGATGATTTTTCGATCGGGAGCTGGCTCGTACTTTTCAAAATCTTAGCGGTTGTCCTTTTTATTTATTTGACCACGCCAACCAGTTCACATGCGTTAATGCGAGCCGCTTTTGAAGATGATGAGATGCCTATGACGGAAGAGGATCTGAAAAAGGCGAATCGTAAGGACAAAAAGAAGAAGTAATGGGGTTGGAAATTTTCAATACATTTATTTTACTCCTGCTGGTGGTGGTAGCGGTTACTTCCCTATGGGTAAAAGATCTACTCGTCTCCGCAGTAGTTTTTGGGGTTTATAGTTTTCTGATGTGCCTGCTCTGGGCTGAAATGGGGGCCGTGGATGTGGCCTTTACGGAGGCAACGGTAGGTGCCGGAATTAGTACGGTGGTCCTGGTTGCGACAATTTTCCACTTACGGAGGAAATCGAACGACTGATGAAGCTTTTTTCCCTTATTCCCGTGTTTGTCATAGGCGTTCTGCTTTTATGGGCCGGTCAGGATTTTCCCAAATGGGGGGATGTGGAATCGCCTGCATCCAAGTCTCCAGTCTCGAGCCATTTTATCGCCAATACCGGGGTGGATACGGAGGTGCCAAATATGGTGACCGCAGTCCTCGCAGACTATCGAGGGTTCGATACTATGTTTGAAACGGTGGTGGTGTTTATTGCGGGGATGGCGGTGATCGCAATTCTTCGGGGATCCTCAGTGGGGCGCCCGAGAAGAAAAGATCATGAGGTGGAGGCTGAACCTGATCTGATTGTCACCAATACGGTGAGACTGATCGTACCTGTTATTCAAATCTTTGCTTTTTATGTGTTGGCCCACGGTCATGTCAGCCCCGGAGGTGGTTTTCAGGGTGGAGTGCTCATGGGTGCCAGTTTTATTCTTATTGCCCTGTCATGGGACTTGGAAAAGGCGATGTCGCGTTTTCCGATCGAAAGGTGTCTGTTCGTGGCAGCGATGGGGATCGTGCTTTATGGTGGAATCGGTCTGCTTTCAATGATGCTGGGTGGAGAGTTTCTCGACTATGCAGAACTGGAAAAAATATTGCCAGTCTCCCGGGAAATGGCTCGATACCATGCCATGCTCGGGGTTGAGATTGGTGTGGGATTTACCGTCGCCGCAATCATGTTTGTGTTGTACGCGAACTTGGCTTCGGAGGGCCGTCTCAAGCAAGGGCTGTAATGCTTTTGTTCTTTAAGTGATGGAAGGAGGAAGTCTGGTCAGCGAGTTATTTATAGAGCGGTTAAACTACTGCATCTATGTGGTTTTGCTTTTGATTGGGCTTTGGGCGATGCTTGCCAAGAGGAACCTCGTTAAAAAACTTATTGGAATGTCCATTTTCCAGACTGCGATCATTTTATTTTATGTTTCGATTGCGGTGAAGAAAGATGCGACGATACCCATTTACCTGGCTGAACATGATCCGCATGGCAGTCATGCGAAGGTAGTTACAGAGCAAAATGCAACAGGAAAACAGGATGCTTATCATCCCGTTGAACTGAAGCCGGAAACCGTGAAAGGATATGCTAACCCCTTGCCTCATGTGCTGATGCTGACGGCGATTGTGGTGGGCGTGGCCACGCTAGGCCTTGCCTTGGCTTTGACCCAAAGAATTTATCAGGGATATGGAACAATTGAGGAAGATGAATTGCTTGATAAGCTAGACAGGGCAGATGAACGGGCGAGCCAATCTCCGATAGTTAAAGAGAAACGGAATGCCCAAAGAAGAAAGTCGGCCCAGCAAGCCAAAGCAAAAGCCGCCGCGGGTTCGGTTAGCAAAAGTAATACGGCAGCCAAGCCTTCTTCCGTAACTAAGGGGAAGAAAAAAGCCCAACCGAAAAAATCCCCTTCCAAAACATCTGCCACCAAGGCGAAACCAAAGCCCAAGAGTTGATGGAAAACGCTATCGCATGGATTTTTATCTTTCCGCTCTTCGGGTCGGTATTCGTCGCGTTGTCCCGTTATGTTAACATAAAGCTCGCTTATCCCATATCCGTGCTATCGATGGCCGGTGCTCTTTGGGCCGGTGTGGAAACCCTGAAACAGGCGATGGCATCTCCGAATCATGAAATTTCATATCTTCTGGGTGGATGGACCTTAGACTTATATCCGCGGGGTGTTGGTATTGAATTCAGGGCAGATCTTTTAGCCTCCCTAATAGCCTTGATTGTATTGGGTGTTGGTTTGCTCGTTACGGTCTATTCTAAAATTCATGTCGAAAAGGAGACACCGAATAAAGAGGCGATTTACTACTCCCTGATGATGCTACAAATAACCGGACTTGCCGGGATCTGCTTAACTGGGGATGCATTCAACCTCTATGTGTTGATCGAAGTGGCAGCTCTTACCGGCTATGGATTAATCGCCATGGGTTCGAACCGGGCAGCTGCGGCAACATATAATTATTTAATCCTGGGAACCATCGGAGCCTCACTTTACCTGCTCGGCGTGGGCTATCTCTATATTAAAACAGGTACTTTAAATATGGTGGGTATTCGTGAAGTCATCGAAGCCAATGGTCTCGCTGAGTCTGCAACCATGCAGGTTGCCTTTGTGCTCATCGGAGTAGGCATTCTGATTAAGATGGCCTTCTTTCCATTTCATGCATGGCTTCCCAATGCGTATTGTAATGCTCCCACTACCACTTCCTGCTTACTCGCTCCATTAGTTACCAAAGTGATGATCTATGTGATGATCCGAATGGTTCTCTCGGTATTTGGGGTGGAATTTTCATTCGAATCAACCATTTGGGTAAGCTGGATGCCATGGTTAGTAGTTATCGCTATCGTTTGTGCAGCTTTTCTCGCCCTTTCGCAAAGGGAGATTAAGCGGATGCTGGCTTATCTGATTGTTGCGGAAGTTGGCTACATGGTCGGGGGGGTCTGGATTTACAACTATTATGGGTTGATTGGCTCGATCTTTCACATCATCAGTGATGCCTGTATGACCTTGTGTCTCTTCCTAGGTGCGGGTATCATCTTGCACAAATGCAAGACCACCCATTTTGATGGGCTTCGTGGGTTGTTTTCAAAAATGCCCCTGACCATGATTGGCTTCTTTATTGGTGGCTTTTCAATCATCGGACTTCCCCCAACCTGCGGATTCTTCAGTAAGTGGTATTTGATAACTGGTGGTATGGTGTCCGGTCGCTGGGAATATTTGATTGTGCTGATGTTTTCGACCATGGTCATGGTGATTCTTTTCTTCCGGTTAATTGAAAGAATTCATTTGGCGGTCGATGAGAGCGGTAAAAACTTGGGTAAGGGGCATGGAGATCTTGGGTTGACCAAAGAACAAACCCGTTTTGATGAGGCTCCTCTAGTCATGCTGATACCTTTGCTTATAGCTGCCTCCACGGTACTTATTATTGGGGTTTACAATCAGGAGGTGGTTAATCAAATCGAGACCTTTTTGCAGGCTTACGATTTACCAACGGGGGTGGTTTACAAATGAGTGATCCAATCGTCGTTGAGGATATTCGTCCATTGTTGGCATTGATAGCTCCCTGGTTTGGCCTGATCGGGATCATGTTGGCAGGGGAAAAGCGGGCGAATCTGCGTGAACTCATTACTTTTTCTGCGGCTTCGGTACAGGTAGCGGTTGTGCTTTCGATGTTACCACTCGTCTTGGGTGGGAGTATTATTGAATTTCATATTTGGCAGATATTCTCATATGTACCAATGCTCCTCCGGGTGGATGGACCGGGCCTTCTCTTTGCCCTGGTCGCATCCATTCTCTGGATTGCCACCACGCTCTACTCCATCGGATATATGAGAGGACTGCATGAGCACGCCCAGACACGCTTCTACTCTTTCTTCGCTCTTTCACTTTCGGCCACCATGGGCGTAGCTTTTTCCGCGAATCTGCTGACCATTTATTTTTTCTATGAGATGCTTTCCGTTTCCACTTTTCCTTTGGTTACGCATATGCAGGATAAGGAGGCAAGAACGGGCGGGCGTACTTATCTCGGCTACCTGCTTTTTACTTCACTCTGCCTACTTCTGCCCGCACTAAGTTGGTGTTACATTTGGTTGGACGGTGGCCAGATGACGATGGACTTCTTGGCGGATACCGGGAAGATCGGTTATTTTAGTGAGACCACTCAAATTGTGTTGTTGTTTCTCTTCACTTACGGTTTTGCCAAAGCCGGGTTGATGCCCTTCCATTCCTGGTTGCCCGGAGCGATGGTTGCACCCACCCCCGTTTCTGCCTTGCTTCATGCTGTGGCTGTGGTGAAGGTAGGCGTGTTCTGCGTTTATCGGGTGTATGCAGATATATATGGGACGGAAGTTCTCTCCAAAATCAGTGGAGAGGAGTGGGCAATGATTTTGGCTTCGGCCACTATTCTTATCTCTTCTCTGATAGCCCTTTCGCAGGATAACCTAAAGCGTAGGCTGGCCTTTTCCACGATTGGGCAGTTGGGATACATTATTCTGGGTGCGGCGATTGCAACGGACCGGGGGCAGGGTGGGGCCGTCCTGCATATTGCGATGCATGCATGTGGAAAAATCACATTGTTTTTCTGTGCAGGAGCCATCTTTGTGGCCACCGGGAAGAAATATGTTAGCCAGTTGCGTGGCCTTGGTCGACGGATGCCGATCACCATGGGTGCATTTATGATCGGTTCACTGAGCGTTATCGGCTTACCTCCATTGGGCGGCTTTATCAGTAAATGGTACTTGGCATTGGGTGCGTTGGACCGGGATGCCATGTGGGTCGTGGCGGTTTTATTAATCAGTTCTTTGCTGAATGTTTTTTATTTATTACCGGTCGCAGTTACGGCGTTTTTCCGATCTGAGGATTCTGAGGAAGGAGAGGAATCAATCAAGGAAGCACCCTGGCCCTGTGTTGTTCCATTGGCCTTCACTGCGCTTGGATGCTTTGCGCTTTTCTTCTGGTCAGATGCACTACTTAAACTTGCAGGAGTAACGCCTTAAATTTATCAACCATGAGCAAAGATTCTAATTCAAAAATGAAACTTGATGACGAGGGTTGGCTCGATGAACCTTCGAATAGAAAAAAGCTGATTCGTTGGTTTTACTGGTTGTGCGGTTTGATCATTTTGACCGATCTGATTTTCAGTCTTGGATGGCACAAGCATGCTGCTTTTGCCGAAGAAAAGCCCTTTTATTCATTGGAGACGCTCCCTGCCTTTTATGGTGTTTTTGGTTTTGGTGCCGGCCTGGCGGTTGTTTATTTTTCTAAGATAATCCGATCTTGGAATGGAAAGAAAGTCCTCATGCGATCTGAGGATTACTGGGAGAAAAAGTAAGTATGAGTACCGTAGCTGCAACTTTCGAACTTGGTACCCATCCAGCTACCGCTTTGCTTCTTGGTGGATTAGCCACTGCTTTTTTACGGGGAATGTTTGCCTCAACGGTTCTTGTTCTCGCTCCTCTTTTTGGTCTGTTTCATCTCTATGGAATGGAGTTGGGGGGAGTATCGACTTTTCATCTTTTTGGATATGAAATAGTAGCTGCATCCGTCGATCAGCAGGCCAAGGTGTTTGGATACCTTTTTCATATCGCAGCTCTGGTCGCTGGAATTTATTCCTTTCATGTTAGAGATCCCTGGCAGGTGTCCATGGCTTTGTTCTATGCAGCATCTGCGGTCGGGGTTGCCTTTGCCGGGGACATGCTGTCCCTTTTCCTATGGTGGGAAGGATTGGCGGTCACATCAGTTTTTCAGATCTGGGGACGAAAGACCAAGACGGCCGAGGATTCAGGTTTTCGCTACCTGTTTTTTCATATCTCATCGGGTTTGCTTCTTTTGTTCGGCATTCTTCTCCGGTATCACGGGGAAGGAGCAAGCGCCTTGGCACTGCATTCTTTGACTGATGCCTTGGAGAGTGGAGATATGGGAGCCCAGTTGATTTTATTGGCCATTGGAATCAAAGCAGCTTTCCCCGGATTGCATGTGTGGTTAAAGGATGGTTATGCTGAAGCCACCCACACCGGTCCGGTCTGGCTTTGTGCTTTCACTACAAAATGTGCTGTTTGCATGTTGGCCAGGTTGTTTCCAGGAGCAGAAATACTGATCACCATAGGGGCGGTAATGGCTTTATTTCCTATTTTCTATGCGGTGATTGAAAATGATCTCAGGCGGGTTCTTTGCTACAGTAAAATCAACCAGATTGGGTTTATGGTGGTTGGAATTGGGATAGGCACAGAACTGGCAATTGACGGAGCGATTGCCCACGCTTTTACCCATGTTATATATAAGGGTCTCTTGTTTATGAGTATGGGGGCGGTGATGTTTAGGACCGGAGAGGTGCGTGCTTCTCATTTGGGAGGATTGTATAAGTCTATGCCTTGGACAACCGGGTTTTGCATTGTCGGGGCTGCCTCAATTTCCGCTTTTCCTTTGTTTAGTGGTTTTATCAGTAAATCCATCATTATCACGGAAACGGCCCGTCATGGACATACCCTGGTCTGGATCTGTTTACTTTTCGCCTCGGCTGGAGTTTTCCATAAGGCAGGGATTAAGGTTCCATTCTTCGCTTTTTTTGCCAAAGACTCTGGACTTCGAACAAAGGAAGCCCCTCGACACATGCTGGTAGCTATGGCGATCTCCGCCTTTCTTTGCGTGTTCCTTGGTTGTAATCCTCAATGGCTCTACAGTTTGCTTCCCAACGAAGCGATGGGCTATCATCCCTATGACGGAACTCATGTGATCACCCAACTGGAAATTCTTCTGTTTTCTGCCCTGACCTTCATCTTACTCAATCTTTGGGGGAAGTATCCCAAGGAGATGCCTTCGGTGAATCTTGATGTGGACTGGGTATACCGGAAACTTGGCTGCGGTTTCGTTCGTTTTGGTGCTTTTTTCTGGAATGGATTAAATGATCTGGCACATGCTTTATTGGTTGCCGGNTTGACNGATAANGTCTGCGTTTTTGCCAAGGGNGCTCAAGTAAACTGTGCCATCTTTGTTTCAGTGATTGTTCGGGGGCTAGGCTATCCGGGCNTTTTNGGNTCCAAGAGTGAGCAAATGATGAAAAGAAGAGTGAGATTGGGAGTTTATCCNGTTGGGTTAACNNTCCTGTTTGTGCTTTTTCTGATTCTCGTTTTTCTTTTTGTTTCGCGCCAAGCTTGATTCTCTCCCAATGTTTCTTGCCAAGGGCAAGAGATATGAATTACTCTTACTTTGCGATGGTTGGATGTGAAGATTTTTGCCGAAGGCTTATTTGGTTTTTTATTCTTGTGCTTCTTGTAATGTCAGGAGGGTGCAAGCTTTTAGATAAGGATGCGAACTATATTGCCGAAGAGCAGGTGTGGGAAAAAATTGTAAAGGAAGCTCCCGGTTACGGCTTGGAACCCACCTTTGTTTATGCCGTTTGTCATGCTGAGAGCAGCCTCGATGCCAACGCGGAGTCCTCTGTGGCAAAAGGAATGATGCAGTTGACTGAGGCAGCCTGGTCCGATGTTACGAAGCTCCACTATCGTCAGGCATTCGAATGGGAAACGAATGTGGAAGTTGGCATGCTCTATCTGCAGAGACTTAAAGGTATGCTTGAGAGTCAGGCTCTTTTTTCCTATCCGCGCTTGGCTGCTAGTTATCGATATGGATATGGTGCTCTGCGTAAGCAGAAGTTTATGGTGAGCCGATTAAAAACGCCGATTAATCGAATTTACAGGAAGCTTTTTGCCGGGAATTTAAAACCGGTGGAACCTCCCCAGTAGTAACCACGCAGGATGGTTTGAATGGAGGAAGAGGTTCAGCAATCAGTCCGTCTCGCGGCACCTCCAGCCTTTGAGGCCTGGATCAATGGTTTTCTTGCCTGGGTGCAATTAGAAAAGGGTCTATCGACCAATACGATCGAGTCTTATGAAACGGATTTAAATCAATGTGCACTCTTTTTGCATGAACGGGGTGTTGCTCATTGGAAGGATGCCAAGCTTGATGACTACTCCTCGTGGATGGCATCCTTAACCGATGACCGTTATGCGGTGACCAGTTTAGCGAGGAAGCTGTCAGCACTGCGTATGATGATCCGTTATTTTGTGGGGGAGGGTGAACTGAGTGAAAATCATACCGATCTTTTGGGGAATCCTAAAAAAAGGCGTACCTTGCCTCATTGTCTGACTATTCCAGAAGTTGAAAAAATCCTTGAAACTCCTGATCTGAGCACACCCTTGGGGAAAAGAGATCGGGCTTTGCTCGAATTAATGTACGGAAGCGGATTACGGGTTTCTGAAATATGCACGATTCCTGTTAATGCGTTTGATCCGGATGAGGGGTTTGCCCGTGTATTTGGAAAGGGAGCGAAGGAGCGCGTGGTTCCCGTTGGTCGTTTCGCGGTCGAAGCCGTCAGAAATTATTTGCATGGCGGTCGCCCCTTTTTAACTAAAGAAGGAACCGGAGGAGAACTCTTTTTAAGTATGCGAGGCAAAGCCATTTCCCGAAAAATGGTCTGGGTTTTGGTAAAACAATACGCAAAAAAAGCGGGTATTGAAAAAAAAGTGAGTCCACACGGTTTACGGCATTCCTTTGCCACTCATCTTTTAATGGGAGGGGCTGATGTACGTTCGGTTCAGGAGATGCTGGGGCATGCAGATATCGGTACGACTCAAATTTATACCCATGTTGGTTCGGAAAGATTACTGGATGAGCATGCGAATTTTCATCCTTTGGCACAGGATTAAAGGTAATTCGCAAAGTTTTTTCCAACGTGCGCAAAATAAGGTTGAAAGAAAGCCGTATGAATCGTTTCAAGGTTACCAGTGAAGGTAACTGTTTTTGTATCACCCAAGAATACGGTCTTGGATCCACAAGGAGCGGCGGTCGAGCATGCAATGAAAAGTCTCGGCCACGAATCGGTGGAGGGAGTACGCGTAGGTAAAACGATCACTTTCGAGATGGAGGGCTCGGACTCTCAGGAATCCCGGGAAAAACTGGACAAGCTATGTGACGGGTTGCTAAGCAATCCGGTCATCGAAGACTTTCGTTACGAGATCGAGGAAGGGTGAGGATATTCCGATATCTCGACCAATCCGGTAAAATGGGGTTTGGGCGCTTTGACAAAGACGGTAACACCTTTTTGATATTACAGAAAGATGGTGGAGACTTCGAAGCCACGGATCAACGAATCACCCCATTTCAATTTCTTACTCCCATCGATTTTCGCTGTATTTATGCCGTCGGGCTAAATTATCGTGCTCATGCGGAAGAAACTGGACTTGATATTCCTAAATATCCCATGGTTTTTATGAAAGCCCCTACAGCTGCTCAAAATCCGGGAGATCCCATTGTGCTTCCTCGTTATTTACGCAGTGACAAGGTTGATTTTGAGGGGGAGCTTGGCGTCGTGATCGGACAACCCTGTAAGAATGTAAAACCTGAGGAAGCTCTGTCGTATGTTTTGGGTTATGTATGTGCCAATGATGTGAGTGCCCGGGATTGGCAAAAGGAAAAAGGTGGCGGACAGTTTTGTCGCGGTAAAACTTTTGATACCTTTTGCCCAGTGGGTCCGTGCCTCGCCACGGCTGACGAGATTCCCGACCCATCCAAACTGTCTATCCGTTCCTTCGTAAATGACGAGAAAATGCAGGAATCTGGAACGGATGATATGATTTTTGACGTGCCTACCCTGATTTCCTTCCTAAGTGGAAGCACCACCTTGCTGCCCGGAACCCTGATTTTGACAGGGACCCCTTCCGGTGTAGGCGAGGCTCGTGACCCCAAAAGATATTTGGTGCCAGGGGATGAAGTGACTGTGGAGATTGAAGGAGTGGGTATTTTAACGAATCCGGTAGTCGAAGAAGTTTTCGACAAGGAGGGAGAAAAGTAATGAGGGTAGCTATTCTTCAATTCCCAGGGTCCAATTGCGATTGGGATTCTGAGTACGCAGTCAAAGATGTTTTGGGCATTTCTGCTCACAGGGTCTGGCATAAGGATAAACTGCCTTCTGAGACGGAAGCAGTGATTGTACCGGGCGGTTTCTCCTTTGGTGACTATTTGCGCTGTGGGGCAATCGCTCGTTTCTCACCAATTATGCAAAATTTGAAAGAATTTGCAGAAAAAGGCGGCCAAGTTCTGGGGATTTGTAATGGGTTTCAAATATTGTGTGAATCAGGGTTACTGCCAGGAGCTTTGATCAGAAATGATTGCCTCGATTTTAGATGTCTCAACCAAAACCTTTTGGTTGAAAATTCTAATGACCGTTTTAACCAAACTACTTTAGGGAAATCACTCCTTTTACCTATTGCACATGGGGAAGGGAATTACAGGGCAGATGAATCGGTTCTCTCATCACTGGAAGCCAATGATCAAATTCTTCTTAGATACTCAGGTAATCCCAACGGATCAATGAATGATATTGCAGGAATTCGTAACTTCACTGGAAATGTTTACGGAATGATGCCGCATCCGGAGAGGGCGGTTGGTTCTCACCACCCCTGCTTGGACGGACTGCCTTTGCTTAAAGCTTTTTTGAAACCAGTTTTACAAACAAGACCCGCGGAGATTTCAAGCTGATGAGTCAGTCCCCTTCCATACCACTACCTCCGAATCCGGATCCCGTTTTGAATGTCGAGATCACTCAGGAACTGATCGATCAGCATGGAATTCTTCCCGAAGAGTATCAACAAATTCTTGAGATCCTTGGACGTGAACCTAATTTGACCGAGCTCGGTATTTTCTCGGTGATGTGGTCGGAACATTGTGCCTACAAAAATACGAGAAAACTTCTTCGTTTATTCCCGACTGAGAAAAAAGACAAGGACGCCATTGGCCAGGTGCTTGTGAAAGCTGGTGAAGAAAACGCCGGAGTTATCGATGTGGGAGATGGATGGGGCGTAGCTTTTAAAATAGAATCCCACAACCACCCGAGTGCGATTGAACCTTTTGAGGGTGCTGCCACCGGAGTGGGAGGCATCGTGCGTGATATTTTCACGATGGGTGCTCGCCCGATTTTACTTACCAATTCCCTTCGCTTTGGTGATATCAATGATCCGCATGTAAAAAGACTATTTCGTGGGGTGGTCAGTGGAATTTCTCATTATGGAAATTGTCTGGGCATCCCCAATATGGGTGGAGATATTTATTTTGATGAGTGTTACGAAGGGAACCCATTGGTGAATGCACTTTGTGCGGGAATTCTTCGACACGAAGATATTCAGAAAGGTGCGGCTACGGGCGTGGGTAACCCTGTTTACTATGTGGGACCAGGTACTGGCCGTGACGGCTTGGGCGGAGCGAGTTTTGCTTCCCGTGAACTCACGGAGGAGAGTGCAGAAGACCGTCCGGCAGTGCAGAAGGGGGATCCATTCATGGAAAAACTTTTGCTCGAGGCATGCCTTGAAATGATGGCGATTCCTGGCTTGGTCGTAGGCATTCAGGATATGGGTGCTGCGGGCCTGACCTGTTCAACCTGTGAGACCGCTTCCCGTGGCGACTCAGGTATTGAAATTGATTTAGATTTAGTTCCCCAGCGTGAAACCGGGATGAATTCTTATGAGATCATGCTTTCTGAGAGTCAGGAAAGAATGCTGGTTATTGTGCAAAAGGGTAGGGAAAAGGAACTCGAAGAAGTCTTTGCGAAATGGGATTTACATGCCGCTCATATTGGAGAGGTGAAGGAGGGCGACCGGATGGTTGTTCGCCACAAGGGAGTGGTGGTTGCAGATTTGCCAGCCAAATCACTTACCGATGAGGCTCCCGTGTACGATCAACCCGCTTCTGAGCCTGCTCATGTTGCGGAAGCGAGGAATTGGTCCGTAGAGAGAATCCCTGACATTTCTCCAAGTGAGATAGAAGTTGGATTGAAAAATTTACTGAGCCACCCAACCATTGCATCGAAGCGTTGGGTCTGGCAGCAATATGATCACATGGTCATGTCGGGTTGCAAGATTGAGCCCGGAAGCGATGCGGGTGTAGTTAGATTAAGCATTGCAGGAATTGATAAGTACTTGGCTATCGCCAATGACTGTAACAATCGTTTCTGCCATCTTGATCCTTACAAAGGTGCTCAAATCGCCTTTGTAGAATGTATGCGTAACCTGGCTTGTTCGGGAGCGAGAGCTTTGGCGGTCACCGATAATCTCAATTTCGGGAACCCGAACAAGCCGGAAGCATACCACATGCTCAAAGAGTGCGTAAAGGGGTTGGCAGATGCCTGTGCCTTTTTTGATGTCCCGGTGGTGGGTGGAAATGTAAGCCTCTACAATGAGCACGGGGAGGGATCAATTGATCCGACCCCTGTTGTTTCCATGGTTGGATTGATCGACAAACAGGAGCATGTGACCAAAAGTCAGGTTGAAGAAGCAGGGCTGAAACTTATCCTTTTGGGCGGATGGTCCTCCGAATTAGGGGGAAGTTATTATTTGCAGACCCAGCACGGAAAAAAAGAAGGGACTGTACCTGAGGTTTCTCTCGAAAATGAGAAAAAAGTTCAGGATCTTCTCATTACAGAGATCGAAGCAGGAAAGATAATAGCCGCCCATGATGTATCCGAAGGTGGATTGTTGGTCTGCCTTGCAGAAATGCTTTTTGGTGAAAATAAGCTTGGTGCATCCCTTTCAATTCCTGAAACAGGAAGGTTGGACGCCACGCTCTTCGGCGAGAGTCAGGGTCAGGTGCTTGTAGCAGTCAGTTCATCTGATTCTAGTGATTTCCTTTCTTGTGCGGAGTCCGCTGGAGTTCAGGCTCAATCGCTGGGGGAAACAAGTGATTCTGGTATACTGAAAGTCAAGGTTGGAGAACATGATGTACTCTGCACTGAAGTTGATGAATTCCGTACGGTGTGGGAAAATGTCATCCCTCATCACATGGATTCATCCAAGAGTTAGTCCATGAGTGAGGAAATCGGACATTTTTGCGGTATCGCCCTGATTCGATTAAAAAAGCCTCTTACATACTACGCTGAAAAATATGGCACTCCTCTTTGGGGATTTAATCAGCTTTTCCTATTGATGGAAAAGCAGCATAACCGAGGACAGGATGGTGCGGGTATAGGATCAATGAAATTGAATGTGGATGCAGGGCAGGCGTTTATGTTCAGGGAAAGAAGCACCAGCAGCAAAGCACTGGCTAAAATTTTTGAGCAACAGAATAAGACCCTAAACAAGCTATTTAAGAAAGGACTGGCATTTCACGAATTTCCAGAAACCATCAAGGATCACTTCGATTATGGGGGGGAACTTCTTCTTGGGCACCTGAGATATGGAACATCCGGTTCTTATGGATCCACAACATGCCACCCCTATTTTAGAAAGAGTAATTGGCCCGGCAAAAACTTGATGGTCGCAGGAAATTTTAATCTGACCAATGTGGAGGAGTTAAATTCGAAACTGGTCGATCGCGGACAGCACCCGGTTTTTGATACCGATACGCAAGCGATTTTGGAGGAGACCGGTTATCATCTCGATGCGATGAATGATAAACTGACCAAGGAAGCTGAAGAGGAAAACATATCCGGACAAGATCATTCCCGTTGGATTGGAGAAAGAGTCGATTTGCCAGAAGTTTTTCGGAAAGCCTCCGTTAACTGGGATGGAGGGTATGCTCTTGCCGGAATTGTTGGAAATGGAGATGCGTTTGCGATGCGGGATCCGCTTGGCATCCGACCGGGTTTTTATTTTGAAGATGATGAAGTCGTGGCGGTTGCTTCCGAGCGAGCACCCTTGATGACCGTTTTTGATAAAAAGATCGAGGAAGTTTCGGAAATTGAGCCTGGCTCGATCGTGGTAATTCGTTCCAATGGTGAGGTAGTCACGGAACGATTTGCTGAGGACCCGGCAAGAAGAACAGCCTGTTCATTCGAAAGAATTTATTTTTCCAGGGGAAATGATCCTGATATTTATGCGGAAAGAAAAACCCTTGGAGCTCTGCTTGTTCCACAAGTCCTCGAAGTTGTAGGGAAAGATTTCTCCAAGAGTGTGTTTAGTTATGTTCCTAATACTGCGGAGAGTGCGTATTACGGATTTATGGAACAATTGAGACTTGTGCGCCGGGCTGAAGTTAAACAAAAGCTTTTGGACGCGAACAAGGCAGGAGCCTTAACCGATGAATTGATTGATGACTTAGTCATGGATAATTGGCCGAAAGGGGAAAAGATCGCGAACAAGGATATTAAGCTTCGTACTTTCATCACACAGGAATCTGGGCGTGCTCAATTGGTTTCGCATGTTTATGATATTACCTACGGCGTAATTCGAGCCAGAGAAGATGCATTGGTTTGTATTGATGATTCGATAGTTCGTGGGACTACCTTGAAGAAGAGTATTTTACAGATTTTAGGCCGTTCCAAACCTACCAAATTACTGATTGCCTCGACCGCTCCACAGATCCGTTATCCGGATTGCTATGGCATTGATATGTCTGAGCTCGGTAAATTTATTGCCTTTCAGGCAGCCGTCGCCCTCATCAACGAGCGTGGATATGATGGACTTCTCGCAGAGGTGGCAGCCAAGTGTAAAGAAGCATTGAAGGAACCAAAAGCAAAGTTGGAAAACCATGTTAAACGGGTCTACGAAAACTTCACTGCTTCAGAAATTTCTGCAAAGGTTGCCGAACTTGTTAAACCCGATTGCTTAAATGGTACCACGGAAGTGAAAGTCGTTTACCAAAGTATAGAGAATTTACATGAAGCTTTGCCCGATCATTCCGGAGACTGGTATTTTACCGGAGATTATCCAACCCCAGGAGGCTATCGAGTTGTCCATAAGGCATTTCTGAATTATTACGAAGACAAAGACGGACGCAGTTATTAGTGGAGTTTTGGTACTCGTTTTTTTGGGAAATCACGCGGAATACAATCGTTTGGTCTAATCGCGATATGACTGTTACGAAAATGTTGATAAAAATCCTTTGACATGGGTATGGGTGATTCCGTTATAACTTATTTAGGATGGACACAAGTTATCAAACCCTCGTGTTAAATCGCCTTTGGCAAGCGGTCAATGTTGTGGGGGTAGAGCGGGCGTTTAGTTTGCTTTCCCTCGATCACGCTCAAGTGATATATGCGGAAGATGGAAGCTTTCGGGTTTTTGACGGACCATCATGGTTTGAGCATTGTAAAGAATTGGAAGGTAATCCAACCGCTCGCGTAATTCATACGGTAAACCAAAAAGTTGTGGTCCCTTCCGTTCTCTTGTTGCGATCCTACGATCGGATGCTCATGCAAGAAATAAAATTTAACCGCCAAAATCTTTTGGATAGAGATGATTACCAATGTCAGTATTGCGGGAAAAACCTTCCTCCCAAGGAACTTAATATGGATCATGTTATACCGCGTGACCGAGGAGGAGCCACTTCTTGGGAAAATGTCGTTATTTCCTGTATCCGCTGCAATAGTAAGAAAAGTAATCGTTTGCCCAAGGAAGCAGGAATGCGACTTTTAAAGGAACCTAAGCGTCCGCCAAGGCGTCCCTTTATGACATCATTGTACGGAAAGCCGATGGAAGATACCTGGAGTCATTTCGTCCAGGGTAAGTAGTTTACATTTTTGAATGTTTCTCGCTTCAGGCGAGAAACTTGCTATCTGTAAATTATGGAACAGATCATTTCAGATAAAGATTCTGATCAGAAGGCAATTGATGTTCTTTACCGGATAAGCACCCTGTCTGGAAAGGAAAGAAATCCGTTGCTCGCTTTGGAAGGAATTCTTGATGAAGTAATGAATACTTTTGGAGCAAGCAGTGCATCGATTAGTTTGCTCAATGCAGATTCTGATAAACTTGTTATTGAAGTTGAAAGGGGTCTGTCTAAATCGAGTAAGGGCTTTGAGCTACCTAGAGGAATTGGAGTTACGGGTTGGGTTGCCATGCATGGTGAGCCTCTGCTTTGCCCGGATGTCACTTTGGAAGAGAGATATTTTCAATTGGATGATAAAATCCGATGTGAGATGGCTGCCCCCCTGAGTGAAGGAAATCGTACGGTGGGTGCCCTTAATGTGGATGCCACCGAAACCAATGCCTTTAGTCCTGCCGACCTAAGATTGCTTGTTCTTATGGCCAATGAAGCGAGTCGTGTCCTTGAGAACATGTGGATGATCCAGCAGCTACGGCGAAAAGCGGAACAGTTACAAACTTTGGTACTTGTTGGGCAAGATATGGCCGGAACCCGTAAAGTTGAAGAGGTTTTGGAATCAATCACGAGAGAAGCCCTTTTGCTTCTCGATTGCAGCATGTCTGCTTTCTTTCTTTATGAATCAGAAACGGATGAGTTAAAACTTCACTCGCTACAGGACAAGACAGGATCACTAGCCCATGAAGAAACCCTCAACCCCGCTGATAGTCTCTTGGGAACTTCTTTAAGAGGTCACAGGCAAGTCCAGACACGCGACCTGTTTCGAACGGAGGAGCACCACTTTACCGAGTTAATACGAGAGAAAAACCTCCACTCTATGTTGGTAACTCCTGTGGTTTATGAAGATGAGCCTATCGGGCTTTTAACTCTATATGTGGACCGTTCTCATCGTTATAACGATGATGAGCGATTGATAGCTCGTGCCTTGGCGGATTTAGGTGCTATAGCTATACAAAATGCCTTCCTCTATGATCGTGTGTTCTCATCGGAGGAAATTTTACGGAAAAGTGAGCGATTGACGACCTTGGGCACACTTGCTGCCGAGATTGCTCATGAAATACGTAACCCTCTCATGGTTGTTCGCCTTCTATTTGATTCATTGGAGTTAAGCGAAGAGGCAGACGCTCACCAAGAAAAAGATCTATCGATTATTCGGGAAAAACTAAACCATCTCGATCAGATCGCTGGACGCATTCTCGATTTCGGAAAAAGTCGTGAGGCTTTTCGTATACAGTGCCCGATGCGTGAGATTATGACAGAGGCTGCTCTTTTGGTCCGGCTAAAGTTGGAACAATCAAAAGTAACCCTTACCATGAATGAATTAGGGGCAGATTATTTGGTTTTCGTGGACAAGGGGCAAATCCAGCAGGCTCTTCTTAATCTCATTTTGAATGCTCTTGGAGCGATGCCAAATGGAGGTCACTTAACTTTGGAAACTTCCGTCGAAGAAAATAAGTGGGTGCGGGTGTTGGTCAAAGATACTGGTACTGGAATTCCTGAGGAATTTAAAAATCGCATTTTCGATTCTTTTCTTACTGCCAGAGTTGGTGGCACCGGGTTAGGTCTCACAATTTCTAAACGTATCATGCGGGCCCATGATGGTGATTTGGAATTAATGGAATCTACATCACAGGGGACCGTTTTTCGGCTAAGTCTGCCGATAGTAAATTAAGATTTTAGACTTCGTGGAAAAACTGAGCATTGTTTAATGCTTCAGAAAGTTCTTCCCTGAGTTCGAGAAATTGGGTTGGTTTTGTTTTACCATCCGTATCTTTTGATGCGATGTGGAAAATATCCGTGGCGATTCCTTGTTCCGTGGCAATCCGGGCAAATTCAATATCGAAACCGCAGTGAGAAATCGTTTTCGCAAGAAGATGGAGCAAGCCTACCCGGTCAGGAGCTTTTACTTCCACGATGGTTCTTCCAAGGTTTACATCACGATACACATCGACTTGGGATGGAATTTTTTCTCCAAGTTTTTCGCGATTGGAAAATAATCGATTTCCATCAATTTTTTTCCGTAATTCGGAAATTTGGCCGTCAGGTGAACTTTTACCAAGCAGAAAGGTACGGATTGAATTCTCGCAGGAAGTTCTTGTTCCTTCGTCCTCAACAAATCCACTTTTTTCAACCTCCACATAGAAGGCATCAATGGCAATACCGTCATCCCGGTTGACAGCCCTCGCTCCCAGTATGTTTAATCCTGAAACAGAAATAGCCCCGGTTATTTTTTCGAATAAGCCGACCTGATCCTGCGTAATGATATCGATCACAGTGAGCGTTCTTCTTACATCATTTCGCCAATTAATGACTGCTGTTTCATTTTTTGAATTATTGGAAAGGAATTTACTCAGCATGGATACATGTAAAGCAACTTCCTCTCTTCCGGAATGAGAAAAGTATCTCATCGGCACCTGATCCAAATGTTCCCTCAGTTCAGATTTAGAGACGCCTTTGATTTCTAAATCCATATAAGAGTCTTTAATTGTCTCAGGATCCATGGGTGCTCGTTTACCTTCAAGAACAGCAATTGTGTTCGAGAAAAGTTGGGTGTGTAACTCTTCCTTATGTGCATTCCACAAATCGGGTGCTGTTGCATTCGCATCACAGTAGGTGTGGGCATAAAGAAAACGTAGCCTTTGTTCTCCTTCCACAAACTTGGCGAACACTTCGATAGATTCGGGATCTTCTAAATCAAATTTATTTGCAAACCGTACCATTTCTAAATGGTTTCTAATAACAAATAGTATCCGGTCATGCATTTCTTCCGAGATACCAAGCCTTTTGAGAAGAGGGATAGCAATCTCCACTCCTCGCTCGCAATGACCTTTCGGTCCTTCGTCTTTCCCGAGGTCGTGAAGAAATAAAATGAGGTAAAGTAACCCAGGTACTTCATTTTTACGAATTGCATCCAGGTATTGCTGTGCTTCTGTTCTTTTTCCCTGAAAAACTTCGTCCAAAACCGTGATACAGTGCAGGACATGCACATCGGCAGTGAACCGGTGATACAGGTCGTGTTGTACTTTACAGGTAAGTTTACCGAACTCTGGGATAAACCGTCCCAAGACCCCCAGCTCATGCATTTCGCAGAGGGTAGGGCTGACATTGCCGATTTCTTGTAAAATAGAACGAAAGGTTACATTTGCTGAAGAAGAATTGATCAGGGTTGAATCGATCAATGAGAGACGGTTACGGACCAACGAGCGTAAATCTGGGGACAAGGTCGCGGATAACCTCTGGGAATGACGAAAAAGGCGGAGGATTCTTTCTGGGTCATCATCGAAGATTTGAGGGTCGGTAGAACTTAATTGATTGTTCAGGAGTTCAAAACCATCGACATGCTGACTCGGCTCCGCTCGATAAGCCGACAAGACATTACGAAAGCTAAGCTTAGACGTGGAACCAGAATTGGCATAGACCAATCTTTGTTCAAGAATTCCTGTAATTTGGCTAATTGTCCGTGCATGTGAGTAGTAATCTCCCATGAAGACTTCAACTCTTCTAAATATATCCTCTTCTTCGTATCCAAGTCCTATGGCGACTTCAGGTTGCTTTTCAAGATGGAGGATGTCTACGGGTCGTTTGCTTAAAAAGTGCAATTCGTTGCGAACTCGTAATAGAAATGAATACGCATCGGAATAGGATTTGGCCTCCTGTTCGGAAAGATATTTTCTTCGAATCAATTCCTCTAATTCGCGGTTGCCAAACTTCACCTTTATCATCCAAAGAACACCCTGATAATCTCTTAATCCACCAGCCCCGCTTTTTACATCCGGGGCCTGAAGATAAACTGTGCTTTGCTTTTCCAATCTCCTCTCTTTTTGATGAGCATGAAGTTCCTCCAGATATTTTTCAGGCTCATGACTTCTGCAGTGTTTAAGAAACTTCTGCATGAATCGCTCACTCATTTTTCGGTCACCGCAAATAAATCTGGCGTCTAACATGGAGTTTTTATTCCGAATGTCACTCTGAGACTCTGCAATTGCTTCCTTCAAGTCACGGGATGCATGTCCAACTTTTAAGCCGGAGTCCCAAAGGGGATAGAGAATCTCCCGCGTCATCGTTTCTTTGAGTGCCTCTTGGGTTTTTCCTCCCAAAGATTTGGAATATAAGAACATTAAATCGATATCACTGTGAGGACAGAGCTCCCCGCGACCATACCCACCGGTGGCCAGTACGCACATGGGCCGAAGCTTGCCCACCACATCAACTGCTATCTCACGGGCATATTGAAAAAGGCATTGTATGAGAACATCAACAATTACAGCCCTTGCTCTGGTTAATCGAAAACCTGAGTCACCTTTCCGATGATAGCGTAAGAGCATTTCTTTTTCCAAACGCAGGAATTCTTTAATATCTTCAAGCCTTTGCTTATCCGATTTTGCACCACTGAAAATAAGCCTTTTTTCAGCGTGCTGTCTGGTTCTTCGAAATAATGGATCGTCTTCCATGGTAACGGATTTGCAACAGATAAGTCTAATCATTCAAATGGGCGAGATAAAACCATTTTGGATTCGAATTGCCTCCTTAGGAAATATAAAATATCGAAATACAATAATGCATTTATTTCGTCTTAATCTTAAAGAGAGCATCTTCGCACTGCTCTTCTTTATGTCATCGATTTTTAGTTTTGCTGAACCATTTTTGGCACCTAATGACCCATTCATTCGTCACGAGATTCGATTGCTTGGTGATGAAGGAGGCTTCGATGGTCTGCAAAATTCTTGGCCTTTGGATTTAGGTCGATTGAGCTCGGGGTTACAGGAATCTGCTTACAACAGTGAACTTCTCGATAATCGTCTTTCAGATGAGTCAAATTCCGGGTTTTCTCCTATTTACACTACTCTCGGGATTGCCGACGATCGGGTGACTGCCCGCGGATTTGGTCCCGAACCACGATCCAGTTTTGCTACGAATGCATCTGTTTCCTGGATGAACGATCGTTTTGCTACCAAACTTTCGCTTAATGCCTTTTACGCCATGGAAACAGACTGGAAGGGGAGGGCGGAAGAAGGTTTTGCTCTGGATGGTTCCTACATTGCCGCCAGATTGGGTAATTGGTCAGCGAGTTTTGGTAAGCAGGAGCGTTGGTGGGGACCTGGTTGGGATGGTAGTTTGATTCTATCCACAAATGGCCGTCCCATTCCCGCCATATCCATCGACCGCCGTATTCCTGAGTCTTTTGAGAACAAGTGGTTGTCATGGATTGGACCTTGGAGTTTTCATTCTTTTATTGGACGAATGGAATAAGAGAGAACGGTACCGAATCCTTATCTTTGGGGAATGAGGGGGGAAGTTAAACCAGCCATACTAGGTGGTCTTGAGATTGGATTCTTTCGAATGGTTCAATTAGGCGGAGATGACCGACCGGAAGGATTTAGCACATGGGTGGATGCATTTTTGAGTCAGGATAATTATGGTGCGAATACCGGGAATAATAACTTATCTAATGAACCAGGTAATCAATTAGCAGGGATTGATCTTAGGTGGAAGGTTTTTGATGCTCCCATCGCTTTGTACGGTCAGATTGTGGGGGAGGACGAAGATAAGTTCTTACCGAATTGCTTGATGTTTCAATATGGAATTGAGGGTTGGCATAAATTCGATGATTCAACTTTACGCATATTTGTGGAGTATGCTGATTTAACATCTTACTGGTGGACCGATGATCCCCGAACACGGAATATCACCTATGGCCATCACATCTATAATGACGGTTACCGCTATCGAGGCCGTCCTATTGGACATTGGGCAGATCAGGATTCCCAGATTTTAAGTTTTGGAGGGGTATTACAAACAGAAAATGAAATTGGATGGGGAACCATAATAAGAACTGGAAAGCTTAACGAAGATGGAACTGGAATTACTAGTAGCGTGTCAGCCAGTACTTTAACGGATTATTTTTCTTTAGATATTTTCAATTCTCGGAGTTATCAAGCTTACGAGCTGTCAGTGAACACTTCTTTTGGCTGGGAATCTTTGAAACCAGCTGGCGGCAAGACAGATGAAGGATTAGCCGGATATTTGACTTTAACAAGAGCCTTTTAATTTTTACAAATAACTTATGCATTCCGTCAAAATAGCTCCATGTCTCCTGTTGGTAATTTTCTTATCTAACTTTCTTCAAGCCCAGTTTGACCCATCCATTATGGCATCTCTTGCAAATCTACCGAAAGAGGAAAGGGATCGACTCATTCAGCTATACGGTAGGGGTAATGCCCAATCTAAAAGTTCAGAACTAAATCTGAATCAAAAGCAAAAGATAAATGAAGTTGAACAAACAAGTGAACTTTCTAAGCATAACCTTAAGCAAAATAATCCTTCTGAAAATTTAAGAGAAATGGAGGAGCAAATCTCCGAAGATATTGTAAGATTGGAGATTTTACTTGCTACTGAAATTCCTCAAATTGAGAAAAGATCCCACGAGGATTCACTAAGGAAAAGCAAATTACTCCTTTCGAAAATTAGAGAATTGCAACGGTTGGAGATCCAAAATCTTACTAACGAGATAGAGTCAGACTCGCAGGAAAAAATACTACCAGCCTTTGGCTACGATATCTTCGCTAAAAACATTAATGATTCGTATAAATATGATTCTCCCATTCCTTCTGACTATCGCGCAGGACCTGGAGACTTAATTGAGATTCAACTTTTTGGTCAAAAGAACCAATCCTACAGCTTGGAAATTTCAAGAGAAGGTATTCTCCGGTTTCCTGATATTGGTCCCATTAATGCCTTTGAAAAAGGAACTTCATTTATAGATCTTAAAAATCTACTGAAAGATAAGATTCGCGAAAACCTTGGAGAAGGAGTACAAAGCTCCATTACCTTAGGAGCTTTTCGTAGTATACGTATCTTCATTTTTGGCGAGGTCGAACAACAGGGAGCGGTGAATATTAGTGCTTATACTTCCATGATTAACGCCCTATTAAACAGTGGTGGAATCAAGGAGACGGGCAGTTTACGAAACCTGCAATTAAAACGCTCTGGTGAAATCATTACAACATTGGATCTCTATGACCTATTGCTTGATGGTGACACAAGTGCAGATCAGGCACTTCAACCAGGAGATGTTATTTTTGTTCCAACCATTGCAAAGCAAATTTCAGTTGATGGAGCCGTTAGACGTCCTGCTAAATACGAAATTTTAGAAGAAAATACCTTGCAGGATGCAATTAAACTTGCCGGCGGTACTGTAGAACGGTCCGTCTTGAGCAAAGTACGAATCGAGCGGCTTAATGAAGATTTTCAACCTGAAATCAGGAATTTTAACTACCAAGAAAACAAAGTCACGAAGATTTTATCAGGAGATCGTATTTCAATAGGTATTGCTGGTAGCAATGTTAGAAATGTAGTTTCCATCACAGGGCCCGTAGAAAACGAGGGTGATTACGAGTGGAGAGAAGGACTTTTACTTTCTGATTTAATCATTAACCCGAATATTTTTCTTCCTGAGATTGATCTGGATTACGGACTAATTCGCAGGAAAAGGACCGATGGTAATTTTCACTGCCTTTCTTTTCATCCTAGTAAAATTTTTGATTTGAAAGAGAAAATTCCATTGAAAGAACAAGATATCGTTTACTTTTTTACTAAAGAACCTCGGAAAGATAGTTTAGAAGAATTGCTCTCGGATATTCGTAAACAAAGTAGGGCTGGAGAAAATTCTAGAGTTGTCAGGATTTCAGGTGAGGTTCATTTTCCGGGCGAATATCCGTTTACCGATTCCATGTCTTTGCAAGACTTAATATTAGCTGCTGGGGGCTCCAAGGATTCTGCATATTTGTTGGAGGCAGAGGTCACCCGCGTAGGCATAAATGAGTATCAAAAAGCCTTTGTTCAGCATCTAAGAATAGATCAGGAAGTACTGGTAGATAGTAACCGATCAGAAAACTATTTTCTTAAGCCATATGACTCGCTCTCTATTAAGCCGATACCTTTATGGCGTGAAGGTGAAAATATTGAAATTAGTGGTGAAGTCAACTTTCCTGGTATCTACTCCATCAAGTTGGGAGAAACTCTCTTCGATGTGATTCAGCGAGCTGGAGGATTGACGGATCGTGCTTTTGCCAATGGAGCTTTGTTTTCCCGGGAAAATCTTCGAATTAAGGAGGATGAACAAAGAGAAAGGTTGATCAAACAACTTGAGTCTGACCTGGCCACAGCAACTCTCTCCGCAACTGATTCAGAGGAAGCGGCACAAGCCCAGTCAGCGGCTCGGGCTATGTTGTCCAGGCTTCAAAATATGGAATCTCAGGGAAGATTGGTCATTGATTTAAATCAAATCTTAAACGATGCAGAGCGTTCAGATTTATTAGTTAAAGATCAGGATAATCTTTTTATACCTTCAATTCCTTACGCAGTAAGTGTGTCTGGCGAAGTCCAATTTCCTACATCACATTTGTATAAAGAAAATTTGGATATGAATGACTATCTTAATCGAAGCGGGGGATACACGCAAAACGCGGACAAGGATCGTACCTTCGTGGTTAAAGCGAATGGTGCCGTTAGGACCAAAGGGGGAAACGGTTGGTTTGGAAAAGGTTCCGGTGGAAACAAGATTTCTCCGGGGGATGTCATCGTGGTTCCGATCGATGTTAAGCAAACCCGATTCCTCGAAAACCTGACATACAGTACACAAATTATATATCAATTGGCTGTCGCTGCTGCCGCGGTTAATTCGTTTTAGGGACTAACATCAAATTTTTACAATATGAGAATTGGATTCTTCTATTGTAAAAAAAGAGAGCGGTTGAAAATATTTGGTTATTTGATCCACGAAGACACCTGATCAATCAGAATAGTCAGGTATCCGATGCTCGTTGTAATCGAATTTTTTTAAGCCTAAGTCACTTTGTTCAAAAAAACTTGAACAAAGTGTCCTTTAATGTAAGGAAAGACTCTACATGACCGTTTTTTCAGTAGCAAACATTTCATCAACCAATCGACAGGAAGATCTTGATGAATGGGAAATTGCGGTTATTGATCTTTTTCTCAACGCTGCCAATTCTTTCGGTTTGCCCAAGTCCTATGGTCAAATCTACGGACTTCTTTTTTGCAGGGATCAATCCCTATCCATGGATCAAGTAATGAAACTTCTTGAAATTAGCAAGGGGTCAGCCAGTCAGGGCCTTCGTGCCTTGCGCCAATTGGGTGCGGTTTCATCTGTTTTTGAACCCGGGGACCGAAAGGAGAGGTATGTTGCTGAAATTCGACTTCGAAAATTAGTGGGTGGCTTTTTACGAGAACAGGCAGATCCACATTTGGATAAAGGGGTGGGTCGCCTCAAGCAAATTGAAACACTTTTAGGTAATTTGGATAACACAGACTCCATGAAAAGAGGAGTCCGCAAGCATGAGATTTTATCGGGTTGGCATCGGCAAATGAGTCGATTGCTCCCCTGGGTAAAAATGATCGTTGGAAAGAGCGATCGTTTGCCCCAAAAAAGTTCTGATTAAACAAAAAAGTAGTGGTTCCCTCCAATTGGCTTTGCTTGTCGCAAACGGCCAAGGGCGGTAGCCTATTGAGATAAAAGCTATGAGCGAAGATCCCAAATCATCCACCAAATACGTCATGGTCGAGTCTGGTCCCCCATCAAATAAGGACGAGATCGACCTTCTCGAACTAATCCGAACCCTTCTGCAGGCATGGAAAATCATCGTGGGCATCACCATCCTTTGCACCGGACTTGCGGTTGCCTATGCCCTCTATGCCCCGGAGGTCTTTAAAGCACAAATCTTATTGGCGCACGCAAAGGAGGAGAAAGCAGGTACATCCTCTGCCCTCAGTCAGTTCGGGGGTCTTGCCGCCATGGCGGGGATCACTATTCCAGCTGATTCAAATGTAGAGAGAGTATTGGCTACGCTTAAAACTAGAGTTTTTCTTAAAAAATTTGTAGAAGAAAAAAATCTCCTTCCTATTATTTTTGGTGATTTTTGGGATGCAGCTTCCAACTCATGGAAACTGCAAGTCGGGCAAGAGGCTTTGATCCCGGAAGATGGAATTTCTCCACTGCGTGGAGCTATTGAAGTAGATCAAGATAAATCAGGTCTCATCACCCTCTCTATTTCCTGGAAAGATCCTGCAGTGGCTGCCCAATGGGCAAATGATTTGGTCAAGCAATTGAATGAGCAACTCCGCGAGCAGGCAATTGCCGATTCCAAAAAACGGGTAGGGTATCTCGAGCAGGAATTGGCCAAGACTACATTGCAGGATATGCGGGCTGTTCTCTACAACCTTCTTGAATCCGAGAAGCAAAAAGCAATGCTGGCCAATGTAAACGAGGACTTTGCACTGGAAGTAATCGATCCTGCTGTTATCCCTGAAACCCGCGAGAAACCCAAGCGTAAACTTATCGTTGCTCTCGGCGGATTATGCGGAGGATTCCTCGGTATCTTTACTGTATTCTTTGCTCAGTTCCTGCAAAAGTTAAAATCCACAAATTCTGAAGCAGTCACAAATTCATGAATAAGCAATTTTCCAAAATATCGGTCATTGGACTTGGTTATGTAGGCCTTCCCTTGTCCCTTCAATTCGCACGATCTGGGGTCTCGGTTCTTGGGTTCGATCTCGATCAACAAAAGGTCGATTCGATCAACTCCGGTAGGACTTATTTAAAGCATTTTCCTTCGGAATGCATTGCCGAGCAAGTCGATGCCAGTCGTCTGGAAGCTACGACTAATCCCTCCAGACTCTCCGAAGCGGAAGCGATTCTTATTTGTGTGCCCACTCCCCTGGACGATCATCGCGAACCCGACCTCTCCTTCGTTTTGGATACTGCAAGAACGATTGCACCTCATATAGCAAAAGGAGTACTGGTCACCTTGGAATCAACCACCTACCCGGGCACTACAGAGGACGAACTGCGCTTCGTTTTGGAAGAAGGGTCCGGAATGAAAGCAGGTACGGGCTTCCACTTGGCTTACTCCCCTGAAAGGGAAGACCCAGGTCGTAATGATGCCTCAGTCAAAACCATACCCAAGGTTGTCGGTGGATATTCCGAAAAATGTGCGGAATTGGCCGAATCTTTATACGGGCAGGCATTGGATAAAATCCATCGGGTTTCTTCCTGTCGGGCAGCGGAGGCTACGAAACTTTTGGAAAATATTTTTCGCAGCGTGAACATCGCCTTGGTTAATGAGCTGAAGGTGGTTTACGAAGCCATGGGTATCGATGTGCATGAGGTCATCGATGCCGCTGCGACCAAACCTTTTGGTTATATGGCATTCCGTCCCGGCCCGGGTTTGGGTGGGCACTGCATCCCGATTGACCCTTTTTACTTAACTTGGAAAGCAAGAGAGTTTGGTAAGCATACACGCTTTATCGAGCTTGCAGGTGAGATCAACACCGCCATGCCAGATTATGTAATATCAAAAGTCGCTGATGCTCTGAACGACGAGGGTAAAGCAATCAAAGGGTCCAGGATTTTGGTTCTTGGACTTGCTTACAAAGCTAATGTCGATGACTGCCGGGAATCTCCCAGTTTTGTATTGATGGAGAAATTGGAAGCCAAGGGCGCCACCGTAGAATATAATGATTCATTTGTGCCTGTAATTCCGGCTACCAGAGAACATGCTCATTTTACTGGTAAACAATCAGTGGGAATTGAGGATGCATACGACCTCATTTTGGTGTCTACCGATCATTCCGAATATAAAACCTTTGATTTTAGTGTTTATGCCTGCCCAATTGTGGATTCCCGAAACTGCATTCAACATAAACCCGTAAAATATTTTAGAGCATGAGTAAAAAATACCTTGTATCCGGTGCAGCCGGGTTTATTGCGTCAAAAGTCAGTAAGCAATTACTTGATCAGGGTGATCGTGTCATAGGCGTGGATAATCTAAATAATTATTACGATGTACGGCTCAAGATTTGGCGACTCGAGCAACTAAAAGCTCACCCCAATTCAGAGTATTTTTCCTTTTTTGATCTCGACATCGAAGATCAAGCCAAGCTAAGCGATCTTTTTCAGGCAAAGGGCCCATTTGATGGCGTGCTTAACTTGGCTGCTCGTGCAGGGGTTCGCTACAGCATGGAAAACCCTCATGTGTATCTTTCAACCAATGCTGAAGGTACCCTCAACTTACTTGAGTGTATGCGGATACAAGGATGCAAAAAACTTGTTTTGGCTTCCACATCCTCCCTTTATGCCGGTCAAAAAATGCCCTTTAACGAAGACCTTGCAGTAAATGAGCCGCTTTCTCCCTATGCCGCTTCCAAGAAAGCGGGCGAACTGATGGCTTACAGCTATCGTAAGCTTTACCAAATGGATGTTTCGGTTGTCCGCTATTTTACGGTTTTTGGACCTGCGGGTCGTCCAGATATGAGTATATTTCGCTTTATCAAATGGATAGATGAAGGAATGCCTATTGAAATGTTTGGAGACGGTTCTCAATCGCGGGATTTTACTTATGTAGATGATATAGCTCGGGGAACCGTTGCTGCTATTCAGGATGTCGGATATCAGATCATCAACCTTGGTGGAGGAAGGAACCCTGTTTCCCTAAATACAATTATTTCAAAGCTCGAGGAGTTACTGGGTAAAAAAGCAAACATTGATCATAAACCCTTCCATGTGGCCGACCTGATGGAGACCTGGGCTGATATTTCCAAAGCAAAGAGTTTACTGGGTTGGGAACCTCAGGTTTCTCTTGATGAAGGGCTCGAGAAATCAGTTCAATGGTATATGGATAACCGAAATTGGCTCAAGGAGATACAGGTCTGAGTGCCACACCACATATTGCTCTGGTTGGCTGCGGGTACTGGGGCAAAAACCTCTGTCGCAACTTTCATGCTTTAGGTGCTCTTTACGCTGTGGTCGATGCCACGGAAAACGGTCAATTAACTGCAAGTTCGATTGCTCCTGATGCCCAAATAACCGATAGCATTGAGGATGTGTTAATGGATGATCAAATTCATGGCATAGCTTTAGCCACACCTGCAGAGACTCATGCCGATTTAGCGATCCAAGCGATGCAGTCAGGCAAAGATGTCTTTGTCGAAAAACCTCTGGCCTTGACTCTAGAAGATGCCGAGAAGATGAAAAAAGTAGCGGAGGAAACAGGACGCATTCTTATGGTTGGACATCTCCTAGAATACCACTCTGGGGTTCTCAAACTTCGAGAAATCATCGCTTCAGGAGAGTTAGGCAAAATCAATTATATTTATTCCAACCGTTTAAATTTCGGAAAGGTGCGGACCGAGGAAAATGCCCTTTGGAGTTTCGCCCCGCATGATGTGGCCGTGATTCTTCGTTTGATAGGACAGGCACCGTTAGAGGTTTCCGCATGTGGTGGATCCTACTTGACCAATGGAATTGCAGATACCACCATGTCTAATCTAAGGTTCGTAAACGAATCCCGGGCTCATATTTTTGTCAGTTGGTTACATCCATTTAAGGAGCAACGTCTCGTAGTTGTAGGAGATAAAAAGATGGCGATTTTCAACGATGTAGCTCCCTTCGGCGAAAAACTTCAATTATTCCCACAAAAGGTAGAGTTCGATGGGTCAATACCCATTCTTAAAAAAGAAGATGCTGAATTTGTAGAGCATGCAAACACCGAACCTCTTCGAGAAGAATGCAAACATTTCCTGGAATGCATTCAATCCAAAAAACAACCGCTGACCAATGCCCAATCCGGTATTGATGTATTAAAGATTCTGCATGCATGCCAGCAGAGCATTGAACAAAATGGAGTACCAGTTTCACTATGAGTGATACCAGTCCATTAAAAATTCATCCATCCGCAGTCGTGGATGAGGGAGCAGTCATTGGTGACGGCACGGCCATCTGGCATTTTTCTCATATTTGTGCAGGTGCAGTTATTGGAAATAGTTGTTCGCTAGGTCAAAATGTTTTGGTAGCGGACAATGCCTCCCTCGGAAACAATGTGAAGGTGCAAAATAATGTGGCGATTTACGGGGGAATAACCGTAGAGGACGACGTCTTTCTAGGGCCTTCCTGTGTGCTCACCAATGTGACCAACCCGCGCTCGCAGGTAAGCCGCAAATCTCTTTACGAAAAAACTTTGATCAGACGAGGGGCAACGATTGGGGCAAATGCCACCATAGTATGTGGAATTACCCTCGGTCGATATTGCTTTGTCGGCGCTGGTGCCGTAGTCACAAAAGATATACCAGATTATGGGTTGGTATCAGGCAATCCCGCCAAATTAACTGGTTACATGAGCCGTCATGGGCACAAGCTCACTTTTAACGAGTCTGATAAGGCAACCTGTCCAGAATCAAAGTTCGTGTTCGAAAAAGTAGACGATCAGGTTCATTGTTTGGATTTGGGTGAAGATGAACCATTGCCATCTGAGCTCTCATTTGGATCAGAGTCGTATGATTCTTTCAAAAATAGATGACTCAAGAAAAGAAAGAAAAAAAATTAGAAAGCGATCGTCTTTAAAAAAAGAGTTTATTGTTCGAGAAAATCCTTAGAGTTTTGATGAAATTGCCTATCTTTTGAAATCTCCGAAAAATACTATTTGCCTACTTAAGAGAATTGTTTGGCTGAAAGAGGGAAAAGCAGAAGCGTCTAGTCTTTTAGAAATAAATGAAAAGTTGCTTATTTTCTTTTTTGAAACCATAAAATGCCCGTAGCTCTCATAACCGGAATTACCGGACAAGATGGTTCCTACCTCACGGAATTGCTTTTGAAAAAAGGCTACTCTGTTCATGGTATTGTTCGTCGGTCTAGTTCCATGAACCGTTGGCGTGTCGACCACCTAGTCCAAGATGAAAGTATTTATGGGAAGTCGCTGTTTTTACATTATGCTGATTTGTCCGATGATGCATCCCTCCGCCGAATTTTCTTCAAAGTAAATCCCGATGAAGTCTATCACTTGGCAGGTCAAAGCCATGTTGCCTTGAGCTTTGAGATACCTGAACTTACTACCCATGAAATCGCCAATGCGACTATTAAACTTTTGGAGATTTGCCGGGATCAGGCAAAACCGCCCAAAATCTACCTCGCCGGCTCCTCAGAAATCTTTGGTCATGCACAAGAATCCATTCAGAAAGAAGAGACTCCGTTTAATCCAACCTCTCCCTACGGGGTATGCAAAGCATTCTCTGTGCAAATGGGTAAGGTTTATCGGTCTGGATATGGTATGCATGTATCCAACGGGATACTCTATAATCACGAATCTCCCCGACGTGGAGAAAACTTTGTTACCCAAAAAATTGTTCGTGGTGCTGCATCCATCGCCCAAGGAAAGACGGAATTTTTAGAACTTGGTAACTTGGATATTGAACGGGACTGGGGATATGCACCAGATTATGTTCAGGGCATGTGGATGATGCTCCAGCAGGAACAATCAGATGATTATATTTTAGCGACTGGAAAAACTCATAAGCTTTCCGATTTCCTCCAAATGGCTTTTGAATATTTTGGGCTTGATCACCAGAAACATATCCGGATTAACCCGAAGTTTGTTCGCCCGAATGAACCCGTTCAACTCTGTGGCGATTCATCCAAGGCTCAAAATCTACTTGGATGGAGTCCATCTGTTCCATTTGAACAAATAATAAGGAGCATGTGTAAAGCTGCCGAAAAAATCAATTAACCTTGGAAATAATAAATTAAAATTAAAATATTCAAGGACTTATGATTAGGCGTACCGAAAAACTGAATCATATTAAAAGTGGTTTCGATCGGTCCCCGATTGTATCCATCACAGGGCTTAGGCAATCGGGTAAAACTACCATAGCCAAGGATTTTACCTCACAGTACCAAGGTACCTGTACTCATTTTGACTTAGAGGATCCTCGATCCCTTGCTAGTTTGTCAGAACCAATGACAGCATTGGAGAACCTATCTGGTCTCGTTGTAATTGATGAAGTTCAAAGACTTCCCGCAATCTTCCCATTTTTACATGTTCTTGCGGATCGCAAACAAAAACCTGCTTGCTTTCTTCCTTTGGGAAGTGCATGCGGAATCGATTTCAAATCTGCAGAAAGTCAATTTGAGTGGCATGAACTTGAGTGAGTGAAAATGCCCTTTGCCTCAGCTGAACTAATGCTTAAAACAAAGCAGGCTTTGCGAGAAAATGATGAAATCAATTACCTTTATCTTAAAAGAATTCCCGAACAACTATAACTTATGCAATTCATAGATCTAAAATCTCGCCACAAATTAATTGGAGATAAGATAAGTGCACATATCCAAAAAGTTATGGAGCACGGGCAATTTATCCTTGGTCCAGAAGTTCGAGAGATAGAGCAAAAACTCGCGGAGTATACTGGTGCAAAGCATTGCGTCACGGTTTCTAGCGGCACAGATTCTCTCCTTATCTCACTTATGGCATTGGAGGTTGGAGTAGGGGATGAGGTTATTACTGTTCCATATACTTGGATTTCTACCGCAGAGGTAATTTCCCTTTTGGGAGCAAAACCCGTATTTGTAGACATTCGCCCGGATACCTGGAATATGGATGAGACTATGCTTGAGGTCGCAATTACCGACAAGACCAAAGCAATCATGCCAGTTTCCATCTACGGGCAATGCTCGGACATGGATGCAATTAATGCGATTGCAGAAAAGTATAATATTCCTGTTATCGAAGATGCAGCCCAAAGCTTTGGTGCAACTTACAAAGGTAAAAAATCCTGTAATCTATCAACCATCGGCAGTACATCCTTTTTCCCATCCAAGCCACTCGGCTGTTATGGTGATGGGGGTGCTTTATTCACCAACGATGATGAGTTGGCAGAAAAGTTCCGTTGGATTCGGGTACATGGACAGGAACGCAAACATCACCATCCCATTTTAGGCATTAATGGACGTATGGATACCATCCAGGCAGCCATTCTTTTAGAAATCTTGGATGTGTTTCCTGATGAAATCAAAAAGCGGGAGCAACTTGGCAAAACCTATTCAGAAGGCTTAGCCCATCTTGATGATCTGGAAACTCCAAGAATTGGAGAGCATAACACCTCGGTCTATGCCCAGTATACGATTCTTGCTAGGCAACGAGAAGAGATTCAACAATCTCTCAAAGAAAAAGAGATCCCATCAGTTTCCTATTACTCTGTACCTCTTCATCTACAACCTGTATTCAATCATCTTGGTCATCAAGTTGGGAATTTTCCTGTAGCTGAGAAAGTGGCAAACCAGTGCCTAAGTTTACCCATGAGTCCTTATCTGAGTATAGAAGACCAAATTACTGTAATTAATGTGATGTTGAGTGTAAAAAGTTAAAATCTATGAAAATTGAAGGTAGTAAAATATTAGTAATAGGAGGAGCCGGCTTCATTGGGAGTTTTGTTGTATCTGAATTACTTAAAACGAATATCGGCAAAGTTGTTATTTATGATAATTTCGCCAGAGGTAAACAATCTAATTTATCTGATAGCTTAAATGATCCACGTTGTGAAATTTATCCGAACGGAGGGGATGTTCGTGATGTGGATATTCTAAATGATGCTATGCAGGGTTGTGATGGAGTAATTCACTTGGCGGCTATGTGGCTTCTGCATTGTAAGGACTTTCCCCGCACCGCTTTTCATGTAAACATAGAAGGCACATTCAATGTCTTGGAAGCATGCGTAAAAAACAAGATCAAACGACTGGTCTACTCATCATCAGCCTCGGTTTACGGAGATGCTTCTGAGGTTCCGATGACGGAAACACATCCCTTCAATAATAAAAATTTTTATGGAGCTACAAAAATTGCAGGGGAAGCGATGTGTCGGGCATACAATGATCGCTATGGTTTAAGTTATGTTGGGTTGAGGTACATGAACGTTTATGGACCACACCAGGATCAGACTGCGGCATACACCGGCGTTATTCCCATTATGCTTAATAAAATAGATGCTAAAGAAACTCCTATCATTAACGGAGATGGTACTCAAGCGTATGACTTCATCGATGTAGAAGATGTCGCTCGTTGTAACATTTGTGCTTTGGAGTCGGATGCAACGGACGAGTTCTATAATGTTGGGACTGGTATCCAAACCAGCATCAAACAACTATGCGATACTATCTTGGATTTAAGGGAATCTGATTTGAAAGTTACTTATAATCCATACAGCGAGGATGATGCTAGGCGATTAGTTCAGAATAGGATAGGGTGCCCTAAGAAAGCAATGTGTGATTTGAATTTTAAGTACCAATATGATCTTCGCAGCGGTCTTCAACGATTAATCGATTGGAGAAAAGCCCAAGCATCAAATTAATTAAATACATTCTGTCATCAGATTAGTTTTTTAAGGAAAGTATTCAATTTACTTAGCCAAAAAGAAAGGAAGTATTCCTACTTCCTAATTTTTGCGATGGCGTTTACGGGTATACTTGAAGCTTGTGGAATTGGACTGATTCTCCCGCTTATTTCACTTCTCTCAGTTGAAGACATCAAAGATGCCAATCCCTTTGTTGCTCAATTTCACGCAATTTTGGGATTTCCTAAAAAAACCGATTTCATGGTTATTCTTTTTGCTTTGGTTATTCTATTATTTGTATTTAAAAACGCTCTTCTCATTCTTTATTTCTGGTGCCAGACCAAATTCGTTGTTGGTATTAATAAAAGAATCTCCTACGAGCTTTATCAAGGCTATCTGAGGCAACCGTATAGTTATCACACCAACAAAAATACATCTGAAATAATCCGAAATTCTACCATCGAAGTTTCTCAATTTTCTTACAGTGTATTGATGCAGTTTTATGCATTGATCGCAGAGATACTCGTAGTAACAATCATATTTTCTTTCCTTTTTTATCTGCAACCTCTGGGGACAATAATAATTTCAGGAATTCTCCTCTTTTGTGTTAGTTGTTTTTACTTTGCAATAAAGAATAAATTAACATCTTGGGGTAAATCTAGGCAATTGCACGATGGCTATAGAGTCTTACATCTTCAACAAGGTTTCGGAGCAATTAAAGAAGTAAAAATATTTGGATGTGAGTCTTTTTTTGAAAAAGCTTATGGCGATAGTAACACTCAAGTAGCCAACGAGTGGACAAAGCAGATTTTCTTTAGTCAAGTCCCACGCTTCGGCGTTGAATTGGTAGCTGTAACCGGACTTATTTCATTTGCTATTACTTTGATTTTATTGGGATACGAATCCTTGGCCATTATATCTAGCATTGGACTTTTCGCTGCAGCAGCTTTTAGATTGATTCCATCGTCCAATAGAATTCTTGCTTCCATTCAAGCTATACGGTTTGGTTTACCAACACTCGATCTTATATCAACGGAAATGGTTTCACTTTCAAAGAAATCATTTGATGACGAAAGTGCTAGCTCATTGATCAACTCTTTAGAAAACAAAATTAGCGTTAAGAATTTGGCCTTTAAGCATGATCAATCAGAAAAAAATATTATTTCAGGTTTAAATTTTGAACTCTCAAAGGGTGAATCGATTGGAATTGTAGGTTCTTCGGGGGTTGGGAAGTCTACTTTAGTCAATTTACTTCTAAGCCTTAATGAGCCGTTAGCGGGTGAAGTTATGGTTGATGGAATTGATATAAAATCTGACATTCAAGGATGGAGAAACCTCATTGGATATGTTCCTCAAACAGTTTATATTAGCGATTCTTCCCTTCGTGAAAATATTGCTTTCGGATTACCAAAAGATTTAATTGATGATTCGCATGTATGGGCTGTACTTCAGAGTGCTCGCCTCGATGATTTTGTACGATCTCTCGATGGCGGACTAGATACAGTTATGGGGGAACGTGGAGCGAGAATTAGTGGTGGTCAATGCCAAAGGATTGGTATAGCACGAGCATTATATAGAAATCCCACCGTTTTAATTTTTGATGAGGCAACAAGTGCCTTGGATAATAAAACCGAAACTGAATTTATGGAAACAATTCGTGCCTTTAGGGGAGACAAAACAATGATTGTTGTTGCCCATAGATTATCTACGCTAAAATACTGCGATAAAGTACTACAGATGTATCCAAACTGCGAATATAAATTAAGTTCTAAAGTTGATAGTTTAGAAGCAAGTATAAACTAGAGCCAAATACATAATTTATGTAACTTATTTATATTGGTTCTAAAATTTAAAAAATGTGTGGAATTGTTGGTCAGCTTAACTTTGACAATAGTCCAGTTTCTCCTTTAATTTTAAGGAGGATGACTGATGCTATCGTTCATCGAGGACCAGATGGTGAAGGTCACTGGATTGATGGAAATGTGGGCTTAGGTCATCGAAGGTTATCAATTATTGACCTTTCGCCAGCGGGGCACCAACCAATGATATCTGCAGATCATCGATATATCCTAAGTTACAATGGAGAAATATACAATTTTCGAGAATTAAGAACAGAACTTGAGGCAAAAGGGTATTGGTTTCGCTCTCAAACTGATTCAGAAGTTGTATTATACGCTTTGGCTGAATGGGGTACTGATGCTCTTCTCAAGTTTAATGGAATGTTTGCCTTGGCTTTCTGGGATAGAAAAGAAAAAAATCTACTTTTGGCAAGAGATAGGTATGGAATTAAACCCTTATATTATTTTGTTAATGAAAAAAAATTGATTTTTGGTTCAGAGCAAAAAGCAATTCTGGAACAGCCTGCCTTTGACCGAAAAATTAATAAAAAAGCATTGTTAGAATATTTTACTTTTCAGAATATTTTTACTGATCAAACTCTTCTCGAAGGAATTCATCTTTTACAGCCAGGTCACTATGCAACCATTGACCTTTCAAAGAAATCTAATCACCTCCGATTCGTTCAGTATTGGGATTACCATTTTAGTGAGCCAGATACACCCGTTGATAGAAGAGAATATGTCGAAGAATTGGACCAATTGTTTCAACAAGCAGTTTTTCGACAATTGGTTAGTGATGTGGAACTTGGTAGTTATCTGAGCGGAGGTATGGATTCAGGTTCAATAACTGCGTTGGCAGCATCCAACTTTCCATATCTAAAAACATTTACTTGTGGTTTTGATCTTAGTTCTGCTTCTGGCATTGAGTTGGCGTTTGATGAAAGAACGAAGGCGGAAGCAATGTCGGCAAAATTTAAAACTGAACACTATGAAATGGTTCTTAAAGCCGGTGATATGGAACGCTGCTTGGGCGAATTGGCATGGCATCTTGAGGAACCAAGGGTAGGACAAAGTTATCCTAATTTTTATGCCTCAATACTTGCGAGTAAATTTGTAAAAGTAGTACTTTCCGGTGCAGGAGGTGATGAATTGTTTGGAGGTTATCCTTGGCGGTATTACAGAAATGTGGGAGCGAAAAATTTTGAAGAATTTATCGACGAATATTATTCATATTGGCAGAGACTTATCCCAAATACCGAGATTGCGAAAGTATTTGGCCCAATTTGGGATGATGTAAAAGATGTTTGGACAAGGGACATTTTTGAAGACGTCTTTTCTAATCATTTTAATTCTCTGGAAAAACCAGAGGATTACATAAATCATTCCTTGTATTTTGAGGCCAAAACATTTCTTCATGGACTGTTTGTCGTTGAAGATAAACTCAGTATGGCAAACTCTTTGGAGGCTAGAGTGCCGTTCATGGATAATGACTTAGTTAATTTTGCTATGAGATGCCCAATTGGTCTTAAGTTAAATAATCTCGGAGAAGTTATGAGACTAAATGAAAATGAAGTTGGGAGAAAAACAAATAAATATTTTCAAAAAACAAGTGACGGGAAACAGCTTTTACGGGACATGATGTCGAAATATATCCCTTCGGAAATTGTCGAAGGAAAAAAACAAGGTTTTTCCTCGCCAGACTCAAGTTGGTTCAAGGGTGATAGCATAGATTTTGTTAGGAAAGTTATATACAATAAAAAAAATAAAACATATGATTATTTTGACAGTAATGCAGTTTTATCACTTGTAGATGAACACCTGCATGGTAAGAAAAATCGAAGATTGTTAATTTGGTCACTATTAAATTTTGAAAAATTTCTTAATGAGTTTAATTTGTAACACGATAATTTTGTGAAATTTAGCATCGAACTGCTGTATTTATATAATTATTTTATTAAAGTACTAAGCTGAAAATTTTAGTTACTGGTGCAAGTGGTTTTGTAGGAACCAAGCTCATAAATATTATGTCTGAGAGTAATATTCTTTATTGTCTTTGCAGAAGTGCAAACTCGATAAATATAAACAAGAATATTTCTATCATTNAAGCCGATTTAAACAGTCCAAAATTAACAGAGATACTTCCCGNAGATGTTAACATAGTTATTCATCTAGCTCAGTCCTCNAGTTATAGNAANTTTCCTAATGGGGCTAGAGATATGTTTGATGTGAATCTTTCCTCTACATTTTCACTCCTTGAATGGGCAAGGAATAATGGAGTTTCTAAGTTTATTTTTACTTCTACTGCTAATGTTTATGATCAAAATGACGAAAAATTATTTGAGAATAGTAAAACTTTACCAAATTCATTTTATGGTGCATCAAAATTAGCAGCTGAGCAACTAATTAGTCAGTATAGTAATTATTTTAGCATAGAGATTTTGAGATTGTTTACAGTGTACGGTCCTGATCAAAAAAATATGCTTATCCCTAATATTATTGAAAATATTAAATCTTACAGAGAGATTCAATTAGCATCATCCGTTGGCATCATGTTGACTCCTATTTATGTTGATGATTTGGTGGAAATTATATGTAAACTAGTCCACTTCAACAAAACAGATGTATTATCAGTTCAAAATATTTGTGGGGATGAATCAGTATCTTTATTAAAAATTGTTAATATAATTGAGGAATTACTAAAAATTGATTCTATCATTAAAATTACAAATGCCAAGCCATTGAGTTTTATTGGTTCCAATAAAATTTTGCGTAGTAATATTGGGCAGTACAAGTTTACTAATATTGAAGATGGTCTTTTAAAAACTTTGAAACTATGACCGTATTTTCAAATATTTCTAAAATTAATCCTGATAATAACAAGACATGGAAAAACAAAATATTTCTCACTTTTGATATTGATTGGGCGCATGATGAAATAATTGAAGACTGTTATAACATTATTGCATCTTATTCAGTTAGTACAACTTGGTTTGTGACCCATAATTCCAAATTTCTCAATGTACTTAAAAATGACAATAATGTTGAGTTGGGAATACATCCAAACTTTAATAATTTATTGTTTAATAATGATAACAAATCGAGTTCCATTGTCCTGAATGAGTTATTAGAAATAGTGCAAGATCCGACTTCAGTACGTTCTCATTCCCTTACTCAGAATGAAAGATTAATTGATCTATTTAGGGATTGTGGTTTAACTCATGTCTCAAATTTCTTTTTACCCCATTGTTCAAATATTAAAGGAATACCCTTTTATCTCTGGGAAAAGATGATCATGATCCCGCACTTTTGGCAAGACAATGTATCAATAAAGATGAAATCAGGGTTTCCTTTAAATGAAAATAAATTACAAAGCTTCCAAGTATATAATTTTCATCCAATTCATGTATATTTAAACACAGCCGATTTAAATATTTATGAAAAGACAAGATCCATTCATCATAATCCAAATGAGCTAATTTCATTTCGTCACGATGGTTATGGAGTAAGGTCGCAGTTGATACAACTATTAGAGACATGTATATCTTAATTTATGGAATTTACTAAGACAATACTGCCACTCTCAAAAATAAATGAAATCGGTGATGCCAAATTGTCTGGTAATGATTTAGAGTTTTTTAAAAGGGTATGGGCAACAAACTTTGATGTATATTCAGAGAGATTAGAGGCAATCTGTTTTAATGGTAAAAAAAGGATATTAGATGCCGGGTGTGGTTTCGGTCAGTGGAGTGTTGCGTTGGCGCTCAAAAACGGAAACATAGATGCTCTTGATTGTAGTAAAGAAAGAGTTGATGCACTGGAGGCGATTGCCAGTTTGTTAGGTTTGGGAAATATTAAAACTCACTATGGCACTATCGAAAACCTTCCCTTTAATGAGGAGACATATGACGCAATATATTGTTACAGTTCAATTTATTTTACGGATGTAAAAAAAACCATCGAAGAGTTTGCGAGAGTTCTAAAACCTAATGCTAGATTATACCTTAGTACAAACGGAGTCGGGTGGTACTTGCATAATTTAATCGAAGGTCATAACGACTCAAATCACTTCGACTCAAGAGCCATGGCGATTAATGCAATAGTGGAATCTCTTAATTATTACTCAAGTGATTATCAAAATATTTCGCAATTAATAACTCCAAGTAAATTTTTAAGGAAATTACTTTTAGAATATGGATTCGAAATTATTGATTTAAGGCCAGATGGTAAAATTGTTCTTAACAGTGAAAGTAAACCTAAAAGCTTTTATCCTGAGTCCTATTATGGCCTTGAAGGTGTTTACGAAATAGTAGCAGAAAAAAAGTAATACTGGAGAAATGAGGGTAGCATTTTTGGGAAGAGGCAAATTAGGCATGAATGTACTTACAAGACTTCTTGATGATTCACGAATTGAAGTACCTGTGATCATTACTTGTAAGTCCACACCAGAGGTGGAATATCCAGAGGAAGCATTTAAAGAAATTGCTACTAAAAATAATATAAAATTCATTAAAACAAATCGTATTAATCAGAGTAAATATACAGATATTTTAAACGATTTGAATATCGACCTCTCCGTTGCCTTACTTTGGTTGTACAAAATACAATCAGATATCATAAGGACTTCAAAGAAAGGTTTCATAAATTGTCATAGTGGTTTATTACCAAAATATAGAGGAAATGCTTGTGGTAATTGGTCTATTATCAATGGAGAGAATACCTTTGGCATTACAACTCATTTCATGAAAGCAGGTGAACTAGATAATGGTGATATTATCAACCAGATGGAGATACCTATAACAGACTCGACAACAATAAAGCATTTGGTCTCTGCTTTTCATGAAAAAGGTGCGGAATCAGTTATAAATGCTGTTAGCTCAATATATAATGGCAGTTTTGTCACTAAATCTCAATCACCTGGAGAAGCTTCTTATTGCTACCCTAGAATCGAATCTGATGGCGAAATTGATTGGAACCAGTCTGCTTTACAGATTTCTAGATTAGTTAGAGCAGCAGGAAAACCATATCAAGGTGCATATACCTGGTTCAAAGATATTCGGGACGGATTTTTGACCAAAAAAATGATCGTACATGATGTAGATATTATAGAGCATGAGCTTAATGAATTTCATGCTGTTCCAGGTCATTTGATAAAAAACGAGGATGGGGATTACCTTGTGGTATGTGGTGACAAAAAGTTAGTTTTGTTGAANAATATTGAAATATCTGGGGTATTAGGCAAAGGCTCAGACTTTTTCAATACTGTAAGGCAACGACTGGGTCTTGACCAAAGTACTATGCTCTATGACCTAGAAAATCGTATAGTCGATTTAGAGAAAAAATTCTCTTCTTCGAATGATTTAAGTAGTCACTTCCTCAAATCTGGTTACCAGCATCTAGAAAAATATGAACATAATGTGAACTACATAATAGATGAAGTCTTTAAGAAACTAGAAAATCAATATAATTTAGAAAAAAATCCTTTAAGAAATTACTCATTTCAAAAAAGGTTTTTCTTTTGGGAAAAAAAAGAAAGATGGGCAGGGGTTCAAGTTTACCAATCTATGCGATTTGCATTTTTAAAGGATGATCCTGTAGCTTTTGGGGTTTGGTATTTTACCGAAGAAGAGACTCAACTTAGAGTATATGCTTTTGTGAAGTCTGAATATAAAAGTAAGTATGGAAATACAGTTTCATGTGCTGTAAAAAAATTAGATCCATCAGGTAAAAAAATTAATTTTTTCCCGTCCGAAGGGCCTGATTTTGAGGCAGCTTTTATTGTTGTTACAGATCCAGATGCTGCAATTAATACTTTACTAAAATTAGCCATTAATATCGAAAAAGGGATAAGAGAATAGATTTTATGGAATATTTAATTTATGTTTTACAAGATAATCTTTCACTAGTTTTAATTGTAATTTTTGTAAGACTTTTATGTTCACTTTCTCACAAAGACTTTTTTGTTCAAGATGGTGACGCAAAATGTCATTTAGCAATATTAAAAACATACACTCATAAAAATATAGAATATCCTACTGGGTTTCATCGAATGTCTTCAATAATTGGAATTAAATTAAATGAATATATTCCTGGATTATTTAATCTTATTATTTGGTGTGCTTTTGTAATAGGCATTAATTTCTTTTACCCAATTAATTTGTATTCTTCGATTTACTTGATTTTGAGTTGCGTTTTAATAGATGAATATAACAAGCATCAGTATGGATACTCTGAAAGATTTTGTGCCCAATTATGTTGTAGCATTGCTTTTTGTTTTATAATATTCGATTGGAACATATTTTTTTCTATACCATTTTATACATATATAATATTCTCCTCTAAATTCGGAAGACAATTTGTTCTCTTTATTTGCATGCCTTGTTTTTTATTAACATACAAAATTAATGAACTGTTTTACATAGCTATACTATATGCTATAATTTCTCTTTTATTTCCTGCTGTAAGGAAAGGTATAGTTCATCAAATAAAGTGGACCTACAACTACATGCCAAACAAACTTTCCACTATAAGCTTCTCAGGTAAATTGAGGATGTTTTATGAGTTTCATTTTATACGAATACTTTTATTTCCTGAGTTGTTTCTTTTGTATTTTTTTGATTTTCATGTTTTTATGNTACTTTTAATTGTATTCGTTGTAATTTCCTTGAGAATGTTTTCTATGGTTGGAGAATCTTGGCGATACATAGAATGGGCTATGTTTGTGCCCACGATAATATTAGTAACGGATCAATTTATTTACCTATTGGTTTTAAAGCTTTTAGGTTTTTTAGTTTATACTTCATTAGTTAACATAAGACTTAGATCCAAAATCTATGACTACAAAAAAGATGCTCTTGAAATAACAAACTTTTTAGAAGGCAAGGGGGGGGTATTACCTATTCCTTACCGTACTGGTGACGAACTCGTATCAGTTAATCCTGGAGTGAATCTCTTAGCATGGTGGCCTGTTGATGGCAGTAAAGGTTTAGAAAAATTACCATCAAAGATGATAACATATGGTGGTGATTTATTAGAAAAATCTAAATGGTTAGTTGCTAATAAGAGATTACTTTCCGATGAAGATTACGATCATTTCAGTGCTTTAAAAAATGAAGAAATTATTATTTCTAATTCTACTTATATATTAGTTAAAAATATAAAGTAAAAAAAATTTTTAGCAATATCTCATAAAAAATGATTTATTTTATATTTAAATATAACGATATAATACCATTATGATTGATCTTAAAACATGTATAAACAATGAACTTTTGATTTCAGTAGATGATGGTTCACTTTTGAAATACAAATCCTACCATCATTCCGACGATTTACTTTGTAGTTGTTTAACTGGTCACACATATCCTGTGGTTTCCGGAAAACCTATTCTTCTCAGGTCATCCTTTCCTTTAAAATATATTTTAAATGGTATTCCNCATGAATNTGNNGAGGATTCTTACCAACAGTACATGTTGTTATCACAGATCAAGGCATCTGTTTCGACTAATCTTGATAAATCATGCGAAGTTTATCAGCATACTATGAAACTTTTTACCAACCTTGCATCTGGTCTGAATGGAAATGGTATTTTGGTCGATATCGGATGTGATGATCCGTCATTAAGCATTAATTATTTTCCTTCCAATTGTCAGTACATCGGACTTGACCCAATTCTTAATACATCCAAAGAAAGTGATTTCTCCGTTGTTGGACTTGCAGAGGAATTACCCTTCAGGAGCGAGTCTTGTGATATGGTGGCTTTTAATGGTTCCTTAGACCATGTTCTTGACTTCAATTCAGCACTATTAGAAGCATTTAGAGTTTTAAAGAAAGGCGGTGAGTTAGTTATACAAATTTATACCTATGATAATTCTAAAGATTCTACATTGCTCTCTGATATTTGTCATTTTCATCATTACAGAAATCATCAGCTTAAGTCATGTTTGAGTAACCTTTTTAAAACAGTTGACGAACAGTTTTATGATTGTCCTAAAGGATATTCACACCGAAAAATTACGCAATATTTTTGCATTAAATAGTCATTGTCCAATTCATTGATTTTAAAAGATGTTCTACTGTATAATAATTCCCTTATCTGCATATTTACTTTTTTAAAATAGACTCCAATGATAAATTTCAGTAACCTGTCTTTTTCAATTATTTCTCCAAATTCCTCTTTTAAAGATGTTATAAATTCTCTCGATAATTCTGCTCTTCAAATAGCACTTGTTGTAGAAAAAAACAAACTTGTTGGTGTGATAACAGATGGAGATGTACGTAGACATTTACTAGATGATGCTGATCTCGTTAACTCAAATTCTGAAATTTTAATGAATACAGATTTCATATCAGTTTCCGAAAGAACTGATATTAGTGAGGTAAAATCGCTAATGAAAACTAACCAGATTCATCAAATACCTGTTCTTGATAAAAATGATGTGTTAATTGGTTTGCATCATATTGATCACATTGATGATTCTGTTTCCTATTCCAATCCTGTAGTGATAATGGCTGGTGGGCTTGGTCAAAGGTTACATCCATATACGCTTGATGTTCCGAAACCAATGCTACCCGTTAATGGTCAACCTATGATAGAAAGTCTCATTAATAAGTTATCTGAACAAGGGTTTAATAATATTTATATTTCGATTAATTATAAAGGAGAACAGATTGAGGATCATTTTGGAGATGGAAGTGAATTTGGGGTATCCATTAATTATCTCCGCGAAAGCTCACCAATGGGTACAGCTGGTTCTCTAAGCTTGCTACCAAAACTACACAAATCAGTACTAATTTTAAACGGAGATGTTGTTACGAATTTGGATTTCTCGAGGGTTATCAGATATCATGAAAAGGGTTCAGTGCTTGCCACTGTGTGCTTGCGCAATCATGAAGTGCAAATTCCATACGCAGTAGCCCGTAGTTCGGGAAAATCGATTTTAGAACTTACTGAGAAACCGACTATTTCATATCCGGTTAATGCTGGAATATATGTACTAAATCCAGAAGCATTAGCTAGAATCCCAAATGAGAAGTTTGATATGACCGAATTGCTCGATGGCTTTCTTAATGATGGTCTTACTGTAAATGGGTTTCCAATGCATGAAAATTGGCGTGACGTAGGAACCCCTGAAGACTATAGAGAGGTTCTATCCAAAAGATAGTTATGTATTCCTCTAATTTTAGATTCTTTTTACAGACAGAATTAATATGTGGGGTTGGTGTTTATAAGGATTTGCCTGACCTGCTGAAGTCTATTTGCAATCGTCCGTTATTTCTAATTGACGAGAATGTTGCCCAAATTGAACCAATCGGATTCCTGAAATCCGAATTAGCAAAAAAAGGTTTGGATACAGAGGAGATTCTTCTTAGGGGCACGGAGGAACCGGATTACGATTATTTGGATAATGTAAGTGATCAAGCCAGAAACCTGTCGTGCGATTTTATTTTGGCAATTGGTGGCGGTAGTGCCTTGGATTTAGCCAAGGCAGTGGCTGTTCTTATAACCAACACCGGTTCAGGCTTGGATTACAGAGGTTTTGATCAGGTAAAGAAACCGGGGATTACCCTAATGGCTATTCCTACTACTGCTGGAACTGGTAGCGAGGTTACCATTAATGCTGTATTTACCAATAAACAGGAGAACAAAAAACTAGGTATTAATGGAGCATATATGAATGCAAGGTATGCAGTCTTGGACCCAAGCTTTACATGTTTGGCCCCGCAAAAGGTTGCTGTTTCAGCTGGTGTAGATGCTATGGTTCATGTTCTTGAGAGTTTTGTTACAACTAATGCACCGCCCACAAATTATGGATTTTCTCAAAGGCAAAATTCAAATTTCCTTACCCGTAGTTTTGCGAGAGAAGCGTTTTCCTTACTCTACCACAATTTGCCTGCTTTGATCGAAGATCCCCAGAATATGGAGAGACTACTCAAAATTCAGTTGGGTGCCTATTATGCTGGAATATCTTTGTTTAATTCTGGGTCTGGTATTGCTGGAGCTATGTCATATCCACTCGGAGTGCATTACAAGATTCCTCACGGCATTTGTGGTGGAATGTTCGCCTTATCCGTTGTCCGATATAATATAAACGGTGGTTATTATGGGTATTCCGAATTGTACGAACTTATAAAAGGTTCAGCTCATACATTATCCCAAGAGCAGATGTGCGAAGATTTTATAAGCAAAATGCAAGAATTGTTTGATACTTTGGATGTGCCTAAATCTCTTTCCATATTTGGGATAGGACAAGATCGATTTGAGCATATTTGCGAAATAATGCAAGGAATGCAGGGGGCATTCGACCAAAATCCTGTTCCTCTGAAGGTTGAAGATGTTGGTGCAATTATAAGACCATTTATCAATTAATTTTTTTTATTATGCCAGGATTTGAATGGATTGACGAAGAAGAAAAAAACGCAGTTTCCTCTATTTTTGATAACGGGGGAGTCTTGTTCGCTCATGGCTTTGACGGAATGCGAAATGGAGTCTACCATGTTCGAGAATTTGAGCAGGCTATTTCTGTTAAGTTCAAAGTTAAGCATTGCCAAGCAGTAACCTCGGGCACCGCTGCCACAAAAGTTGCACTCAAAGCTGTCGGGGTGAAGCCTGGGGACGAAGTGATAACGCAAGCTTTTAACTTTATTGCTACTGTCGAGGCTATCTTGGATTGTGGGGCCACTCCTATCATTGCCAATGTTGATCGCAGCTTAAATATGAACCCTTCGGAACTAGCTTCATTAGTAAGTCCAAAGACATCCGCAATTGTTCCGGTTCATATGCTCGGAGTTCCTGCCGATATGGATCCGATTATGGCTTTTGCTAAGGAAAAGGGACTGCCTGTTGTCGAGGATAACTGCGAATCAGTAGGGGCTCGTTATGACGGTGGTTATTTAGGCACGATTGGCGAGGCTGGAGTTTTTAGTTTCGATCATGGTAAAATTATCGCCACTGGAGAAGGTGGTATGGTTCTTTGCAATGATCATGCTGTTTTCAAATATGCAAACGAGTATCAAGATCATGGTCATGAGAACAACCCGGCATTCCCCCGTGGACTTGATACATGCAGCACCCCTGGCTTTAATTACCGCATGACAGAGATGCAGGCTGCTGTCGGTAAAGTACAGCTTTCGAAACTCGACAGAATGCTCGAAGCAAATGAAGAAAGATATCTTGCCTTAGTTGATTCGATGGGGGAATCATTTGACTACCGTTCAATTCCTCAGAAATCAGAAATTATCCATGACTGTCTTATCTTTTTTGAAAAAGATGAAGTTTTAAGGAAAAAATTAATAGATATTTTAGGTTCGGAAGGATTTGGAACAAAAAATCTCCCTGATGCGATTAATTGGCATTGTGCTGCCTATTGGGGTCATGCTCTTTCCTCTGAGCAAGTAGAGCATGCTCAAACGACAAGAAATCTTCTTCATACTGCAATCGCAATACCTATTTGGAAAAGAAAATCAGTCGATGATTACAAACAACTTGGAAAGAAACTTTTAAAGATTTGAACTAACCTTCTTATTTACGATGTACGAAAAACTAATAAACGAATTTTTACCTATAGATTTAGGGGAATTACGAAAGCCTGGTTTTATAAAGATGATGCTCGATCAAAGAGATGAGCAGATTAAACGTGTCGAAAGTAAACGTGGATTTAGAAAGCAGGAGACTTGTCCAATTTCAGGTTCTTCAGAGGTCACTACTTTTTGTAAGATTAATGATTGGTTGACCGTACAGTACTGCAAAGAACTTGATTATGGATTCGCATCTCACTTTCCAAATTTCGTAGAGGATGTTTATGACTCAGATAATTATTTAGACTCTGCTGTTAAATCCTATGATGCCACTCGAGAATATAGAAAACAACGTTTTGGAAAAGAGCGCGTATCTATCATCCAGAAATTTAAAAAAACTGGCAAGGTGTTGGATATTGGTTGTGGAACAGGTTGGTGCTTGGAGGCATTTAAGGATGCAGGTTATGATGTGGTTGGACAAGAGTTAAGCCCACAGTTGGCATCTTTCACCCAAGAAAACTTCAAGATCCCAACATATAACTGCTCGGTTTCGCAAATTGAAGATTCTTTCGATGTAATAACCATGTTTGATTTGATCGAACACGTTCCTGACCCAGTTGAACTTCTAAATGATTGTAAAAAAATCTTGAATCCAGGCGGTGTTATCTTGGCATTTACTCCAAATCTTGATTCCTACGGTATCAGGGAAATGAAAGAATTTAGCAGTCTGGTTATTCCCCCTTCACATCTCCATTATTTTACCCCTAAAAGTGCACGAAAATTATCAGAATTAGTGGATCTTGAATTCATCTTTTGTGAGACTAGAGGTATGGATATTGCAGATTTAGCATCGCTTTACGAGTTGCGCGGTGATCAGAAATCTTGTGATTCCTTTCGGGAAAACTTTGATTCCCTGCAAGCATGTGTTGACCAAGCTGGTTGTGCCAACCATATGAGATTTGTTCTAAGGTTAAGCTAAGCTTTTACTATGAGATTAAAAAGTTTACTTTCAGCCACTTATATTAATTTGTCTGATAGTTTTGCTCCTGTCCAAGGAGAACTTGCAAACGAAGGATTCTATCACTGGAAAGCTTTTTTTTCCGGAAGTGAATTAGAGGAATTGGATAAAATTCGAGAAGGATTACTGGAGTCTAACGATTACGATATACTTTTGAAATATCCTTTGCTTCGTAAAATTTTTGAGGATCAAACAATGAACAACTTGCTAGTCAATTACTTGGGCAGGTCTTGCCAGTTCGATTACGCAGATTCCCATATCTGTCAGGTCGGCAAACCTGCTTCTCCAGATTGGCATCATGATTCTGTGGGGCATCGCATTAAGATTTTTATTTGTGTAAACGACCAAACAGAAACTGCTTGTACGCAGGTAATTCCTTGTACTCACAAGAAAAGCTATTGGGATTATAATTTATCAAAATTCTCAGAATCTGAAATTGATTCCAATGAATCTAAAAAATTAATTGGTCAAAAAGGTGACCTTTTGATTTTTGATACCAATGTTCTCCATCGCGGACTCTATGACGATAGCCAGAGATACATCGTTCAGTTAGAATTTAGCAGTAGGTTGAAGGGCTTGAAAAGAGGAGGGCATTTTGGATATCGTAAAAGTGCTATACCTCAGGATCTTGTTAACCATCGATTTGTTCGTGGGGATAAAATTGTTTCTGATAAAGATCAAATCAATCGTTACCCCAACTAATTATTCATTTGGTTGAGCAATAATTCGAATAGATGGGTATATGTCTTGGTAGAGGTAACCAAGCGTGAACTCGACAGTCGTGCCCTCATTGCAACAAAATTAGCACAAAATGGTCTTAATGTTGTTTTGGGAGAAAAAAATGAAATTCTCTGGGCCTGTTGCTTAGGCTTATATCCACCAGGGGTGATTTTCGATAAATGTGCACAAATTTTAGACGATAAAAAATGGCATATACTTAAACGCAAAGGATTTGTTTTTACATCCCTCGACGAGGAAGGACTTGTGACTCAAGCGGATTATTTTTTTTCACAACGATTTTCGGACAATGCAGCAAATGAATCTGCCCTCATCTTTTGTTGGGGAAGGAAGCAAGCGGACATGATTAGAGCAAAATACCCTAAAGCTAAGCTTTTAGAATCTGGTAATCCAAGAATGTCACTTTTGCATAAAAATTCGAAACACTGGTTCAAAGATGAAATTTCTGAGATTAAAAAGAAATACGGAAAGTTTGTTCTAGTTTGCTCATCTTTTAATCCATTTGAAGACTCTTACGATGAATCCAATGCTTGGCGGAAGAAAGAAGATGAAGAAGCAAAGAAAAGTGTACTTAGAATATGCGACCAATTAGTAGAAGCTGGGACAAAAGTAATATATAGACCGCATCCTTCGGATGCTCCCATAGAACTCGAAAATATGGAGGTGGACGGGCGTTGGTCAATCGCTCCCTGGTTACATACTTGTACTCTTCTTATAAATGCAAATTGTGCTACAAGTTTTGATGCTTACAACTCTGGAACTCCATGTATCGCACCCAGAGGTTCATCCAGGGAGTATTCATTTCGTTTTGCCAACGCTTTTGCCCGAAAGATTAAAAATCAAAAGTCACTTGATCTAGATGATTTTACGGTTCTAAGGTCAAAAATGCATGATAGAATAGCTCATCACCACGTCTCTTTTCTAGATGACCCTGATGAACCGTCGTCTATCATTGCTAAAAAACTTGAGAAAATCAGTTTTATGGTGTGCCAAAAGCCAATTTATCTAGCTGGAATAGTTGCATTATTATTAAACCTTAAAAATTTTATGTTTTATAAAATTAAAGGCAGAGATTATGCTCGAATTTCGCAAAAGTTTTCCAAGAAGCACTTATTTGAAATAAGTAAAAAATTCACTGATCTTAACTTGTCGCCGCTACTTATTGGAAAAAATATAGTTTTAAGGAGTACTAAATGAGCGATTATAATAAAAGATTATTCAGTAATAATATCAGAGGATGGTTTCACAAAGCTAGATTTAGATGGGTTGCAAAGATGATAAAGAAATATGAGATAAAAACCTCTAAAATCTTTGAATTAGGCTGTTTTGATGCTAGGTCTTTATCTTAAATTGAGCCAAGACCTGATTTTTATGTGGGTTTAGATGCCGATTGGGAAGGCGGGATAGATCAGGTTAGAGAGAATTTTAAATCAAATAAAAAATACACCTTTTTAAAGTCACTGAACCCATCTGATATTGATCAATTTACTGAAGTTCAATTTGATTGTTCTCTAACTCTTGAAACCTTGGAGCATATTGATCCCAAAATTATTCCCAAATATATTGAAAAAATAAGCCTTATTACAGACGGTTTTTTAATTGTTACTGTGCCAAATGAAAAAGGTATTTTATTTTTAACTAAATATCTAATTAAAAAGTTATTTATCAAACAAGGTGAATACAAATATTCTTGGAGTGAATTGTTTCACGCATCCATTGGTAATATGGAAAAAGTCGAAAGACATCAACACAAGGGATTTGACTGGGAAATTCTTAGGGAACAAATTCAAGAAAAGTTTACTTGTATTGAACAATCTGTTGTACAATTTTCTTTTCTCCCAACCTTTTGTAATCCTCAAATAGGACTTTTATTTATAAGACCTCCCATTCAGGATTAGGGAAAAAAGTGAACACAAGTACTATATTTTTTATTCCTGCAAGAGCAGGTTCAAAAGGTATTCCTGGGAAAAATCTGGTTCATTTGAACAATCGTCCATTGATTGAATATACATTTGAAATAATTAAAAAGCTCTCTAATCATGCATATCCTTTTGTCTCCACGGACTGCACTGAAGTTTTGAGTTTAGCCTCCACTTTTGGATTTGATACTGAATATAAAAGACCCAGTTCACTTGCACAGGATGACTCCTCCATCATAGATGTGGTTTTGCATGGGATCGAATGGTTAAAAAACTCTAATAAAGCTAAACCTGCTACTGTAGTTCTCTTTCAACCTACATCACCTTTGCGTACTGTTGATCAAGTTAGCGAAGCCCTGCAAATTTTTGATGCCAAAAAACTGGAATCATTAGTCAGCGTTCACGAAATGAGAGAGCATCCCTATGAATGTTCCTTGGGCAAAGATGATGATTGGTCTTTCGTAAAAGAACCAAGTGTGAATGTAGTAAGAAGACAGGATTATTCAGAAAAATTTTACTACATTGATGGATCAATTTACATGGCTTCAGTCGATTTTCTTTTGAAGAATAAATCCTTTTTGAAAGCAGGAGAGACTTATCTTTTTGAAACTGAAAGCCGCTTCAATATTGATATCGATGAACCAGAAGACTTGGTCGTTGCGGAAGCATTGATGAAATTTAGAAATAATCTATAAAAGTATAATCTTTTTAATCGTTACATCTTAAATACTCATTAAATTATATGGAAAATAAAAATTCGACTGTTCTCTTAATAGGAGGTGCAGGTTATGTGGGATCTGTAGTAACGCAGCACTTGCTGGAAATGGGATATGCTGTCAGGTGCTTTGACAATTTAATTTATAATAATCACGCCGCTCCAGAGTCTTTTTTGGGTCACCCAAACTATGATTTTAAATACGGTGACTTGTGCCATCCAAATGCATTAGAAAATGCAGCCGAAGGTGTATCTCATGTTGTACTGTTGGCAGGATTGGTTGGTGATCCCATTACCAAAAAGTATCCTGATGAATCGGACAATATAAATGCGAATGGGGTACAAGACTCATTCGAAATTCTCAAAGGGAAAGGTATTCAAAAGCTTATCTTTATATCCACATGTTCAAATTATGGGCTTATGGAAGAAGGAGTTTTAGCCAGTGAAGAATCTACTCTTACCCCTCTTTCTCTTTACGCACAGGCTAAAGTCGCAGCAGAAGAAAAACTCATGAGCATTAAGGGAGAGGTTGACTATTGCCCCACTGTATTACGTTTTGCCACAGCATTTGGTTTGTCTCCCCGTATGCGCTTTGACCTCACAGTAAATGAATTTACCAGAGAGTTGGCGATTGGGAATGAATTGCTCGTTTTTGACGCAGATACCTGGAGGCCCTACTGCCATGTAAGAGATTTTTCGCGCTTGATTGCCAAAGTATTGGAAGAAGATCCTGACAAGGTTGCATTCGAAGTATTCAATGCCGGTGGAGATGAAAATAACTTTACCAAGCGTGCTTTGGTTAATGAAATTGTGAAACTGCTTCCAAATTCCAAGGTAGCTTACAAGGAACATGGAGGAGACCCCAGAAATTACAGAGTAGATTTCACTAAAGTAAGAGAGGTTCTTGAGTTCGAACCTGCTTATTCTGTACCAATGGGAGTAAAGGAGATCATTGAACAGGTTGGGAATAGTTTCTTCAAGAATTTAGAAGGTAGAGAAAATCATTTCGGAAATTACGAAATCTAATTCTGTCATTTTGAAAACAGATTTAGCAAATAGTTTTGTCGAGGCATTAAGGGAAGTATTGACTACCACTAATGGTTTTATCCCACTTCATGAGCCTAGAGTAGGGGAATTGGAAAAAGAATATGTCTCGGATTGTATTGAGAGTACATTTGTTTCATCAGTTGGCAAATATGTGGACAGGTTTGAGCAGGAAATTGCTGAGTATACTGGTGCGAAGCGTGCGATTGCCGTTGTAAATGGCACTGCAGCGCTTCATATATCTTTGTTGCTCTCGGGCGTCCAGAAAGGCGATGAAGTATTGATCCCAGGACTAACCTTCGTGGCTACTTCCAATGCCGTTTCCTATTGTGGGGCAAGCCCACATTTTGTTGATTCTGAGGAAGATACCTTGGGTGTGGATCCCATAAAGTTAGATGAGTATTTGTCAGAAATTTCTTATATTTCAGAGGACTCTTGTATTAATAAAAATACGGGAAAAAAAATATCTGCCATTGTTCCGGTTCATATTTTCGGGCACCCATGCAAAATTCATGAAATTGTAGAAGTAGCCGCCAAATACAAGATTACATTGGTCGAAGATGCGGCAGAGTCACTTGGTAGTTTTTATCAAGACAAGCATACGGGAACCTTTGGAAAGTTTGGATCCATAAGTTTTAACGGGAATAAAATCATCACGACAGGTGGTGGTGGCATGATCATAACAGATGACGACCAATTGGCAGACCAGGCAAAGCACATCACCACAACTGCCAAGGTTCCTCATCGCTGGGATTATGTTCATGATCAAGTTGGGTTTAATTATAGAATGCCAAATCTCAACGCGGCCTTTGGTTGTGCCCAACTGCAGAACCTAGAGAAATTCCTTGCATCCAAAAGACAACTTTTTGCCAAGTATGAAGAGGTTTTTCAGAAATTTGATTTTGCCAGTATTTTAAAAGAACCTTCTGGTTGCAGGAGCAATTATTGGTTGCAGACTATGATGCTTCATAAGCCGGACAAGTCACTCAAGGAGGTGTTGTTATCATCCCTTAATGAGGCTGGCTTTATGTCACGCCCTGCATGGACAGGAATTCATAAACTGAACCCCTTTCAAAACTGTCCACGAATGGATATGTATACCCTGGAGAATCTGGAACAAAAAATTATTAATCTACCAAGTAGTGCTTTTCTAAGTGAAAAATCCTGAACCTACACCAATACTATTGATTGGGGCAGGGGGGCATTGCAAATCATGCATCAACCTAATCGATAGCATTCCCGAATTCAAAGTCAAGGGAATCATTGACCACCCGGGATCCAGTACCAAGGAAGTGCTCGGACACAAAGTTTTGGCATCCGATAATGAAATGGAATCGCTATTAGTGAATTCTCCTTCGGTCATGATTTCCGTGGGACAAATTAAAACTCCCCAAACGAGAATCAAACTTTTTGAAATAGCAAATTCATTGGGTGCGTTTTTTCCTGTTCTTAAGTCTCCAACCTCCTGTGTCTCGGACCATTCGTCAATAAGCTCAGGAACAGCAGTGTTTCACCATGTCATTGTGAATGCATCTGCACGAATTGGAGAAAACTGTATTTTAAATAACAAAGCTCTCATCGAGCATGACGCTATCATCGGCTCTCATTGTCATATATCAACTGGCGCACTTATAAATGGAGGTGTTGTGATTGAAGATGGTTGTTTTGTTGGCAGTGGTGCGGTTTTGCATGAAGGAATAAAAATCGGAATGAACTCTGTTATCTCGGCGGGGCAAATCGTCCGGAAGGATGTCCCCAGTAATACCATCGTTAAATGATTTTAGAAAGCCCGAGCAAAACGCTTATCATAGCCGAAGCAGGAGTTAATCACAATGGATCTATAGAATTGGCAAAAAGTTTGATTCAGCAGTCAGCTAAAGCGGGTGCCGATATTGTAAAGTTTCAGACATTTACGGCAAAATCTTTGGTTACTCAATCTGCATCAAAAGCAGCTTACCAATTAAATACAACTAGTTCCGATGAATCGCAGGCGGAAATGATTGGTAAACTTGAGCTTAGTGTAGAGATGCATTTAGAACTAATCCAAGAATGCGAAAAGTATGACATTCGTTTTGCCTCCACTGGATTTGATGAAGCAAGTGTTGATCTTCTTATTGAATTGGGTGCAGAGTTTCTAAAAATTCCCTCCGGAGAGATCACAAACTTACCTTATTTAAGACATACAAGTTCCAAGGGATTGCCCCTCATTATCTCAACAGGGATGGCATCATTGCAGGAAGTGGCAGATGCTCTTTTAGTTTTGGAGTCATCAGGTACCCCAAGAAATCAAATAACTGTGCTTCATTGTAATACTGAATACCCTACACCCATGGAAGATGTGAATTTAAATGCGATGCTGGCGATGAAAGCTGAATTTGAGGTAAATGTCGGATATTCTGACCATACTTTGGGCATAGAAGTTCCCATTGCTGCAGTTGCCATGGGTGCGACTGTGATTGAGAAGCATTTTACTTTAGACCGTGCAATGCCAGGGCCTGACCATGCTGCAAGCCTCGAGCCAGACGAACTCAAGCAAATGGTTAAAAGTATTCGCAACATTGAAAAAGCCATGGGTGATGGCGTAAAGAAGCCAAGTAAGAGTGAAAAAAAGAATATCGAGATTGCCCGAAAGTCAATTGTGGCAAGTCAGGAAATTAAGAAGGGGGATTTTTTTACGAAAGATAATCTAGCGGTCAAAAGACCGGGTTCAGGGATTTCCCCAATGGAATGGGATAATATGATCGGACAAAAAGCCTCGAAGGATTTTGCTCCGGACGACTTAATTGTGCTTTGAGAAAAATCTGCGTAGTCACTGGTAGTCGAGCAGAATATGGCCTTTTGAGGTGGGTGATGCAAGGCATACTTAATTCCGATAATCTGGAATTACAGATTTGTGTAACGGGTATGCACTTATCTCCTGAATTTGGTCTAACTTACAAGGAAATTGAGAACGACGGATTTACCATAAACGCTAAGGTAGACTCTCTGATAAGCTCGGATTCACCTGCTGGCATATCCAAGGCCGTAGGGTTGGGTGCAATAGGATTTGGAGACTGCCTGAAAACCCTTAAACCAGATTTATTGGTTGTGTTGGGAGATCGTTATGAAATTTTACCGGCAGTTTTTACCGCTTTATTTGCTAAGGTTCCAGTTGCCCATATCCACGGGGGTGAAATCACGGAAGGGGCTTTTGACGAGGCAATAAGGCATTCAATAACCAAGATGTCTCATCTTCATTTTGTTGCGGCCGAAGAATATAAAAAACGGGTTATTCAATTAGGCGAACAACCTGATAGAGTTTTTTGCGTAGGCGGTCTGGGGATTGATAATATTTTTAAATTAAATCTATTGAGTAGATTCGAACTGGAAGAGTCACTCGGTATAAAAATGACTAAAACTAATTTATTGGTAACTTTTCATCCAATTACCTTGGGTGATGAGCCATCCGAGAAGCAAATGAGAGAATTGTTTAGTGCATTGGATGAATTAGTTGATTGCCTTGTCGTTTTTACCATGCCAAATGCAGATACGGAAGGTAGAGGTCTAATGAAAATGATTGAAGGCTTTTCTAAGGAACGCGACCATGTTAAAGCTTTCACTTCTCTGGGGCAGTTGAGATATTTATCATGTATTAAGCATTTTGACATGGTTGTGGGAAACTCTTCGAGCGGACTTGCCGAAGTGCCTACTTTCCGAAAGCCGACAATCAATGTAGGGAGTCGGCAGGATGGTAGATTAAGGGCTACAAGCGTTATTGATTGTAAACCTGTGAAAAACGAAATTGTAAAAGCCTTACATCTTGCATCATCAAATGAATTTCAGGCTAAGCTGGAGAGTGTACAAAATCCTTATGGGAATGGAGGTGCTAGCGAAAAAATTGTGGAAACCATTTCCTCAGTTGATTTGAATAGCTTAATTATGAAACAATTTTACGATTTATAAGGCATTGCAATTTCATATGCTCTGTTAAAAAATTTTTAAAAATTAAGGATAAAATAATTACATAAAAATGGCTAAAAATAGTAAACAAAAAGTGCTAGATGCAATATATATAGCTGTTGCCCAAGTTAACGAATTGCGTCCTTCTGATTCGCAGTTGGAATGTGTCGAGAGTGAGCTAGTATTGGGTGAGAGTTCCAAACTAGACAGTCTAGGTTTCGTAACCCTTATGGTCGGAATAGAGCAGGCAGTGAAAGATGGTTTTGGAAGTTGTCCAAGTTTGGCGATTGAACTTACCAAGCAAGAGACATCGGTTAAAGATATTGGTGACCTTGCTACATTTATAACCGATACATTGGACTAAAATTCCAAACTTTGAAAGAAGTCACAAAACTTACAATAATATCAGACTTTAATGTCGAACAATTGGTAGGATATTTCAATAATGATACCTCATTGCCTGAAATCCAGGCAACTGGAATAGGCTTTGGTGACCCTGTTGGGGCAATGATTAGCGTCCTGCAAGAGCTATCTGATGATGCCCAAAATCTTCTTATTTGGACACTGCCGGAATCTGCTAGTAATTCTTTTTACGAGGCTAGAAAAATGACGCCTTATGACCCAGTTAATGTCATCAAAGATGTAGAAATATTTTGTGACATTGTAAAGAAATTATCTGCTCAAGTTAATAGCATATTTGTTTGTAACTGGAAAATACCAGTTATCGAGCAAGGGTACGGTATGCTCGATTTAAAAGAAGGCATTGGGCTAAGATCTTTAATCCATGAGATGAATGGAGTACTGTATAAAAAGCTCAGTTCATTGAGTAACCTCTTCTTGTTGGATACGGATTTATATATTTCACCTTATAAGATCAGTTCTCAAATGTGGTATTTGGCAAAAGTTCCATTTGAGTTAGGTGTTCTTAGAAATTTGATGCAATTAGTAAAGGGTTGCATAAGAAGAACATTGGGAGAAACAAAAAAGCTTATTGTGTGTGATTTGGACGACACGCTTTGGGGAGGAATTCTTGGTGACTATGGTTCGGATAATTTAAAATTAGGTGGTCATGATCCAGAAGGAGAAGCTTTCAAGGATTTTCAGCTAGTGCTTAAAGGTTTGCGTGCTAAAGGTATTCTCTTGGCAATCATAAGCAAAAATACTGAGAAAGTTGCACTAGAGGCCATAATCTCTCATCCAGAAATGGTTCTTAGATTAGATGACTTTGCCGGTTGGAGAATCAACTGGTCGGACAAAGCAGCGAATCTTTCATCATTGGTAAAAGAGATAAACATCGGTATGGATTCAGTTGTTTTTCTGGATGATAACCCTTCAGAGCGAGCTAGAGTCAAAGAAGCATTTCCTCAAGTTCTTGTACCCGAATTGCCCCAAAATGTAATGGATTATCCTCAATTCCTTAAAGGTTTAGACTGTTTTGATAGTCCATCAGTTAGTTTGGAGGATAGGAAAAGAACCGAATTGTATCACGCTGAAAGAAACCGCAAAGATGAACTTACTAGACTTGATGAAAAATTTCTTTCTTTAGATGATTGGCTTAAAGCGTTGGATCTTCAGGTGGTAGTAGAACCATTACTGGATTCAAATAAAGTCCGAGCAAGTCAACTGTTCAATAAGACAAATCAAATGAACCTTTCAACCAGACGAATGAACGAAAAAAGTCTGGTGGAATGGGCTATAAATGACAATATTGAAGTATTCGTTATACATGTGTCTGACAAATTTGGAGATTATGGTCTTACCGGGTTTGCAAGCATTGAATTTGAAGGAACGCAAGCATGCTTAATAGACTTCATTCTTAGTTGTCGTGTAATAGGCAAGGGAGTGGAAAAAACGATTCTGCACATCGCTAGCATTATCTCTCAAAAAAGAGGAGCTGTTGTAATGACTGCTGAGTTTATCGAGACACCCAAAAATCTCCCATGCCTTGAATTCTTTAAAAAATCAAAAATGGAGAACCACAATTCAAAAAATACATTTGAGTGGAATTTGAATAATGCATATCCAAAACCAGAAAATATAAAAATTCAAATGGATCTTAATGATGGGACCTAGTGTCGAAATATTCGGACCGAGAGCAAGGTTTCATCACTTGGGCATAGCTGTTCAGTCTATAGATGCAACTCAAGCTGGCTTGGTGAAAATTGAAGATTCTATCCAATCTGTTACCGTAGCATTTTTAGAAGTCGCAAATCAAACAATAGAATTAATAGAGCCTTTAGGCAATGATTCTCCCATAAATCAAAATCTAAAAAAAGGCATTAGGTTAGTTCACTTTTGTATCGAAGTACCCAATTTGGAAATTGCCCTAAATGCCTGTGCAAAGTCTAATTTCCATCCTATTTCTAGGGCTGAACCAGCGGTTGCTTTTGAGATGAGAAAAATACTCTGGGTTATGAATCAAAAATTTGGGCTCGTTGAGCTTCTGGAGAATAAAAATCTGTAGAGTGGATATACATTTTTGTAGGAAAAGTGATTACTGTAAATTAGCTTTGTTTCTTAAGGAAAATTGGGATTATAAGCACATTCTAGCCAATGATAGAGCGTTTTTTGAATGGCAGCATTTGGGGACAGATGGTAGGGAATACGATTTTGTAATTGCTGAAGATAACGACCAGGTTCTTGGTTGCCTCGGTTTCATTACAACTAAGAGATTTGATGAAGGCCTAACTTCAGTAAACACCGTTTGGCTTACTACTTGGAAAGTGAAAAATGGGGTATCTGGTATGTTAGGTTTACAACTTCTTTTATTTGTAACATCAAATGTTAATTACAAATTTATAGGAACTGTAGGTAATAATGAAACTGTAAAAAAAATATATTCATCTCTTGGTTATCAGACAGGGGAATTAGCACATTATTTTTGTGTAAACAAATCACTCAATGATTTTAAATTGGCAAATATTCCGATTAGCGTATCCCCCAAAAAAATTCAAAAAGATAATTTTCCAACTATTAGTAAAATATATCTTGGTAATCTAAATTTAGAAAACACCCGTTTTGAAGTTCAAAATTGTAATTTATTTCCACTGAAAAGCCTGAAGTACTTCTTTAACAGATATGCTAATCATCCTATATATAATTACAATATATATTGCATGAAATTAGATGAAAAGGTTTGTGGATATGTTGCTACTCGAGAGTGTTGTAATTCCGGAAGAAAAGTTCTTAGAATTGTTGATATATTAATGTTCGATAAAAGAGGTTGGTGGAATCTCGTTATACCTTTCGATGACATTATGAAAAAAAATAACTATGAATTTGTAGACTTTTATGTATTTGGAGTACCAGAAAAGTACTTAGAAATGTCTGGATTCATCAAGATGTCTGAAAGATTAGTGGAAAAAGGAACTGTGATCCCGAATTATTTCGAACCATTTGAGAAAAAAAATATTAAAATATCATGGGCTTATAGATTTAGTGAGCATTATTCCCCAATTATCTTCAAAGGAGATTGCGATCAAGATCGTCCTAATTTTTCGATTTGAATAATAACGATATAACTTTTGTCATGTACCACTATGTTCGTGGAATGCGTGAAGAAAAGTCTCCTAAATAAAAGTTTTGTATAATAAAATTAAATCTGTATAAAGAAATCTATTAAACTAAATTACAAAGAAGAGTTTGATGGCCTAAAAGGTGTTTCAATAATTTTAATTTATTTATTTCACTTAAATCCTGTTTATCTTCCTTCTGGGTTTATAGGTGTTGACCTTTTTTTCCTGATAAGTGGTTACCTTATAACTGAATCAATATATGTAGCTTATAAAAATAATGATTGGAGTTATTCAAAATATATAAAAAAAAGAGTTTTACGTATACTTCCTTCATTTCTTTTTGTATTACTAGTATTTCTTTTTATTTTGCCTTTTATAAACACCCAAGAAGAAAATTTAAAATTAGCCAAAAATACCATTTCTAGTTTGTTTTTTTATTGTAACTTTTATTATTTTTTTGAAGCAGATTATTTTAACGCCGTTCATTTAAATAATTATTTCCTACATTTTTGGTTTATTGCTAATTTGGTACAATTCTACATTATTTACCCTGTAATATTTATTTTTTCATTAAAAATTAGCAAAAATTTTTGCGTTACGATTTTACTTACAGTTACAATATTTAGTTTTTTTCTTGCTCAAATGGGTGGGAATATATCTTTTAAATATCCTTTTTTTGAAAGCAAAATATTTTTTAACTATGTAGCGCCATGGGCTTATTTTTTACCTTTTACTCGCATTTGGGTGTTTTTGTTAGGAGGTTTAATTTATTTTACAAAAAACAATAATAACCAAAACCACTCTTGGGTTTATACAGTTTTATCATTTTTTCTGTTTTCATTTTCTTTGTACTATATTAATTCTGATCATCCCTATCCATCTTATTTGATATTTCCTATAGTTATTTTCTTTTATTTTGTTGTAAAAAAATTAAATAGTAATTCTTCATTGATAGTTTTTCTTAAAAATAAAATATTAGTTTTCATAGGCGTTGCTAGTTATAGTATTTATCTAATACATTACCCTTTGATATTGATTCTAAGGGAATATTTTCCAACAAATATTGTAATAATGTTNCTTATTACATTATTTATTTTTAGCATTTGTNTCATATTTCACAAAAAATTAGAATCAAAAATTAGACCNAAATGTAATTTTATAANTATCTCATCAATGTACATAATTATTGTATTTATATGTATCTTTTTATTGTATGATAATTCCATTCCTAAAACTGCAGGAAATGTAGGCTTTATAAATGGACAAATCGAAGCAGAGATAGCGAGTGAATATTTTAATAAAAATCAGACTAATGATTTTAATAATGAATTAAATAAAACTAAGTTACTTATAATAGGTGATAGTTATGCTTCAGACTTTTTAAATTGTTTAACCCAATTATCAATTCTAGATAAAATACAAGTATCTACTTTTAGGATTCCTGCTAATTGTGGTAATTTATATGTCAAGAGTGATCTCACAAAATACATTAAAGAAAAGCATATAGCATCATGCTGTAATATTGGATGGTATAGTTCTAGTGTTTTATTAGATCGAATACGTAGTGCTGACTATATTGTATTAGCTTCATTATGGAAGAAATGGCAAATCCCCTTTTTTCAAGAATCCTTTAATAATTTAAAATCTATTACTAGTGCCGAGGTTTTATTTCTTGGACCAAAATGCTTTGGTGATATTAAAATCGATAATATAAATCCTACAAAAAATACCTTAAATATACAAAATAAAATTTTAGAAAAAAATCGTTATGTTAACAACAAAATGAAACAAATAATTCCTGCTAATAGTTTTGTTGATACACAAAGCTGCTTTTTGGATGATTTCGGTACTGTTCCAATTTTCACAGACAATGGAAATCTTATCTCATATGACGGGCAACACTTGACGAATAAAGGTGCAAAGTACTTTGGACGAAAATTAATAAATAGTCATTCTAACCTAAACTTTCTTAATTTTGAATAATCATATAACATTTGTTATGTATCACTACATTCGAGAACTGATTGAAAGTAAGTATCCCAAAATTAAAGCTTTAAACACAACGGAGTTCATTTATCAGATTGAGTACATATCCAAAAATTATCAGTTTTTGACATTAGAAGATGTTAGATCTGCAATAAAAGGAGATAAGTGTTTTGAAAATGGTGTAGTACTTACTTTTGACGACGGTTATGCAGATCACTACAATAATGTTTTCCCTATTTTAAATAAGCTTGGTATTCAGGGTTGGTTTTTCCCTCCTGTTAATGCAGTTACTACCGATGCTATACTTGATGTAAATAAGATCCATTTTATATTAGCTTCCATTCCAGAGGGAGAAAACCTGATTAATCTATTGCTAGAAACAACTAATCATTTGCATAAAAACAAGGATTTAGAGTCTTATCTTCTAAATTTTTGGAAGGACTTTAATTTTTATGATGCCTATGATCGAAAGGAAGTAACATTTTTTAAGCATGTATTACAAAATTATTTAGATGAAGACCTGCGAATTGAAATAGTTGATTATTTATTTTCTAGATTTGTGGATGAGGATATCAAAACATTTTCTTCTAATCTCTACATGAATATTGACCAACTTATTGAAATGAATGATTCAGGGATGGTCATTGGCGGTCACGGTGCAAAGCACATATGGCTTGGTAAAAGTTCTGAAAACGAACAAATCGATGAAATTACAAAAACAAGAAATTTTTTAGAAAAAATTAATGATGATGAAGATTTTGTTATGTGTTATCCTTATGGTTCATACAATGACTTCACACTACATGAATGTAATAAACAGGGTTTTGATCTAGGATTGACTACAATAGATGGTGTCTTTGATCCTTGCACAGGGTATCCATTGACTATTGAGAGAAAAGACACAAATTGTTTTCCAAAAACAAAACAAATTTGAAAGTAAGTAAAGTAAAACTAACGATTACTGTTAGTTTAATTTTTAAGTGTTTTTTATTAGGCTTGTTTTGGTCTGAATATTCAAAAATTGCACCCAATCCATATCAAATTTGGGGAGCAGATGAAGCTCATTGGTTTCGATTAGGGGAAAGAATTGAAAACTCGATTGGTAATTTTGGTTTTTTTCATTGCTTCCTTGATCTTGAAAACATAACCGGTACATATCATCATGGTTGGCCTTTCATTGTAGGTGTCTGTTTTTTTCTTTTTGGGAAGAATGTTTTTTATGTTCTAGTGGCGAAACAAGTTTTCTATGCGGTTTCGTGTTATTATCTGTATAAGTTATCCCGAATGATTAATTACTCTCACAGGGTTTCTTACTATGTTATGGCATTTGCTATTTTATATCCGCCTATGTTAATTAACTCATTTTCTTTAATGAGGGAGGAGATTATTTTTGGATTAATCACAATTATAATGTATAATTTATATAAAATAAAAAATAAAAGAAGTAGTCTTTATTTTACGCATTTATTGACCATTTCAATTATACTCTTTACCTTCACGATCAGAATACATGTTGGTGCAATATTAGCGTGCATGTACATTCTTTTTACATTTCTAAAATCAACACCAGCAAAACAAGTAATATTATTTGTATCTCTACCGGTAGCTGCTTTTCTTCTCTTAGAGAAATACATTGAATATATCCTCAACTTCTTCTTCGCCACAAAAGGTTCCTTATCAGTGTATCAAATTTTGCTTTCCTATACTCGTTTCCTTCTTTCTCCTCTTCCATGGAGAATACTGCCCGAAATACATCATATTTATGTTGCTTGGTGGTATTACATTTCTCTGCCCGTGATACTTTTATCTTCATTCTTCTTTTTAAAGATTTTTATTTCTATCAAGCGTCATTGGCAAATATTCCTATTCATATTTCTTTATTTTTTATCGTATGTATTTAACGCAGCATTAATTGCTGATTCAAGAATGTCAGTAGGGCCAAGGCAGTTTTGTGTAATAGGACCATTATTATTTCTTGTTTGTTTTTCAAGTATTATAGACGATATCGTTATCAGATATAATTTCAAAAAATTTATTAAGTAATAATATATATATGATATGGAAAATAATTAACGGTAATGTATATCTTAGTCATGAAGTAGACTACAATTTACCCGAACCATATCAAATCGAGGATTATTAAGACTTTTCTGACAAAGTTTTAGAGAAGCACATTACTAGTATTCATTAAAATATGACGTTTATGGTGGAAAACAACCTCAGATAATAAATAATTTGAAGAAAGAGTTGTCTTTAAGAGTTATCGGCCTCGATATTAATGAGAATGAACTCAGGCAAGCACCCAAAGATTCTTATGATCGTGAAATTGCCGCAGATATAACTGAGTGTAAAGGTCAA
>NZEN01000023.1 GCA_002689665.1 Opitutia bacterium | reverse complement strand
AGCGGGTATAGTTTAGAGGTAAAACTCCTGTCTTCCACACAGGCGTCGTCGGTTCGATTCCGTCTACCCGCACCATTCTCAAGCAGTTCAATCATGCACACGTCCCAAAACTCATGAATAAGTTGCTAAAATTCATACTCTTGAATGTGCGGAGTTTTGGTGAGGTTTTGATTTTTATTGCTCGTGCTTGTGTCGGCTTTTGGTACTGTCGCAATCGCCTGCATAAGTGGGTACAGAGTACCTATGAAATCGGAATTCGATGCGTCTTTATTGTTTCAATTATTGGTTTATTTACCGGTATGGTCATGGGCTTACAAATGTATTATACCCTGATTAAGTTCGGAGCCGAATCGGCTTTAGGAACTGCTGTATCACTGTCTGTAATACGCGAATTAGGACCAGTTTTAACAGCCTTAATGGTGGTGGGGCAGTCTGGATCCGCACTGAGTTCAGAAATTGGCATTCAGCGAAATGATGAACAAATCGATGCCTTGGAAACAATGGGAATCGATTCGATTGGTTTTTTGGTCGGACCTCGACTCTATGCGAGTTTGTTGTGCTTTCCGATTTTAACAGCATTTTTTGATTTGATCGCTCTCTTTGGCGGGTATTTTTCGGGTTCTATTTTAATGGGCTTGGATGGAGCGATCTACTGGAAGAAAATTTTTGACAGCGTGTACTTGAGTGATGTCAGCGGAGGTCTGTTTAAAGCTTTAATTTTTGGCTTTTTTACCGTGGGTATCTGTTCTTTTGAGGGCTATTATACCCATAAAAAATCTTCCTTAAAGGGCATACGAGGAGTGACGCAAGCGGCGACTGTAGCTGTGGTCAAGTCGAGTGTATTTATCCTTATTTTTGATTATTTAATCACTTCTTTTTTGATCTAGATGAATTTTAAAATACAGATGAGTGGATTGAAAAAGCAATTCGGTGGGAATCCTGTGTTGGATGGAGTTGATTTGGAAATCTCTTCGGATACGATTACCGCAATTATTGGTAAAAGTGGGTCAGGTAAGTCGGTTTTACTTAAGTTAATCGCTGGTATTTACTCCTTAGATGCGGGGACAATTGATTGCGTGCGTATTCTAGAGTCTGGGGAAACTGTTCCCATAGCCTTGAGTGACATAGGGTTTAGTTATATGTTCCAAAACAATGCCTTATTTGATTCTTTAACTGCTTTTGAAAATGTCGCTTTGCCCTTGAGTGAAGGAAAGTTGAAAGTTGATCCATCGACAATCCGGAATACAGTGGATGATCTTTTTGAGCAGTTGGATCTGAGCTCGGCAAGGAATCGTTTTCCCGGTGAATTATCTGGGGGTATGAACAAGCGGGTGGCTTTCGCTCGAGCGTTGGTGACGCAACCTAAAGTGGTTCTTTTTGATGAACCGACGACAGGGCTTGATCCGGAAAGAAAGTTCACCGTCTTTGATATGATTGAGCGGTATCGGGAACAGTTTGGCTTTTCTGCTTTGTTGGTGAGCCACGACATTCCTGATGTCTATGCTATTGTCGATTCTATCGCTTGGTTAGATCAAGGGAAAATACAATTTTTGGGAACATCTCAAGAGATTGATTCCATCACTGAAGTAGCGACAAAAAATTATTTAAAAACAGGTCGCTTTGTTGGGAAAAGCTAATTAAGACTATCGTACGATGAAAAAATTAGAAATTGCAGTGGGGCTTTTTGTTCTGTCTGGCTTAGTAGGGATTTTTTACCTGGCTTTTCGCGTCGGTAAGAGTGAGTTTATCGGACAAAAGACCTACCAGTTAAGTGCGGTATTTAACAATCTCAGTGGGGTCAGTCCCAACGGTCGTGTCGAGATTGCTGGCGTTCGGGTAGGCTCAATAAAATCAATTGAATTAGATGCAGATTTTCGAGCGATTGCCGTTTTGGAAATACCCGAGCACCTTCGACTGGAAGAAGATACAATCGCTATGGTAAAAACTTCGGGCTTAATTGGGGATCGCTTTATTGAGTTGTTGCCGGGTGGATCAGGAATTTTTCTAGAGCCTGGTGATAGGATATTAGATACGCAGTCGGCAATTGATTTAGAATCCTTAATCAGTGAATTTGGTTTTGGTGGACTTTCGCAAGGTAGCGAGCCCGTGGAATAAAGCTATGTTGGGATTTAGGCGAATTTTCAGTGCGGGGATATGGGGGCTGCCCCTCCTCTCTGCTAATTTGCTGTCGGCTTTTCCAGTTCCGGTCGATCCTGCCCCGCGTCTGGAACGCTCTGTAGAGAGTGTCTTGGACTTGCTCTATCCAGAGCCCTCAGCAGAGACGGAACAGTCCGCAATCCAATTGGAACAGATTATTCTCGCAGAGCTTTCTGCTCAGTATAATTTAGATATTATTATTCGTCGTAGCCTCGGTAGAAATTGGAATAAAATTGATTCCGAACACCGCTCGAAAATCCTCGAGCTAATTAAGCAATTAGTGGTTCGGGCCTACGTCGAGGGAATGAAGGGGCGGTCTCGACCGAGCGTTCAGTTTGAAGCGACCGAATTTCTTTCAAATAAGCGTTCAGAAGTGCCGACTCAGGTAAATTTTGATGAATTTAAAGTATCTTTAAATTATCGCCTTGGCTGGACAGAGGGTCGATGGGAAATTTTTGACCTGGTCATAGAGGGTATCAGCATTGCCGTAAATTACCGAAATCAATTCGATGCTTTTTTTGTCAACAGTGATAGCCTGGCTTTAATTCAAAAATTAGAAAGTTTACTTACGGATGAAAATTTGGGGAAAGCACTCGATTTTTAATTGTCTTTTAAAGTGTATCTTGAGTCTCCTTTGGGTACTTTTGCCACTTGAAGCGATGGGTTTTAATTCGGATTCAACGGGATCTGCATGGCTCGATGATGTAGATAGCAGTTATTATGATCTTGAAGATTGGGGGCTATCAAAACCTCCTTCAGATGATCCCTTTGAGTCGGTCAATCGTATTATTTTTCAGGCGAATGATGTATTCTACGAAACAGTACTGAATCCGCTTCAAGAAATTTATTACAGCTTTACGACTGCGCAATTGAGACAGTCATTCAATGGCTTTTTTTACAATTTAAAATTCCCGATTCGCTTTCTCAGCAATGCTCTACAATTTAAATATGAGCAGGCTTTTTACGAATCCCTCAAATTTGGACTCAACACTACGGTTGGCATTCTAGGCTTTGCTCAGCCATCAGAGAGATTCGAATTCCTTAGACAGTTACCAGAAGAAGACTTTGGTCAAGTATTGGCTTTTTGGGGTGTGCCTGAAGGTCCTTATTTGGTCGTGCCTCTTTTAGGACCTTCAAGCTCGAGAGATTTGCCGGCAAAGTTTTTTGAACCGGTTATAAATCCCCTCGAAGCACCCATAGGTGTTTGGGAGAACGTCGATTGGAGATGGCTGATGTATTATAGTACGCTCGAGTTCATTGTCCTCAGCTCTGAGCGTGTTTCGACTTATCAATCGTTAAAGGCGACTTCAATTGATCCCTATCTTGCACTTCGCTCTTCTTATCGGCAAATGAGACAGCAAGCAATTCAAGAGTGAGTAAGTCTATTCAGGCGAGTTTTACTAGGACAATAGTTTAAGCTAGGGATCTACAGTCGCTCGTCCTCATCGAAGAGCAAATCATCTGAATTTTCTGAACGGTTTTCATAGAGTTCTTTGGGCAGGCATAGGTAATAGAGCATAAGCCAAATACTCCAAGCAAATGGATAAAAGAGGATGGGCAAAGCAAAGGATGCTAGAATGCTCATAACGAGTGTCCAATGAAAAGGAAGGGTAGCAGAAAATCCGAGAATCATCAGTGGTGATATAACTCCGAAAGCAATAATGCCATAGTTGATACAGATGGGACCAATGAAAAAGCCGTTTCCTCTTTTTATTAACATGCCACAGCATGGGCATTTTTCATAAATGAGAATCCAAGATTTATAGAGTTTACTTTGGCCGCAATTAGGACAGCGTGCCTTTAGGCAGCGTTCGAAGATAGTCGCTCTGGAAAGTTTTAAGTCCACTGTAGGTTATCTCCAGATAACTTGTTTTTGAGTAATTTACAAATGGCATTGGAATAATTATTTCTTCCATGTGGGTCGACTGAAATCCTTTAGTCCACAACTTTCCGCATGTACACCCAAGAGCACTGGATCATTTTTGATTGAATTGTAATGGCTTTCTGACAAGGAAAATGAAAGTGATTGTGCGGTTTTTGTTTCGACTATATGCCCATTGACCATGAATTGAATGCCAATTTTAGTATCACCATAGGCTTCGTCTGCGAGGGTTCTTAATTTTTTAATAAAATCACTTGCCGCATCATCGGGGCTTAGAATGAAATTTAATTTTTCTATATAGCGAAAGATGTTTGTATTTAAGTCGCAGATCTCGTAAACATAAAATTGTAATTCATCGTCTTTTTGCTGTATCAATCCCTCAACTATGACCGAACGCCCGTCTTCAAGGAGGTGGCTNAATTTTTGGTAGGTGTCTGAAAANACGATCATTCGATAGNTTTCTGATTTTTTATTTAGGCTGAAGGTCGCCATTTTTTTNTTATTTTTTCGAGTGTAGAGCGTGTGNATTCCGTTGATTACACCTGAAATTCGNAANGGCTTTCGATCGTTTATANTTTNNAATTCTTCGAGTGNCTNAAANGAATCAATCGAATNNAGTAGCCCTTTAAAGGTATCNAATGGATGTCCAGANAGATAAATACCNAGTAATTCTTTTTCGTAGTTTAATTTATCTGATTTTGACATGGACTCAATATTNGGATNGGNTTCACGGGTNGCCTTTCCGTACTCCATNCCANTGCCTGATTNATCTCCAAAAATATCNAGTTGNCCGCCTGCTTCGTTGTTGATTTGCGACTGNGCATCAGCGAGGGTCGAGGGTAAAAATTTTAGNAATTGATTTCGATCTATACCGAANGAATCGAAGGAGCCNGTTTTGATCAGTGCTTCNAAAACNCGCTTATTGATAGAGGTCGAGCTGAGNCGATAAATAAAATCATAGAAATGAGCGNANGGNCCATTTTNGCTGCGTTCTTCGATGATGAGNACNCCCGCACTTTCACCNACGCTTTTTATNGCTGACAANCCAAAGCGAATAGAGGCCTCATTNCCTTCTCGTATNGGGGTGAAATGTATGCCCGATTCATTGATNTCTGGACTGAGCACTGGAATCTTCATNGCGTGACATTCTTCTANGAANTGGGCAATTTTNGAGGCGTTCCCTTGTTCNGANGTCAGAATNGCNGACATGAACTCAATTGGATAGTTTGCTTTNAGGTANGCNGTTCTGTAACTCAACATTGCATAGGCGGCGGAATGNGATTTATTAAAGCCGTATTGGGCAAATTTTTCTAGTAGCTGAAAAATTGCGGTGGCTGTTTGGCTATCNATNTNATTGGTTTTTTTNGCGCCAGNGATGAAAACTTCTTTTTGTTCATCCATGACAGATTTAATCTTTTTNCCCATGGCTCGTCGCAGNATGTCCGCATCNCCGAGCGTATANCCNGCAATAATCTGTGCNGCTTGCATGACTTGTTCTTGATANACTAGAACACCGTANGTCTCNTGNACCAGATTTTCNAGTAGNGGGTGGGGAATATGAATGGATTTTGGGTCTTTTTTNCCTTCGATGAACTGAGGNATGAACTGCATGGGACCCGGNCGATACAGAGCGATCAANGCAATNATTTCCTCAAANGAACTCAATTGAATTTGNCGNCAAAGTTTTTGCATNCCAGGNGATTCTAATTGGAAAACNCCGGTGGTTTTTCCACTATTTAGGAGTTTAAAGGTCGCTGCGTCGTTTAAGTCCACGCTNTCAATAGTGAATGCACGACTTNCTTGCGCTTGNTGGATAAAGGCCTCTGCATCGCTNATTATNGTTAGGGTTTTTAGCCCGAGAAAATCCATCTTTANNAGACCCAATTCTTCGGAGGGNCCTTTCGGATATTGGGTNGTGAGTGCACCTTCTTGCAATGTGATNGGNANGAGGTTTGTAATTTTTTGGTCGGCGATAATGATGCCACAGGCGTGTTTGCCNGTGTTTCGGATCATNCCCTCAATAANCTTNCCTTCTTCAACAATCTTNTTTGCGGTCGGGTTNGTTTTTACTTCATTTGCTAATTCTTGNGATTTNTTTAAAGAATCTTCCAANGTNATGTTCAATTCATCGGGNATCATTTTAGCAATTTTATCNGCNACGGAGTATTCNATATTATTCACTCTCGCCAAATCGCGAACNATCATCTTGGCGCCAAAGGTCCCAAATGTAATAATATTNGCGACGCGATCCTCGCCATATTTNTCTCGAACATAGTCAACNACTTCATCTCGGCGACGCATGCAAAAATCNACATCAAAATCTGGGGGTGAAATTCGCTCCAAATTAAGCATTCGCTCAAAGAGCAGCCCAAATTTCAAAGGATCAATATCGGTTATTTTAAGAANNTAGGATACGAGACAGCCCGCACCAGATCCCCGTCCAGGNCCGACTGGNATNCCTTGTTCTCGAGCCCANCGAATAAAATCCCAAACGATAAGAAAGTAATCTACNAATCCCGTTCCNGCAATAATNGCAAGTTCGTAATCTAATTGATCGCAGATCTTTTTGTCTTCTTTATTANGCTGNTCNCTCGCTTNTCTAGTATGATTATAGTCAATATTATAGCGNTCGCTNAGACCTTGTTTACACAATTCGAAGAGATANAGTCCGTTTTTTTTGAGNTTATTCTGTTTTTCNGNGGATANGCGNATNGGGTCTTTTTGATCGCGTTGAAGTACTTCATTTTTTTTNGCTACATAAATTTCCGTAATGCGTTCAAAGTTTTTTGNATCTTCTNNAAATGTTAAGTCNNTGGGCTTTTCAAAGACGGGATAGTGATTCTCTCCGAAGGGCAGGNCGACATCACACATCTCNGCAATTGCNGANGTNTTAGTGATAGACTCGGGACATTCCGAAAANCGTTCGGNCATTTCATCTCTAGANTTTAAGTAGAATTCTCGNGCGTCATANCGCATGCGNTTTTCATCACTTANTTTTGCCCCAGTTTGAATGCAGAGTAGGGAATCATGGGGCATCCAATCGNTTTNTTCNACATAATGAACATCNTTGGTAGCAACNATCTTTAAGTTAAATTCAGTAGCCAATCGAATTAAGTCGGGAATGATTTTCTTTTGATCACTGAGTCCGTGATCCATCANTTCAATGATAAAGTTTTCTTTGCCAAAAATATCNATNAACTGGGCTGTGGCAGAGCGAGCTTTTTCATAGTCATTATCGGACAANAGTCGAGGAATGACGGCAGCGAGGCAGCCAGAAAAGCCAATNAGNCCTTCGCTGTATTCGGCCAGCGTTCNNAAATCCGTTCTNGGACGTTTGTAAAANCCTTCTGTGTGGGCTTTNGATANAATTTTACAGAGATTTTGGTAGCCTTTGAAATTTTTTGCNAGAAGCCCCATATGATAGGCTTTTTGTTTTGCGCGTGCTTCGTTGTCCGTGCCCAATGTGTCTTCATAGACTAAGTAAATTTCGCAACCGAGCAGGGGCTTGATNCCGTGTTTTTTTGCTTTTTTAAAAAATGAGGTNAGCCCATAAAGCACTCCGTGATCCGTAATTGATAAGGCNTTCATNCCGAGCTCNTCGGCTCGCTCACAGAGCTTGTCAATCCGTGCACAGCCATCGAGTAGGCTATGGTCTGTGTGGACGTGNAGGTGAACAAACTCTTTNTCTTTAGTGGGCATGGGCGCTTTGTTCGCTTNCTTNNAAGCTGNTGGTTTTGTAGCNANGGNGATTTGCTTATGCAGTANTTAGGGGTTCTATGAANTCAAGTTCTNTAAAGANNTCTTTTAAATTNAATGCTGGGGTTTTCAATTTATTGCGCAGAGGCTGCAATTCCATACTGAAGTTTTTNTNAGNTTCTTCAGANCTGGNTGCTTCCAANAAGTNTTCACTGTGCNGAATCTGGGCGCGNTCCAAAAGGGTCTGAGCAAGAGCGTATTCNCTGATNGTTTCNGTCCCTGCCCAGTGGTAGATTCCGTGAAGGTCCTTGCGCTCACNNAGTTCAANGAGCACATCGGCAACATTNTGACANNTAGTGGGCTGGCAGATGTGCTTTTTACTGAAGGAGANTTTTTGCCCAGTTCTTGCCATCTGCANAACCCTTTGATTAAAGGAATCTTGTCCNAGTNCATCNNGNGGTGATAAACTGTGGGGAACNCTNAGNATGACGGGNTTTGAATCNCTGTTTTTTAAAATAGCNTTTTCTCCGAGAAGCAGAGTCTGTCCGTGATANCATTGGGGATTTGCTTTGTCAGTTGGTNTATAGGCTTGCTTTTGNCTNCCATCAAAGATTATAGGGCTTGAGAGGTGGATCAAACGAATTCCTAAATGGTGGGTCAATTGGGATAAGAATTCGGGCAATTGTGTATTAATCACAGGCATGGATTCTTCGTCGGAAGTTGCTTGGCAACAATTGATGAGGACATCGGGCCACTCACGGAAGCAGAATTCTTGAATGGCCTGGTTTTTAGATAGGTCGAGTGTGATTTGTTTGACATCATTGAGCACACTCAGTTTTGCATAGTTTTCCGTCTCTTGTGCATTGTTGACAGCAATTAAGGAGAGGCCGCGCTTAGAGGCTCGCTTTGTAAAGGATTGTCCGATTGGACTTGTAGCACCGAGAAGAAGGGTTTTCATTGAAAGTATCTCATAATTGTTTANAGTTGATGGCATTTCAAATATATTCCATATGAATTATCGTGATTTAGCTAATCCCGGGGTTTTTGATCAACCGATCTATGTTCCTGGCAAGCCCTTGGATACAGTGGCAAGAGAGTATGGTATGGCGATAGAATCGATCGACAAACTCGCGTCTAATGAAAACCCATTCGGGCCGTCGCCTGCGGCAATGCAAGCAATTGAAGAGGCCTTACCAAATTTGCATTTATACCCAGACGGAAGTTGTTATGCCTTGAAATTAGCCCTCGCTGAGCGACATACTTTAAGCGCAGATCAAATCATTCTAGGTAATGGCTCTAATGAAATTATTGAGTTGCTTGGGCATGTTTTTTTAGGACCTGGTGCGGAAGTTATTGTGGGTTCGTTTTCTTTTATTGTCTATCGCTTGGTGGCCGAATTATTTGGAGCTAAAATCATCAATGTACCTATGTCTGATTTTAAGCACGATCTCGAAGCGATGTCGAATGCGGTTACGGATAAGACTCGGATGGTCTTTGTCGCCAGTCCAAATAATCCAACGGGTATGGCAAATGATCAGTGCGAACTCATTGAATTTATTGATCGTTTGCCCGAGCATGTCATCCTTTGCTTTGACGAAGCCTATGCAGAATATTTGACAGAACCGCCAGATTTAAGGCCGATGATAAAGCATGGAAAAAAGATTATTTGTCTGAGAACTTTTTCCAAAATTTATGGTTTGGGCGGGCTTCGTCTCGGCTATGCTTATGGACACGCTGATTTGGTCGCTTTGCTCAATCGGGTGCGCCAACCATTCAATGTCAATGCACTTGCACAAATTGGGGGACTGGCAGCTCTTGGAGATGTGGCTTTCTGTAATCGCTGTCGTGAAGAAAATGAGCGGGGGCGAGACCAATTGATTAAGGGACTGAAGCGACTTAATTTAAAGGTTTATGGTGGCTCTGCAAATTTCGTTTTTGTCGATGTAGGTGAAGGGCAAATAGTTTTTGAAAAACTTCAGAAGCTGGGTATCATTATTCGACCTTTGGCCAATTATGGACTACCAGATCACATTCGTGTGACCATTGGAACAGCCGCTCAAAATGAGCGCTTTTTGTCGGCAATTCATAGTCTTACCAACTAAGGATTAGTTAAAATATTTTGAGAGTTTCCCCGTCTGCTTAGAATGGGCTGAAGTTGCCAGAATCGTATTGGTGGCAAGCTGCATTTGATTTAAAAATTGTATATACTTGAAAGCAGTATGGAGTATGTTGGTCTTTTGTTATCTACTCTGCTACATGCGCTCTCTTAAGAGGGCGCTGAGTTCCATCAGTATGGCAGAGCGATTATTTGTAAAAATAAACAAATCACTTCCGAGTTGCTCATAGGCTTCTTTGATTAAGTCTTTATCAGGGCGACGCGTTTGTAATAATTTCCTTATTTGAGTCCCTAAGTTACCCGTGTTTCCTAACTTAAGGTTGACTCGTATCAAATCATTTAGGACGCGTTGGTTAGTTTCTTCCAGTGAATAAGCTGTTTCCAATATCTTTTGAGCCTGAGGATATCGTTCATTGTCAAAAAAGCGTTTGGCAACAGCAACATAAGTCGGAGTTTTAATGCTATCATCACTTAAAAACTCTTCTAAATAGATTTCGCCAAGATCAGGTCGGTTTAATCCATATGAGGCCAGTGCGCGCAGACTACTAAAAATAGGCCATTGTGCCTTTAGCCACTTGGGGTTTTCCGTAAGGAGTTCTTCGGAAAAGCTAACGGCCCCAGCATGGTCATCAATTGAAATATGTGCTTCAATGAGTGATAAGGCAAAATTCCCTAAGCTGTAATCTTTTTCAAGTGCTAATTCATAACAAAATTGTGCAATTTTNATTTTGCCGGTAGAAGCGGCAAAATTAGCAAGTTGGAAGATAGCTTTCTCGTTGTCGCTGAAGTTTTTAATAATTTGTTTACTGTACTGAATCATTTTTTCAGTATCATTATATTTGTCATATAGGTAAATTAAGTCTATGATGGGTTCGTGATCCGAGGGGGATTTAATGTTCCTTAATTGCGCATAACGTCTTGCAGAATCAAACTCATCTACATCTCGGTAAAAATAACTTAATTCTGAATACAGTTTATCTGAGCTTGGAAATTTGTAGAGTGCTGATTCAAGTCTTTTAATAGCGGAGTATTCGTTGCCTCGATCCCAGCTAATCTTTGCAGAGAGGATAATGCCATCNACNGATTCGTTCAGTAAAAAGGTGTTTATGTAGTCTTCTGTTTTGTCAAAATTNCCGCGATAATANGAGGCATTAGCAGCGGCAAAAGCTAGGGTTTGGAAGTTTTTATTGTCNCCAGGGTTAAAGGTTTTNGGAAGNTATTGATTTGCGATAGCAATGATTTCAGTATCTANNTTATTTCTNAGTAAGGATTGAAGNGCAGATACCNTGAAAGTTTCGTTNTCAATTCCATTGTGTTCAAAGCCNCCAAGNTACATATCTATNGCAATNTCTTTTCGATNGANCNCAAACTCATAGATCTGTGCTAGTGTGANCAAGCCTTNCAGATNTCCAGGCGACCTTGCTAAACCCAACCTTAAGAGTCGTATTCCNTCNANNAATTTTTGATCTTCAATAGCAGCTANGCCTCGTTCGATATGTCGATCNCCCATGGCTNTTCTATGCTCNNTGTACTTNAGNGGNAGGAAGAGCATATTGGAAAATTGCACNGTATCATAATCCTTAGCGTACTTGAAATATGCATAAAGAAGCGAGGCAATTGATAACCAAGCAAAAATAATTAAGCCGATAATTAAACCTCCGATTTTAACCCAATTGAAGACTAAGTAAGGCTGCCCATTACTATTGTATTTTTTAACCAATAAGCCAAGAAGCAGATTAGTTTCTTTATTTGGGTTATTTATTGAATTCATCTTAAAGGAATAGTAGTTTAATGAAAACTTGTAGAACTTCTTTAGTAATTTTATTTTTGGAGTCAATTAATCAATTTTTTCTTTACAAGATACTACTTTTTCGGAATTAATAGCGTTTGATGAACTTGTTGAGATTTTATTTTTACACCATTGTTTTACATTTAACGTTGACTGGCTCTAGCTTTGTTCAAATCGGCGATGCCGTCTCGATCAAGCTCGATTCTAGCGTAGTCTACACGCATACTAACAACTTATTTCATGATAATTCCAGTAAGCAATCGGATGAGTACTTCACATTAGCTCCAGGTGTAGAAGTGAATATTGGACAAAATGACGTAGGTCTAAATTTAAATTTTGGACTAGCCTATGATTTGATCCGTTACACAAATTACGATCAATTTGACTCAGACTTATATAAATTTAATTTTTCAGGATCTTCGGTGCAAAATTCAATTTTAGACAGTGAATTTTATTATTCACAGTTAGAGTTTCAATCACCAAGATCCGATTTTGATGTAGCTGGTAATCCAGATTTGATAAAATCAACTCAGACTGCTTATGGTTTTGTTNCTGAATATAGTTATTCTCCAAAATTGTCTTTCGGGATAGGGATTACGGGAACAGAACTGGAATTTGATGCCCCCGTACCCATTGTTAATCAATTAGCTGCTAAAGAAAGCTATTCAATTCCGTTTGATGTATTCTATAAATATTCTGAAAAATTAGATGTGGTGTATGGTATTACTTACACAAACCAGAAAGTTGGGGAAAGAAGTTATTTTAATTTTAATGGTTTCGAATCAGATTCTTATTACTTTAATGTCGGACTCAGGGGTGATATACTGCCAAAACTTTCGGGTCAATTTTCTGTCGGTCATCGCACTCTTGAGTTTTCCCATACTTACAGTGATCGAGAAATGCTGGGTTTACAAAGTTCTTTAAATTGGAAGTTAACTCCAAAGTTTAAGTCATTGATCAGCCTTGATAGGAATTTTGATACTGCGGGTAGTGGTGAAAGCTACGATCTAAGTAGAATTAGGGTTTCTAACTCTTACTCAATTAATACCGAATATTTCGCTAGCCTAAACTTCACTTATACCGAAAAAGACTATAGNAGTCGGACAGATCAGATGGAAAATGTTTCTTTAATGCTTTCTTATGTTCCTGGTTACAACAGTCGATATTCTATTGGTTTCGTCCTTGTGGACAGTCAGTCAGTGGTAGACTATGAGGTAGAAGAATTTCGCCTCAGCGCGGATTTAAGTTACTAATTCTTAAGTTGCCTCGANTTCATTCAATGAGCGTGACTTAATGATTATAAATTATACTTTTATACACTGGGTCACATTTAAATACCATTTTTCTATGGACTATGTGCGTTCGCGAGAAAAAATCTTTGTACTCTTAAGGTTTTAATCATTACCTTATTCTTGGGTGAGGATTTGATTTTTGAGTTGTCTCCGCTCTAGATTTATGGATTACTACACAATTCTACTACTATACAACTTTTTTAATTTCAACTAATGCGGTTTTCTACAATAGTACTAAATGACTGTGATTTTGGAAATTTTCAAAGCTGAAGTAAGGCAAGCTCATAAACAGGATAAACAGCAATGACAGCCAAGCTATGAAATTTTTTCTTTCAATTTTATTTTGTCTTTCTCAATTAATTTTGAGTTTAAGTTTATTTTCGCAAGATTTCTCTGGGTCGAATTCCTTTCGTTCAAATGTTGCAGACATTGGCAATTCCAGGGTGAATGGGGTTGTTGGTTCCTCGGATTTTGGAATCGTGGTTGATGAAAATTATATACTCAAACCATCTGACGTAATTCAAATATCTGTATACTTAGAGCCAGACCTCGAAAAATCAGTCAGAATTGAAGCAGATGGTACGGTGTCACTTCCGCTAATTAAAAAAGTTAAGGTATCAGGACTCACTGTTTCTGAGGCACAGGACTTGATCACACANTTGTATAATCGCGATTTTTTNGTCGACCCACAAATATCTGTTCTAGTCGTATCTTTCTCACCCAAACTTGTGAGAGTTTTAGGTTCGGTTAACCGACCTGGAGTAGTAGAAATGCCTCCCGATCGACCAATGACGCTTACTGAGGCTATAGCAAGTGCAAATGGAGTCAGTCGCCTCGGTAATCCAAAGTCAATTACGATTAAGCGCGTAGATGAATTGGGGAAAACTCAACAGTTTGAAGTAAATTTCAACCGAATTCTAATGAATGCGGATGCTAAGGATATGGTCCTAAAAGAAGGGGATACTATTTGGGTTCCTGAAAGAATGATTTAATTATATTCGATGAAAAACGACTACAGCAACGAAAATCTTGATGGCCATAATCACTATGGTAATTACGCGCCAAGCAATCAATACAATCAGTACAATGCGTATCGTTATGGTGGTGGAAATTATGGAAACTACGGGAATTATGGATATGGTACTTACGGGCAAAATGCNGATGAACAAGGCCCTCAGCGAACATTAAAAGATTATGTTTTTATCATTCGAGAGCGTATTTGGTATCTGATTATTGTTTTTTTAATTATTTTTCTAGGTTCTATTCTATACACCTTTAATAAAACAAAACTCTACACAGCTTATTCAACTTTAGAATTATTGAGAGATGATCCTACGGTTATGCTTTCAAATGGAGGAAATCTCGAACAAAATGAGATTCGAACGGCTGAAGATTTAAATACTCACATAAGTAAATTGGAGAGCATTTCGATCATTCAGGGAGTCGAAAAACGATTGCAAGAAGATGAACTAGCCCAGTTTATGGCACCCTACAAAGGTGTATTTAGTTTCTCTGGTCCGTTAACCGCTTTTGAAATTTTAGCTAAAAATCGTAAAATTGTTCCAAGACGTATGAGTCTGATGGTCAATATTAGCTACACCCATCCTAATCCAATTATAGCTGCAAAAATAGCGAATCTTTTTGGGGATGAATACATTAATTCGATGTTAAGCCAAAATATTGATGCTTCGATGAAAGCAGTTGAAGATTTGCGCAAGCGAGCCGAGCAAAAGAAGAATCGNGTTGAGGAACTNGAGTTGAAGTTGGCNGAATATCGNGAGCTTAAAAATGCGGTNTCCTTGGATAAGCAAGAGAATATTGCNGCAGAAGAATTGGCTAGTTTGAATCAAATAAANACNNGGGCAAANATGACGCTGGATCAAGCAGAGACNCGTTGGAATTTAATTCAGGATTATCNAAGNCANAATAAAAACCTTTGGGAATTGCCTTTTATTTCTGAACAGATGCGNGTGGCCTCACTCATCGATCAAATTTCATCGATNAGGATTGCTATNTCAACNATGAGCAAGCGTTATCGNGAAAAGCATCCTGAAATGCGNTCTTTATTGCAACAATTACAGGAGTCTCAGTCTGAGCTTAATTACGCCGTTCAAAATGCTGTAGATAATATTAATGGCTCTTTTAAGGAAGCTAAGGACAATTTTGCTCAGGCCAGTAAACGCCTCGTTGAAAAAGAGCGAGACATGATTCAATTAAGCAAAACTCGGGTGGAATTTAATTCTTTGATTCGCGAATTAGAGGTCGAGCAGATGACTTACCAAAAATTGATTTCGTTAATGGCAGAAGAAAAAATTCAAGTAAATATTAAGAATGCTAATGCTAGAATCATAGATAAGGCTTTTCCTCCTCCGGAAGACAAGCCTTCATCCCCTAATGTATTGTTGAATTTAGCTGGTGGATTTTTTGGNGGTATTTTNTTTGGATTGGGTCTTGTGATNGCNGTTGCCCTTCTTGATGATAAAGTTAAAAGTGTTTTTGACGTTGAAGCGTCTGTTGGGTTGCCGATGCTTGGTATTATTCCCAAGGTCAAAAAGCTAGATTCGATTACTAAGTCATCTATTGTTACATCGTTGGCGGATCGCCATGTTACTGAGAACTTTCGTTCAATGTTGTCTTATTTGAAGGTCAGTGAACAATCGAAAAACTCGAATGTTTTTTTGATTACAAGTACGGTCCCGAGTGAAGGTAAGTCATTTATTAGTAGTAACTTAGCTTTATCTTTTTCCGCGCATGGAGAAAAGGTTTTGCTCCTTGATGCTGACTTGCG
>NZEN01000022.1 GCA_002689665.1 Opitutia bacterium | reverse complement strand
TTGTCAATTTGCAATTCAATCAAAACTTCATTATCTATAAAGTCTGATAACTTTTTGTCTACCTTTAAGCCAAATTTATTAACTCTAGTTACCATTAAAAACCTTTCTAATATATTAAGTTATTTTATTTATGTTATAATAAATGTTATATATAAATAATAAGTTTATCAAAGTTTTAAATAAATTAAATCTAAAGTATTGTTTATGACTAAAAAAAATTTAATTGCACAAATTGGTGCTCCGATACTTAGAGAAAAGACAAAAGAAGTAAAATTAATTGATATTTCTTCTCCAAAAGTTAAAAAAATTATTAAACAGTTAATTACCACAATGAGAAATTTAAATGGAGCTGGCTTAGCTGCAAATCAAATTTTTTTTAATTTAAGAATTTGCGTCATTGAATTAATGAAGAACAAAAGATATAAGCACATACCTAATATTCCATTAACAGTCCTAATAAACCCTAAAATAAAAGTAATGAATAAAACTTGTTCAAACGAGATTTTGATCAAAAAAAGGACTCGGGATGAGACGACTCACCCCGAGTCCAAGAATTATTGAATAAGAACTAACTTCTAAAGAGAACCATCTCCGTTAGGACCACCAGTTGGTTTAGGAAAATTACCATCAGGCCATAAGTAAGAACTGTAGGAATCAGGAGAAACTAAACCATCACTTGCATATACAATTTTAAATTGTCCGTTTTTAAGAATCTCGCCAACATATACTGGCTTGAGGGTATGTTGATTGGTGGGATGCATCGACTTCTTGCCACCAGGTGCATCAAATTCAAGGCCATAGACTGCTTTACGTACCTTATCCACATCAAAAGATCCGCATTTCTCAACCGCTGCTTTCCAAACATAAACTCCGAAGTAAGCGGCTTCGATTGGGTCACAAGTTACTCTTTTCGCTCCGCCAGGAAGACCCGTTTCGACGCAAAATTTCTTAAAAGCCTTAACAAAGGCAGCATTGCCAGGAGATTTTACACTCTGGAAATAATTCCAGGCAGCCAAGTGGCCTACAAGTGGTGGTACATCCATTGCNCGNANNTCNTCTTCNGANACNGANAANGCCATGATTGGGCAGTCNTCNGANGTTAANCCTTGGTTNGCNAATTCNTTGTANAAAGGAACATTACTNTCACCNTTGATGGTTGAAAGNATGCAGGCGTCACCGGAAGCGGCGAANTCTTTNACCTTNGATACNATCGTNTGATAATCCTGATGGTGAAAGGGAGTGTATTCTTCCATCACATTTTCATCAGGTACACCCTGTGCTTTCAAATAAGCCTTTAAGACTTTGTTTGCCGTACGGGGGAACACATAATCGGTGCCAAGTAGATAAAATTTCTTACACCCCATTTCTTCCGCCATGTACTTAGCGGCAGGAACCAGCTGTTGATTCGGAGAAGCAGCTGTATAGAAAACATTCAATGACTGCTCCTCACCTTCGTATTGTACCGGGTAGAAGAGCAAAGCATTATTTTCCTCGAAGACAGGCAGACAGGATTTACGACTAACTGAAGTCCAGCAACCAAAAGTTACCGCAACTTTGTCTTCGGTAATCAGCTGTTTTGCCTTTTCAGCGAAGAGAGGCCAGTCAGAAGCTGGGTCGACCACGACGGCTTCCACTTTTTCTCCAAGCACTCCACCGGCCTCATTAATTTCTTTCACTGCCATCATCACAACATCCTTTAAGGAAGTTTCAGAAATGGCCATGGTGCCACTTAAAGAGTGAAGCACGCCAATTTTGACCGCATGAAGTTGGGGAATTGAGAATGCAACGCCAAGCATAGCAACAATTCCAAGTTTAAGTCTATTTATTTTCATTAATTTATTTGTGATTTAATATTATAATTTTCCCAAGAAATGGAAGTGATCAAGGGGGTTAAATTAGATATTCCATTTTTCGTGCCAAAATTTATTTTTTATATAAAAAGAAGAAATTTACTTTATATAAGTATTATTCATTATTTTTATAATTATATTCATAATTAAATATTAGAATTTGGCACAAAAAAAACGGATGGACACAGCGTGCCCACCCGTCAAACAAACGTACTAGACTGAAAGTTTTAGAAGGTGTAAATAAACTCCATTGCAAGGAGCTCCTCTGGCTTCGTGATAGTACCAGAATCCATGTTATACGCACTATATTCCACTAGACCCGAAAGGTTGTCAGTAAATACATAACTCGGTGAAATTGTGAACTTCGCTCCGTCATATATTGGTGATGAAGTAGTCGCTGCTGAAACCTCTTCCTCTGAATATCTTAACGTTATTGCTGCAGAATCAGTAAGAGAATAGTTTGCCATTACCAAATACCCTTCAACATCATTTCCGTTTGCAGCTTGGTCAGTAGAATCTTTCTCAGCAATTTCACCAGCTAAAAGAAGTTTACCTAATTGATAGCTAACCCAGAATGTCTCTTTCTCATAGCCTTGCTTGGAGAAATCTGACCATATTGCTTTAGCAGTGAAGTTTTCGAGTCCTGTGTACGCTAAAGCGAATTCATACCCGGCATTATCCTCTAAACTCGACCATATACCTATGCTAAAAGTATCAGCAGAATAATCAACAGAAGCACCGTAGTCATGGGCATCATAGATACTTTGTATACCACCTCCAGTGATAGTTGTTGCGTCAATGTCATAAGCATAGCTGTACTGGTACATATTAGTGGGGTCAAATGCCTCAAACCCCATGTATGAAAGCATTTTCCCAGCAGTGACACTGAACCCACTACCAAAATCATATGTAATGTATGCTTCTTCGAGATTATCAGACGACCCATATTTGGAATATTGTCCAAAATCTAATCCCACCATTGCAGAAACAGGTCCAGTCGAATAACTGAAGTTGAGTTCCACTTGACCACCCATTGCATCGGAAGCTAGATCTCCCCTTTCCTCCATAAACAAGTCTACGAAACCAGACATTTCAACACCACTACCGGTGGGTCCGATCTCGATTGCATTAGCATTAAAAACGGCAAGTAAACTTGCCAAAGATAATAATTTATTTTTCATATATATGTTTATTAGTTTAGTTCAGTGCTTTTAAAAGCGAAGCCTTTAATGCTAGAACCATGCCAACACAACATTTACCCGTATATTTATAAATTTTTTACTTATATTTAATTCACCTCAATGAGTTTTTTTCATGCAATAAAAACTATCATTATTTACATGAATTATTTTAATCAATTTGCTATCAAGCTTATCTCTCTTGCTCTTTTTTATACAGAGAGNTAGGTAAATTTGATCAAGATGAGTATTTTTTTTAAGATTGGTCTTCCNTGGGCAATTTCCCTNGGGATTATCTTCTACCTTGGNCTNGAACTTGGATCTCAATCCGTTCCCCNANCNGAACAGAGTGANAATGGAGNTAANCATGTGAATCANGGGCCTACAANTNNCCCAAAGGTNATTCCCTCTNCTAAANTTAGCTCNNATTTAGATAAAATCATNAAACTNCNAGCAGAGGNGNTAGNTAAAGAACAAGGAGTAGTTTATTCTCCCCCGCTTCCTCCCAACCTGAGGCGAATCATGGAGGATGGTAGCATTCTCGAAAGAATGGGGGCTTACATGGATGCCCTTCGTGGGATGGATTCAAATAATCTGGGCAAGGTGGTGGATGCTTTTGAGGCACTACCCAAGGGCTATGGCAGACATTTGGAAATGAAACTGCTAATGAGGAGTTGGGCAAACCTGGATCCAGTGGGTGCCCTTTCTTACGCTCAAAGTTCTCTGGATGAGAAAAGTGAGCGAAGATTCGCTATGTCAGAAGTTTTAGCTGGCTGGGCTACTCGGGATTCGGCGGCTGCCATCTCCTGGGCCAAACAATATCAAGCTGATAAGCCTGAATCGAAAGAAGGAGCAAATTTGATGGTAGGAATTGTNAAAGGACTTGCCGAAGATGATTTGAACATTGCAGATGATTTCTTCCGCACTCTTCCCGAAGGAAGTGCCAAGTGGCAAGCATCCACTTTTTTGGTCCAGGAATACGCAGAACTCGGGACGGATGAAGCCATTCGATGGGCAGAGCAGTTTCCCGGGGAGGATGAACGAATGCGGTCCATGATTTTTGGTCAGCTAAGTTCCAAATTAGCCCAAAAAGATTTAGAAGGTGCAGCAACCTGGGCGGCCAATATGCCGGTGGGTAAAGCTTCGGAACAAGTAGTCAGTAACTTGCTTTCAAGATGGACATCGCAAGACCCACAGCAGGCGGCTGAATGGGCAAGCCAGATTCAGGAATCAGAAAAAAGAGTTCAAGCCATGAAATTGCTCACNAATAAGTGGTCNCTNCGNGANCCAGTAGCNACCGCTAGCTGGCTNAATAACTTCCCACCTTCCGAAGAGTTAGATCCAGTNGTNGGGGAATTTGTAAACCGTATTTCCTCCCGAGANCCAGAGGGTGCCGTTGGCTGGGCTAATTCAATGATAAATGNGGAGCAAAAAGAAAAAGTCCTNAGNAAAGCTCTGCGNGCATGGGATCGAAAGAGCCCNGAGCAGGCNAAAGCTTGGCGAATACAGAATAATGTGCCCCTNGAACTGGAGAGCCCANANAACTAAANCTAAAGCTACTGCCCGATCGTCTCGATGATCGCCACAATCGGCAAAAACAAGGCAATCACGATAAAGCCAACGACCACCGCAAGAAACACGATCATAACTGGCTCAATTAGTGAGGTCATTCCGGCGACCGCATTATCGACATCTTCATCGTAATTGTCAGCAATCCTGGTAAGCATATCAGGGAGTTCTCCCGTCTCCTCACCAATTTCAACCATACTGGTCACCATGGTCGGAAAAACGGTTTCTCTTTCCATTTGAACGGCCATAGCTTCCCCATCGCGAACAGAATCATGAACTTTGCTCATTGCATTCACAAAGAATGTATTAGTCAAGGTATCGCGGGTAATTTGCAGAGCCTGCAGAATGGGAACGCCACTGCTCAACAAAGTCCCAAAGGTACGGGTAATTCTGGAAATATTTGACTTCCCCGCCACATCCTTTACCGCTGGAACATTCAGGGCCAGCCAGTCGAAAGTTTTCGCTCCTGGCTTGGTTTTCTTGAAAAGGAATACTCCGACTACTGTGCCGATCATTCCTCCAAGCACGAGTATTGGACTGGAGGAAAACAAATCACTGATCCCGATAACTATCTGAGTGGGGCCTGGTAAAGGGGCACCGCGAAGCATTTGTTCGAAGATGGTTTGGAATTGGGGAACCACCACCATCATCAATAAAGTCACAATCGCAATCGCCACAAACATGATCACACTAGGGTAAATCATCGCGGATTTAACTTTCTTGATCGTACGAATTGATTTCTCCTGAAACTGAGCCAATCGATCCAATACTAGATCAAGTACCCCACCNGCCTCTCCGGCTTTCACCATATTAACATAAAGATTATCAAAAGTTTTGGGATACATCGCCAACCCGTCCGATAAATTTCCTCCCGATGAGACTTTCTCGGAGATAGCACTAAGCATTTCCTTGAACTTGGGCTTTTTCTCCTGTTGCTTGATCATCACTTCCAGGCTTCTCAAAAGCGGCAACCCCGCCTGTACAAGCGTGGACATTTGACGGGTGAAAACTGAGATATCTTCACTCGTCGGACCGCCACCGAGCTGAATATCGAGAAGTCCGCCTTTTTTCTTTTTGGCTTTTTTTGCCTTACCTTTTGATTTTTTGAGCGGTGGAGCCTGATCTGCTCCAGATGTGTCANNACCGGGCGGATCCAGCGGGATTACCTGCGAAACACTCAGTCCATATTGAGCCANNTGCTCATAGGCTTGCTGCTCATTAGCTGCTTCAAAAGTTCCTTGNGATTGGGCTCCGAATTGGTCAGTGGCTACATATTGAAAATTAGGCATAATCTAAATTGTGAAAAAATTAAGTATATTTCAAGACTTCCTCAACGGTGCTCTCGCCGTCAAAAATTGAACGCAGGCCNTCCTCCCGTAAAGTCCGCATNCCTTGTTCAATGGCATTTTGCCGGAGAACTAGGGTGGCCGCACCTGAGTTAATCATCTCACGAAATGCGTCTGTTACCTTGATCATCTCAAAGAGTCCCGTACGGCCTCGGTAACCCGAATTATTACATTCTTCACAACCTGCACCAAAATAAAAATTCCTGTCACCAATATCCTTGCGGTTCACTGCCAATTGATCGAGCATCTCTTTTTTTGGCTCAAATTCAGTTCTACAACCAGAACAAATTTTACGAACTAATCTCTGGGCAAGGACAAATTCNAAGGAAGCGGAAAGTAAAAAGGGTTCNAGCCCCATNTCCACGAGACGGGTCACAGCTCCGGGAGCATCATTGGTGTGCAAAGTACTAAGAACNACATGNCCNGTAAGNGAGGCNTGTACNGCAATTCTAGCAGTTTCAATATCCCGAATCTCCCCAACCATGATTTTGTCAGGATCCTGCCGAAGAAAAGCTCGGAGTGCCCGGGCAAAATCAAGACCNACCTGNTGATTGACAGGCACCTGCATGATTCCTTCAATNTCATATTCCACNGGATCTTCGGCCGTCAATAATTTNGTATCCATCTCATTGACTTCCTTGAGTGCACTGTAGAGAGTCGTTGTTTTGCCGGAACCTGTGGGTCCGGTAACAATAAANATGCCATTGGGTCGCCTTACCGCACCACGAATGCCTCCTTTGATATCTTCAGGAAGGCCTAGGCTATCAAGGCTTAAATTCACCGCTGATTTATCAAGCACACGAAGCACAACGCTTTCACCAAATTGCGTGGGTAATGTAGAGACCCGAAGATCGACAGCCCGGCCCTCAATGGTCATTTTTATCCGGCCATCCTGAGGGATACGGTGCTCAGCAATATTGAGNTCAGCAATCACCTTTATTCTNGAAATAACCGGCAGGGAAAGACTNTTNGGAGGAGGAGACATTTCATACAAGGCCCCATCCACCCGGTAACGNATCCGGAATTCTTCTTCGAAAGGTTCGAAATGGATATCAGAGGCTTTGGCCCGAATTGCTTGCTGTAAAACCAAATTAACGAACCGAATAATCGGAGTTTCATTGGCTGCATCGACTAACTCACCTTCTTGATCTTCATCGAGGCCTTCAAATTGATCCAAACCTCCATCCCCTAGCAAATCATCCAGGGTGCTTTCGTTCTTTGGGTAAAATTTCTCGAGCAGACGGGTTACTTCCTCCGGATCACAGACGATAAGATGAATCTCCTGATTTAGGGCAAAGGTCAGGTCGTCAATGATTCCTGAGTTAAATGGATCAGCTGCCAGCAAATGAATACCTCCCGGGGAAAGATATAAGGGGACAATTCCATACTGATGGGCAAGGTCTGAACTGATTGCCTGTAAAGTCTCAGGCTCAATCTGATCCACCTGCCCAACCTGTAATTCATATTCGAGAAACTGAGAAACCAAGTTAATTAAGTCTTCTTTAGAAACAAGACCTGCAGCAATAATCGCGTCAGCATAGGAACGGCGACCATCCTTGACATCATCATCATATAATTCGTCCAACCCATGTTGAGAGATCTCCTCAACCTGGTTAAAAATATCACGAATGGTCGCGTTGTAGTCTAAATAAAGCATCTCCCGGTCTACTCCTCTTCCGTTGTCACCATAAGCACTTCGTCCAGGGTCGTAACCCCGGCAAGTACTTTTCGAAATCCGTCTTCCCTCATTGAGCGCATGCCCATTTCCCGGGCCTTTTTTCTAAGCTCCACAATGCTTACATTATGGTAAATCATTTCTTCGATCTCCGAATTGACCACGAAAATCTCGAAAACTCCCTTTCGTCCACGAAATCCTTTGTCGCTGCATTTAACACAACCGGCACCACTCATAAAACTGGCATTGGTTGCTTGCTCCTCATTAATTCCGAGAATNCTGAGTTCACTGGCATTGGGCGTGTATGGTTGCTTGCAATTCTGGCAGATCGAGCGAACCAAACGCTGTGCAAGTGCGGCCCGCAAAGAAGCTGAAACCAGAAACGGTTTTACTCCCATATCAACCAATCTCGAAACGGCACTCGGAGCATCATTGGTATGCAGCGTACTGAANACCATATGCCCGGTNAGGGATGCGTTGATCGCAATTTCAGCGGTTTCCAANTCACGAATTTCCCCAACCATAACAATATTCGGAGCCTGACGCAGCATTGCCCGAAGAGCGGCCGAAAAGGTCATACCCACATCCGCACGAACNTGCACCTGATTGATNCCCGGAACCTCGTATTCNACAGGATCTTCCACCGTAATAATTTTCCGGTCAGGTTTGTTAATTGCATTGAGAGCCGAGTACAAGGTTGTTGATTTACCGGAACCAGTTGGTCCGGTAACNAGGAAAATTCCATCCGGCATAGAGATTACCTGTTCAAAAGTTTCCTGATCATCCGAGAAAAAACCTAACTGGGGGAGCCCCAGACTAAGGCTTTCCTTGTCGAGTATTCGCATAACAATACTTTCACCATGAACTGTAGGAAGCGTGGAAACACGTAGATCGATATATTTATCTCCCACCTTAACATTGATTCGGCCATCCAGCGGAACACGCTTTTCTGCAAGGGAGACATTGGCCATCAATTTGGTGCGGGAAAGAATCGAAGGTTGCAGGCGCTTGGGTGGATCTGGCTGTTCCTGCAATTTTCCATCCACCCGAAAACGAACCCGAAATTTTTTCTCCAACGGTTCCATATGAATATCAGACGCCCGCCTTTCAAGGGCATCTTTGATCACAGAATGAACATACTTAATGATGGGAGCGTCTTCTTCACTAACATCCTCCGGTTTTACGCCANCGCCAATCTCTATATTCTCCCCCTCCATCCCCTCGAAAAAATCATTAAGCTTGGCTTCTTCTCCGTTCCCGTAAGCTTGCTCAATCATGGCAAGCACATCCCCACGATAGGAGAATTTCGGGTTTATACTTTTACCGAGTAAATGAGAAAGATTATCCAGCGAATCATGATCCAGTGGATTGGCAAAAACCATTTCCACTTCCATTCCATTCTCTCCGACTGGAATGACTTCATACTGCCTCGCCCACTCCGGCTTGACCAACTGGAGCGTTTCCTCAGGCAAACTGATCTGCTCCAAGTCAATCGCTTCCATATTGAGCTCATTAGAAAGGTAGTTGATAATTTCNTGNTTGGGCATCCCCGTTCGTTCCATGAGGATATTCATGAGGGCCAATTCCCGATCACCCACCTCATTATCTGGCTGAGCATCAAGCTCTGCCTTAATTTCCGCGATCAGTTCATCCGTTGCGAGGCCTTGCTGCTTGAAGGCATCTATGATAAATTCATCGGTTTCGTTCATGGGCTAAATTCTAACCTTAGAACAAACTACCTGCACGACAAGCTTATCTTCCCAAGCCCATGAGGAACTCCGGATTGTTTTTGGTCTTTCGTACCCGCTGGATAAACATTTCCATTGCTTCAGCAGGCGGAACACCCTTGAGGGAACGTCTAAGAGCATAAATTTTATTGAGTTCGTCCGGGTGATAAAGAAGTTCCTCCTTTCGGGTTCCACTCTTTTCAAAATCGAGAGCAGGAAAGATTCTTTTGTTCGAAAGTTCACGATCGAGATGAAGCTCCATGTTTCCGGTTCCTTTGAATTCCTCAAAGATGACTTCATCCATTTTACTACCTGTTTCCACCAGAGCAGTCCCCAGAATAGTCAAGCTCCCACCACCCTCAATGTTTCTGGCCGACCCAAAAAATCTTTTGGGTCGTTGAAGTGCGGTGGCTTCCACACCACCACTTAAAATCTTACCACTATTGGGCATGGTCGTATTGTACGCACGGGCAAGCCTAGTGATTGAGTCTAATAGTATAACCACATCCTGATTATGCTCAACCATCCTGCGTGCTTTTTCTATGACAATCTCCGCGGCATGAACATGACTCTCTGCACTTTCATCAAAAGTGGAGGCGATCACTTCCGCATCGGGTACCTGACGACGAAAATCCGTCACTTCTTCAGGTCGCTCGTCCACAAGAAGTACGATTAAATGAGCCTTCGGGTTATTTACCCGCAAAGCTCGGGCAATTCCCTGCTGTAAAACCGTTTTTCCGGTACGGGGTGGAGCCACAATCAGACCTCTCTGCCCAAAACCAATAGGTGAAACCAGATCGACAACCCGCATCGCCACATTATCCCACTCAGCTTTTTCATCGGTTTCCAAATAAATTCTTTCCAGCGGGTAGTAAGGAATTAATTCAGTGAAAGGGGTAACTCGGGAAGCGGCTTCCGGGTCTCCCCCCATCACCTGCTCAACCTGCAAAAACACAGGACAAGTCGAACCATCGAGCTTCGCCCGTATATATCCTTGTACATTTTGCCCTGTCTTGAGACCAAACTTCTTCACCAACGGCTCAGGCAGAAAAGGGCATTGCGACTTCAGGCGGTAATCCTCCTTCTGTTGTAAAAGAAAAGCATGACCGTCTTCCATCACCTGAATAATGCCAGAAATCAAAACAGGAGTCTTGTCCTCGAGGCATTTAGCCAACAGGGCATCAATAATTTCTTCCCTTAACGGTGCCTGCCCAAGATCCAATTCAAAAGAAACGACTTTTTCTTTGAGTTCCTGCAGGCTTAGGGCGAGCAGCTCATCCAACTCGATCGGTTTTTGGTCGGAACTGTTAAAATCTTCAGCAAGAGCCGTAATGCCATCGAGTGTTTGAAGTGATTCGTTCTCCAAAAGTTCACCAAGCTCGAGAGGTTTGGCCTCAGTCTCTTCGTAAGGTAGACGCTTAGGCTTTTTAAATTTCTGCCTTTGTTTGTTTCTCTGCTTTTTCTTGTCCTGCCAGTTCTGCTTTTTTTGTGGATGAGGATGAGAGCCACGATTTGGCTTATTTCCGTGTGCCGGACGAGATCCGCCCTCCTGATTCACTTCGGATGTAGGCTTGGAGGGGGACGATTCCTGTTTTTCTGTTGGTTTTGGAGAAAGCTTGGCTTCTTTCTCCTCATCTAGGTAAGGATTTTTTTCTTCTTTGTCAGGTTCTGTACCATCTGTACTGAAAAAGAGTTGGCCACTATCACTATCCTCTTTCAAATCACTTTTCTTCGGAGAAGATTTTTTAGCGGATTCATCTGGTTTCGGATCAGCATCAATGGCTTTCACATCAGATGGGGTATCTTTATCAGATGGTGTATCTTCGGTTGTTTTTTTTCTAGGGGGCATGGGATGAATGAATGCGAATTAATTCAAGTATAGTTCGCATGGAAATGTTCAATTTGCTGTTTAAGGAACAGAAGAGAATGATCTCCAAGCAAAACGATGTCCGCCAGACGAATCTTTTCATTAAGAGACATCTGTGACTCAATTCGAGCATTAGATTGAGCTTTCGTCAATCCCCGATCATGCAATCTTTGCAATTGAATAGTTTTTTTACACTGCACACAGACCGTAATTTGAAATAAATCCTTTAGATTTTTCTCAAAAAGAAGGGGTATTTCAACCACCACATGTTCTTTATCCGAAATTGCGACTAGTCTTTGCCAAGTCTCCCTAACTAAAGGATGCAACAAATTTTCAAGCCAAGTTTTTGCCTCTGAGTTATTGAATATAACTTCGGCTACTTTCTTTTTATCAACTTCATCATTAACGAGTAGTGACGGCCCCAAATTTGTTTTGATAGAATGTTTCACCCCTTCATTCTTATCTAAAAGATCCGCGACAATCGCATCTGATGAGATTGTTTCCCAACCTAATTCCCCAAATACATTCAAAGCGGTCGATTTCCCGCAGGCGATTCCTCCGGTTAATCCTACGAGTAACTTTTGGGATTGTATGGACACACAACTATTAAAAATCGAATGCTTCCAGGTTAGCAAGAAGCTAAATCCCCATGATTACTTACAATCGTCTTGCCACCTAACTTGGATATGATAATTTCTTAATGTCTGAGGCTGGTAGGGTATCCAAGTGGCTAAAGGATGCGGACTGTAAATCCGCCCGCTTCGTGCGTTCGTCGGTTCGAATCCGACCCCTACCACCACTTTCCAGTAAAGCTTTCCTTGAGGGAATTGACCCTTGTTTACAGAGACGAAATGTAGGGAGCGAAACGCTATCTTTTCAGGACAAGAACTAAAGCACAGCACATTTTAACTTGCTCAAAGGCTTTTCAAATCATTGAAAGAGTGTGTGAGTCGTACGAGGAAATATATTGTCATGGTTATCGGGGGAATCATTCTATTTCTCTATCAAACCTGCACCGGAAAACTACCTCCCATTGGATCATGAAAATCCTCCAACTAAGTACGCGGACTCTTTTTGGCGGTCTACTCGGTCTTAGTTTAGCATTTTTATTGGCCGAGTTCTGCAGCCAAGGACTGTATGAGATTTACTCAACCTCCACTTTTTTCCGTACCATCACCGGAAATTCCCCTAATTCTTTTGCGGAAAGTTTAAATCAAGTCTCCTGGGCCTTACTTTTTTGCGGAGGTTGGTGGATGCTCTGGAGTTTTGATCATTTTTTTATCCCGGTAGAAGAAAAGGCTAAAAGTACAATCAGTGAAAGCGAGGATTCGCCGTCCTCCACCGACACAAAAGAAGACGAAACTTTTAAACCTGAGGGAGAGAATGAGCAACAAAGCGGACAAAAAGAGAGTGCCTTCAAAGAGGGTCAAGAGGCACAAGAAGAAAATGCAGAAGATGAAGAGCCTGAAATCGAAGAAGATTTCAACGACAAGGACGACCATTTTTTCCAAGTTTTGAAAATGTCCGAAGATTCTCCCAGAGATTTTGATTCAATCAAGTCTACCTACCGTAAAAAAATTGCCCAGTACCATCCAGACAAAGTTTCAGCCATGGGACCGGAAATTCAGGAAGTAGCCGAAGAAAAAGCCAAGGAGATAAAT
>NZEN01000021.1 GCA_002689665.1 Opitutia bacterium | reverse complement strand
TGAGCGATGCTCAGAGAGAAAATCGGTTTGGTTTGCTGCAAAGCCTGAATCGTGTGCAGGCAGGATCTTTTTTAGATGACAATCTTGAGGCAACGATTTCTAATTATGAGCTGGCATGGAGAATGCAAATGGAAGCTCCAGAGCTTACTGATCTGTCCAAAGAGACTGCTGCCACCAAATCTATTTATGGAATAGACGAAAAACACACCGATGATTTTGGTAAACAATGTTTACTCGCTAGAAGAATGGTCGAAAGAGGAGTCAGGTTTGTCAGTGTAAACTATTCGGATGAATCGGCTAATCCAAGGTGGGATCAGCATGGCAATATGCCTAAGCATGCTGACCATGCAAGAGCTACTGATAAACCGGTTGCGGGTTTACTGCAGGACCTTAAAGCGAGAGGCTTACTTGAAGATACCTTAGTATGGTGGGGTGGAGAATTTGGAAGAACACCCTTTTCTCAGAATAAGAATGGCAGGGATCATAACCCCAGAGGTTTTACTGTCTTTCTTGCTGGAGGTGGAATTAAACCTGGAATCTCTTACGGTTCGACGGATGAAATTGGTGGAGTTGCAGTTGATAATCGCGTTCATATGCACGATTTGCATGCCACCATCCTGTATGCTCTTGGTTTAGATCATGAAGAGCTCACTTACCGCTATTCGGGCAGAGACTTCAGGTTAACGGATGTTCATGGGAAAGTGGTGCATGACCTATTTGCATAATTATTCGTGAAAGCGATTCTCTTAAGAGAGCACGGAGGCGTGGAAGGTTTTGATTTGGCAGAAATCCCACATCCATTTCTGCAACAAGGCCATGTTATCATTAAAGTGTGTGCATCGAGCGTAAATCCAGTTGATTGTAAGATTCGCGGTGGAATGTTGGCAGCAATTGGGCCGGATTTACCAGGAGTAATACATGGTGATGTGGCCGGGATAGTTACAGAAGTGGGTTCTGGAGTGGAGGGACTGGAAGTGGGTGATGAAGTGTACGGTTGCTTAGGTGGCTTCAGGGATATGCCTGGTGTTCTTTCCGAATACGCCCTAGCTGATCCCAAGTTACTTGCCAAAAAGCCAGCTAATCTTTCCATGAGGGAAGCCGCGGTTTTACCTTTAATTGGGATTACAAGCTGGAATGCACTTATTGATCGCGGTTCCCTGGCCAAGGGACAGCGGGTTCTTGTTCATGCAGGAACGGGCGGAGTCGGTCACTTTGGTTTGCAATTGGCAAAAGCAATGGGAACTGAGGTGCACACTACTACTTCTAATGAACAAAAAGAAGTACTTTCTCAAGAACTTGGTGCTGACCATGTGATTAATTACTCAAAAATGAGCCCTGAGCAGTATGTTGCACAGTTTACTGAAGGTATGGGCTATGACCTAGTTTTTGACACAGTTGGCGGAACTTGCCTTGATCACTCCTTCGAGGCAGCCAAGGAATATGGAACTGTTGTTTCCATTGCTGCACGTTCAAAACATGACCTTACCCAGGTCCATGTAAAAAGTCTCAGCCTACATGTCGTCTTTATGTTGCTTCCAATTTTAAAAAACCAATACCGGGAACAGCATGGAAACATTCTTAACAAGATAACTGAACTGGTGGAAAACGGGAAAATTAAGCCTTTATTGCATGCCGAGGAGTTTACTTTTGAGGAAGTAGGCCTTGCACATGAATGCTGGGAGTCGGGAAGATCCATTGGGAAAATTAGTCTCGGAAATACCTGGTAAGCGAACCTCTATTATGACACGGGAAATGTTTGCCGAATGGTCAGAATTCGCTCATTGTAAACTTTAGTTCTTTATAAATAGCCATTTGCTTCATCCATAGACAACCCATTACTGGGTTACCAACCGAGTGCGAGAGCTTCTACGGTGGTACAAGGTCTAAACACCGGGATGTGCGGTCTTGGCAAAACCGAAAACTGCGCTCTCCTCGCATTATTTGCGAGAGAAGCGTGTAATCAACCGAAAGGAAATACGCGCAATGAATAAACTAATAGAAAATCAAGCAGAGGAATTGGCCCTGCGGATAGATGACTCCAATGAAAACCATCATCTTTGGAACAATAATGGAACATGGTGGATTCACTACACTATATACCCAACACCCGTAACAGCTGAGCGGGTCAGGCATTCCCTCAGGACAAGCGACCTATCTATAGCCAGGGAGCGGAGAGACACATTGTTTCAAAAGCTTCTAAATCCCACGACAAGGCTTGCTGCTTGAGTAGGTTAAAAGTCTCTTTGAGACTTGCTTTCCAGAATTTAGGGTTTCATGAACATAGGCATGAAGCTCAACTCTCTTTTAGGTAGAATTTATAGTTTTCTTATCTTTTCGATGACTATGAATGCACAACCAAAAGGATATCTGTACGACGAATCCAAAGTTATTCCTTATGAATTGCCTGACCCATTAGTCTGCCAAGACGGGACAAAGGTTGAGACTGCTCAGACTTGGATAGAGAAAAGGCGACCTGAAATATTAAAGTTATTTAAGGAAGAAGTGTATGGAGAGTCACCTGAAAATAAGATACCCATGCGGATTGAAATCGTGGAAGAGGGGCAAGATGCTTTGGGTGGTAAGGCGATTCGCAATCAAGTGGCGATTATTTTGGGAGAATCCAACCGAACCCGGTCAATCAACCTACTGCTATATTTACCAAAGGTTTCCAACCAACCACTCCCAGCTTTTCTCACGCTTAATTTTCAGGGAAATCACACGGTTCACTCTGATCCCGCCATTCTTCTGCCAAATACTTGGGTAAGAAATCGCAATGGTATAAAAGATAACTGTGCGAGAGAGATAGACAGAGGGCTGGCAGCATCCCGTTGGGCCATTAGTGATATGATTAACCGAGGTTATGCTTTCGCTACCGTTTACTATGGGGATATCGATCCGGATTTTGATGATGGTTTTCAAAACGGTGCGCACGCTTTGTTTTCACAATCTGATTCTGAAAGAAGGAAGCCCTCCGACTGGGGCTCGATTGCAGGTTGGGCATGGGGTTTAAGCAGATGCTTAGACTATCTCGAGCAGGATCCCCGAATTGATGGAAAGCGAGTTGCAGTTATGGGTCACTCGAGGCTTGGTAAAACATCTCTTTGGGCAGGCGCAATCGATGAAAGGTTTGCGATGGTAATTTCCAATAATTCAGGCTGCGGTGGAGCCGCATTAAGCAGGCGTCGTTTTGGTGAAACTGTTAAGCGGATAAACACTTCTTTTCCTCATTGGTTTTGTGAAAATTATAAGAAATATAACGATAAAGAAGAAAATTGCCCTGTAGACCAACACATGTTGATTGCTTTAACTGCTCCCCGCCCAGTTTATATCGCATCAGCCGAGGAGGACCGATGGGCTGACCCCAAAGGTGAATTTCTTTCTGCCCTGCATGCAGAGCCTGTTTATCAGTTGTTTGGTAAGAGTTTCGGAGCCAAGAAACGGCCCATCCTCAACCATCCTGTTCATGGACAAATTGGCTATCATGTTCGCAATGGTAAACACGATGTAACGGCTTATGATTGGAACCAATATCTAGATTTTGCGGATCAACATCTCAAATGAAACTATTCCCTTTTAAATTTTTCACTACTACGATTGTCTCTATTCTTTTAGGTATAACAATCCAGGCTGAACAAAAAGCGATTGAGACGATTGCTTTTGGTTCATGCTTAAAGCAGAACAGACCTCAGCCAATTTGGGACAGTGTATTGAGTAAAAAACCGGATATTTTCGTTCTGCTTGGAGATAATATTTATGGTGACACCCGTGACATGCAAAAACTCAAAGATAAATGGAATGTGTTTTCATCGGTACCCGGCTTTAAAAAGCTTCGTCAAAATTCCCGAGTCCTTGCTATTTGGGACGATCATGATTACGGAGAAAACGATGCGGGTAAGGAATTCCCTAAGAAAGCGGAGTCCCAAAATATCTTCCTTGATTTTTTAAATGAGCCACCCAACACCTTTCGAAGAAAAACTCCAGGTATCTACGACAGTCTGATAGTCGGTCCGCCCGGTAAGCGCGTACAGTTCATTCTTTTGGATACCCGATACTTCCGAACCTCACTTAAACGATCAAAAGTAAGGGAAAGCGGAAAAGGGCCTTATGCTCCTAATGACTCAACAGAAGCGGAAATTCTGGGCCGAGATCAATGGGTATGGCTCGAGAAAACACTTAGTGAAAAGGCAGAACTGAGAATAATTGCGAGTAGCATCCAGGTGGTTTCCACCACTCACGGCTGGGAAACTTGGGGCAATTTTCCCCAGGAAAGAAAGAAGCTTTTGGAGATGTTAAAAAAACAAAATAGTAACGGCACAATAATTTTAAGCGGAGACAGACACTCGAGTGAAATTTCCAAACTTGAAGGAGCCCTCCCCTACTCTCTATTTGATATAACATCAAGTGCGATGAATCAAAGGTTACGACCAAGAGTTGAAGAAAACATCTACCGTATGGGAAAAAGATACTTTGATGAAAATTTCGGCCTTCTGAAAATCGACTGGTTACCAAATGGGCCCAAAGTGCATGCGAGTATTCAAGATATAAATGGCGAGCCTGTTATTGAATATGAGCTCGGAGTGTATTAGTGGAAATTTAAATATTTATTCGTAAAGTCCCGGGTCAGTCCCCAAGCATCCATGTATTCGGCTGATCGCCTCTGTTTTATCATCAAGCCTNGAAAGTGCATCCTTAGAAAAATCGAGTCTTTGTTGAATACTTAACCTTTCAGATGCTTCTCGGTTAACATGATCTTTCAGGAACTCCTCCAAGTAGTTTATTCTTTTTTTCCAGTAGTCTTTGGTGACTTCAATTCTTGTATCCAAACGTCGTTTATACCAATCGCTGGAAAGAATGGCTTCCGGATTAAATAGACTTCTGAACTCCGGATCCATCAACCCTTTACCCTCCCAGTTACCATGTGCCATTATTTCCAAAAGTGCCTTAAGAGGAGGACACGCTTTTTCTGCACACCCATCCTTGAAATATCTTTCAGCCACCATCTGACCTGCTTCCACAAGATTCTCAATACTATCTGCATATTGTTCACCGTCTTGAAGTTCTGGCTTCAGCATGTCTTCAGGAAATACAGAAATAGGGTCGGTGAATATTCTGCCGAGAAATTCATGAGCAAATCTTCTGGTAATTCGATAACCNAGATATTCGGTTGGAAGTTTTTTTCCATTCAACTCAAAAGCAGGTACTTTTTCGAGAAGTCCTTTATCAATCATATCCTGAGGATCATTTTCATAATCCCTTAAGCGACTCCATATTTCAGGAATCAAAAGACTGATGTCATGGGCAACTTTGTACTTGGGCCCTATATATCCTGCTGAGGTGACAAATGCCCCCTGCCCCGTGGAAGCGTAAGAAACAAGTGCCGCGTTTAAATCATGAATGGGTAACAGTGCATTGAAAGGAGCTTTCGTGAGGGCTCCTTCGGAACCTGCACCGGTAGTGGATGGTGATTTACCCGTTACCGAAACAATAAAATCCATAAAGAGCTCTGGTAACTCCAGATAATGAATTGGGGCGAAGCAGCAAAGAGGTCTAACTTTACCCTTTTCTTCTGCAGGATTGTTTCTTCGGCCGGGGAGAACGGATCTCACTGGATAGAGTACAGAGGAGTCGTGACTCAACTTTCTTCTTAATCGAGTTCCTTCGAGGGCCAAATGTACAGACTTGGGGTTAAATAAATCTGGCCGAGTCTGCAAATATCGTGGGTTTTTCGTTGGTTTACCATCCACAATTCTTGGATTAGCTGAAGAAACAAACTGGCTTTCTTCTCCGGATTTATTGGATGCTGATTCTATCAGTTCCCGCATGGGTTCTGTGTAATCTTCAAATGTTAAGGTCTTGGATACTTGTTGTTTCGCATCATCTTCGTTTAAACATTGAAAATTACTAATAAAGTTACCGGGTCTGGAGAGATCTTTTTCGGTTTGTTTGTCAAATCCGCGGTGAATGGCATCGTCAGGTCTTTGAAACAGCCGGTATTCACAATTATGGACAAACTTTGCCGACTCCTTAAATGTACCAGGACCAATTTCTTTAAGGAGGCTTAGGGGCGCAACAGTGGAAACTGTGATGTCATCTTCAGCGAGAATTTTCTCTGCTGGAATAAAATCTTTTCTTAGTGCAAATAGCCTCCAAGATCCGTTCTGATCGAAACCCACTCGTAATAGTCTGGTAATTAATTTTTCCCCCTTGAATCTTAGTTCATTGGCGGGCTGTCCGTTTACTGAATCTACACTGAAGTGTTTTTCCCATTCTTCTCCCCATTCTTCAAGATATCTTCTTTTAATGATGAGAACCAAATCCTTGACCCTCTGTGGAATCGATTCCAACCAGGTATTAAATTCCTCCGTGTACAGGGATTGAGATGGTGTAAGTAGCTTGATGACTGACCCTAGTGACCGGTTTGCATCCAGAACCGTACGATTTCGAATATTACTTTTTTTAGGATCACGAAATCTATCAGAATAGTCTTTATTGATAACCTCTCTTGCCAATGACATATCTCCTTCCCAATCGGCAATGAAAACTGGGCCACAAACGATCGCATCGGTGAGTGGTTTCGAAATCTCAGACTTTCCGCCACCCGATACCGTACATGGCTTATGGCAGAGGAAGCCTTCACCCACTGTTCCGACAAGTTTCCATGGACCATCATTCTCGGTTTTTTTCATTTCGACTTTATAGCCAGAAGGTAACACATAAGAGTTTTCAGGTATCAATGCTGAGGTCTTAGGATCATTATTATAGGTCCAGGAAATCTTTTGATCACGCAAACTAAAGGTAGCATTTTCTGGTAGATAAAATACGGACGGAAATAATGGGTCACAATAAACTCCTTCNNGGACATCGTCTTTNCTAATNCCAAGTGAACTTATGGTATCATCGAAAGTATGAGGNGTCTTNGGTAGGATTTCCAACGGATTAAATNCCTCACCCAAATCGTAACTAGGAAAAACAACAGCACCACCAGCATGTTCTTCCTCTGATAATCCCGAAAGATTCGCAGAAAAGCTAACCTGGGTTTTTACTTCTTTTTTACAGTAACCAAAATAATTGTCCGCAATCACCGTAACAACCAAGCCAGAGGAATCGCGGAAGGTAAGCTTGAATGCACCTCCATCATTATAAAGCTCATCTGGATTATTGTCATAATACATACCATCCCGAAGCTCCCTCTCTGTTGCATTAGCTTTGGATGGAAGATTAAGAATCTGTTTGGGAGTACCAGCAAGGTGTGGAGCCACAATCACACATCCTGTATGACCGGTCCAATGCTCGATATCTAAACCAGAATCATTCTCTGCAAGGAAAGGGTCTCCTCCATTCCCGAAGATGCTCTCAACAAAATCAAGATTGGCTACACATCCACCCGGTGCAAAAAAACGGACTTCCATTGATTTTTCTCGGATATACCCCTCGACCGCAGGACAGACAACTGGTCTAAGCATGAGAGAAACCCAGCATTTTGCTGGGTCATCTTCATTGGATGAGAATGGAAATACCATATCTGAAGGCGGAGGATTCAAGGCAAGACGAAGCAATTCCTTGGCTGCATTTAAAGGAACAACTTTCTTGTCATCAGCAGCAGGTAATCCCACATCGGCCACATGAAAAACTCCGGATGTGGTACGTCGGTCACTGGCAGGGTTGTGCAGCACGCCCTGAGCAATCCTTCTTGATTCCATGATAGAGGAAGAAAAATTATATCCGTCCCTCGGTAAGGAAGTAATGCGTGCGAGACCATGCCTGTCTAAAACAAAAGATTCAGTAGGAAGACTTGGACGATCCGTACCAAGGATTCGAGTCAGAAAATCCTGAATTCTTCTGTCTGCCGGGCATAGATATCCACGTAATAATCTGACTTTTTCGCGATACTCCTTCACCAGGGAGCCACTTAAACGCAATGTCGGGTTATCCGATTGATCACCCACTGTGGGAAGGCCTAAAGTTGCCAGCTTAAGATTAGCATAATTGACTAATTCTTTATAGTGAGGGGAACCTAAGTCATATCCTTCACTAATACCAAGTTGCTTTGATTTTTCTTCGGGGAATACAGTTTTCATAAGTTAAATTATTACCCAACTTAGAGAACAACCTGTGCCGAAGACATTAAAAAAAACAAAATGGATAAAAAATATCCAATTATGGTGGGCCCGCTCGGATTCGAACCGAGGACCAAGGGATTATGAGTCCCCTGCTCTAACCGCTGAGCTACGGGCCCGTTAGTTGATAAATACTGACCCACAGGCTTTTTCCTTGCAACTCAAAAAGGGATTTATGAGACGCGACCTATTGCTAAATGAGTTTTGAAGGTAGTAAAATAGACAATCTTAGATTAACTAACTTTCCCAATAGTTTTCGCCATAATTGAAAAAGATTTCGTCTCCAGGGTTAATTTCTTCAATGGCTTCAAATCGGGCAGTTTTCCAACGAGTAGATACGATTAAAAAAGCATTAGGTCTTTTACTAGAATGATTAATATAACGGGTATAATTAGCCAAAGGCCCTTCTCCAATGATGATATAATCATTACACAAATAGAGAATATAATCTGAAGGAGGACGTCTTGGGTTATTAAAAGTCTTGTTATTTAAGATTTTTCCAGTGTAGTAACCGATGGTATCTTCAATAGAAATTTGAACTAAAGAAAAAAGCCCACGTCCTGCCTCTGGGATTGTAGAGGAGCGTATTTCAAAAGAATCGGTTGTCCATTTTTTTGACATTTTATCAAATCATAAAAATGATTTTTAGGGTAAGCTACCTAGTAATGTATGAGAATTTCCAACTAAATATGTCTAGCAGATTGTACCCAAGTAACACAAGGAGATCACCAATAGGGTAAGCTACCCTCTTATCTTGCGGGCAACGAAACTCTATTTAAAAAATGAGGAAGTTAAGTTTTATTGTAAAACTAGCGGACTTTTCCTTTAGCAAGTTTTCGCGCTTGTTCGAATTTTGCTGCAGCTTCTAGTAATTGGAGCTGGGCCTCATCAAAGTTACTGTTTTTGCCTTCCTCCAGGGCTTCTTCAGCCCTTTTGATTGCAGCCTCTATTTGCTGGTGATCGTCTTCATCAACAAGAATGGCCTGATCGGTGATGATGGAAATTTTTTCAGCATATACTTCGATAAAGCCACCGCCTACGGCGAGATAATCAGTTTTACCGTCTTTGACAACTTTTACATCTGCGGGTTCGAGCCTATCAATCAAGGGGGCATGGTGCTGAAGTATGTCAATCTTACCATTTGCAGTAGGAATAACGGCATGCTCAACATCCTCGGAGTAGACTACCCCACCCGGGGTAACAATTTCTAATTTGATGATAGACTTAGCCATATCAGGAAGAGGAAGCTTCCCCTCCAATCACACCGTCGATTCCACCTTGCATGTAGAAGTCATTTTCAGCGACTTCATCCAATTCTCCATCCAGAATCATCTTGAAGCCTCGGATAGTGTCTTTAACAGGCACATATTGACCGGCAACACCGGTAAATACTTCAGCAACATGGAAAGGTTGAGAAAGGAACTTTTGAATTTTACGTGCCCGGAAGACTGTTTGTTTTTGATCAGGTGAAAGTTCATCAATTCCGAGAATCGCAATAATGTCCTGCAGATCCTTGTAGGATTGTAGCACCTCTTGCACGCGTCGGGCGACTTGGAAGTGTTCTTCACCAACAATTTCCGGGGACAATGCATTAGATACTGAGAAGAGTGGATCAACTGCGGGATAAATTCCAAGTTCCGCGATCGAACGCTCAAGCACGATAGTAGAATCCAAGTGAGCAAAGGTATTGGCCGGAGCAGGGTCAGTTAAATCATCAGCAGGTACATAAACCGCTTGGAATGAAGTAATCGAACCTTTCTTTGTCGAAGTGATTCGTTCCTGAAGGTTACCCATTTCTTCTGATAGTGTTGGCTGATAACCAACCGCGGAGGGAGATCTTCCCAGAAGAGCCGAAACTTCAGAACCAGCCTGTGAGAAGCGGAAGATATTATCTACGAAAAGCAATACATCTTGTCCCATTTCATCACGAAAATATTCAGCCATGGAGAGACCGGAAAGAGCGACCCGCATCCGAGCACCAGGTGGTTCGTTCATTTGTCCGTAAACCAATGCTACCTTTGACTTGGAAATATCATCCTGGTTGATAACTCCTGCTTCAGACATTTCCTGATAGAGGTCATTTCCTTCACGGGAACGCTCCCCTACCCCAGCAAAAACAGAATAACCGCCATGTGCTTTTGCAATGTTATTGATTAGCTCCATGATAACAACCGTCTTTCCAACCCCTGCTCCACCAAATGCACCGACCTTACCACCTTTGATGAACGGACAGATTAGGTCGATGACTTTGATTCCAGTTTCAAGAATATTAGCTTCTGTATCCTGATCAAGCAGTGTGGGAGCTTGGCGGTGAATTGGGCGAGTTTCTTCGTTACCACATGGACCGCGATTGTCCACTGTTTCTCCAATTACATTGAAGATCCTTCCAAGAACTTTCTCGCCAACAGGAACGGAGATGGGAGCACCTGTATTGGTAACATCCATTCCGCGAACCAAGCCTTCCGTTGAAGACATGGCTACGGCTCTAACACGGCTTTCGCCTAAGTGTTGTTGGGTTTCGAGCACCAACCGTGATTCAGTATCAGAATTTGAAAGTTTGTAAGTGACTTCGAGAGCGTCGTAGATTTCCGGAGTTGAACCAGGAGGGAATTCGGCGTCTACTACGGCTCCAATGACTTGAACGATTTTGCCTTTATTTGTATCTGAGTTTTCCATTTATGTTCTTAAAAAGGGTTTAGGAAGTTTTAATTTGAAAAGCTGGCAGCGGAAATCTCGAGGATTTCCTGGGTTATTGCGGCCTGTCGTGCTCGATTATACTGAAGTGCAAGATCGTCTATCAGATTTCCAGCGTTGTCAGTGGCTGTTTTCATTGCCACCATTCTTGCACTGTGCTCGGATGCCTGAGATTCTAAAACAAGCTGAAAGATTTCCTGTTTGAGATATAGACCGGCAAGATCAGCTAAAACTGCGTCCCGGTCTTCAAATAAAATTTCCCGATTATCTTTTGGTGCTTTGTGTTCTGATTCGCCAAATCTTTCATGTAACTTTTGGGTCATTGCATCCAGATCATTAAGAGGTAGAAGCCTCATTAATTCGGGTTCCTGTCTTAGGGTATTTATGAAACTAGTGTAAAGAATCTCAATTGTATCGATCGAGCCCTCATCGTAACTGCGAAGCATGAAATCAACGATTTTTCGCACATCTGAGAATGTCGGCTTATCGGGGAGAGAAAAGTCTGCGAGCAGGTCTTTTTTCGTTCTGCTTAAAAACTGGGATGCTCGCTTACCTACGGCAATGAACTTTGCGGAATTCTCAACATCGTTGAGTTTTCTGAAAAGATTTCCGTTCAGGGCCCCGCAGAGACCTTTATCCGTACCAATTACTAAGATTCCACGATGCCTGATTGGTCTTTGAACGAAATACGACTGGGTAATTTCCTCAAACTCATCAGCAATTGATACTATAATATCAGCTAAAATAAGAGCATATGGACGGCCTGTTTTAGCTTCGTCCTGTGCTTTTTTCATTTTGGAAGTAGCAACCATCTGCATCGCACGGGTAATTTGACGGGTGCTTTTAACGCCCTTAATACGATTTCGAATGTCTCTTGTATTAGCCATGAATCAAGTGAGCCGCAAATGGTTAGGCGAATGTCCTTTTCCAATCTTCAAGTGCCAACCTTAAGTTTTGTTCGGTACTTTCCTCTAATTTACCGCTTTGATAAATTTCATTACAGACTTCTTTTCCCTGCGCTGAAAGATAATCTTTAAGGCTGGATACAGCTTCAGAAATCTTATCGACATCAATAGAATCAAAGAAATCATTTTGCATTCCCCACATTATCGCAGTTTGAACTTCAACTGGAATAGGATTGAAGGCAGTTTGTTTAAACATTTCAACAATCCGTGCCCCCCGGTCCAAGCGAGCTTTCGTGGCTGCATCCAAGTCAGATTCAAACTGGGAGAATGCTGCAAGTTCACGGAACTGAGCAAGTTCCAGCTTAACTTTACCAGCCACTTTTTTGTAAGCTTTAATTTGAGCCGCTGAACCTACACGTGAAACTGAAAGTCCCACAGAAACCGCTGGGCGAATACCTTTATTAAAAAGGTCTGTCTCAAGGAAGATTTGCCCGTCTGTTATAGAAATAACATTAGTTGGAATATACCCGGAAACGTCACCCATTTGAGTTTCGATGATGGGTAATGCAGTTAAAGAACCATTTCCATTGTCTTCATTCAGACGAGCGGATCTCTCCAAGAGGCGGGAGTGAAGATAAAAGACGTCACCAGGATAAGCTTCACGACCAGATGGGCGTTTAAGAATCAGAGAGATTTGGCGGTAGGCAACTGCATGTTTTGAAAGATCATCATAAACAATAAGTGCATCACGACCGTTTTCCATGAACCACTCCCCCATCGCACATCCTGCGTAGGGTGCAAGATATTGGTTGGCAGGATTGTCAGCAGCTGGTGCAGAAACGATAGTGACATACTCCATTGCTCCAGTTTCTTCCAGAATTTTAATGGTACGGGCAACATTGGAGTTTTTCTGCCCTACTGCGACATAAATACAGTACACTGGCCGAAAGTCTTTATTTCCGGATTGCTCACCTTGTTTATTAATCTTGGCTTGGTTGATGATCGTATCGATAGCAATAGTAGTCTTCCCAGTTGAACGGTCGCCGATGATTAATTCGCGTTGTCCGCGACCTATCGGGATCATCGAATCAACCGCCATGATGCCGGTCTGAAGGGGTTGATCTACTGATTTACGTGGTATGATACCAGGTGCAATTCTTTCGACGGAATATTCTTCTTTAGCTTCAATTGGGCCTTTGCCATCAATGGGACGACCAGCAGCATCAACTACTCGCCCTAAAAGTTCCATACCAACGGGAACGGAAAGAAGTTTTCCTGTTGTCTTGGCGTCATCCCCTTCTTTTAGAGAACTCGTATCTCCCAACAAAACGCAGCCAACCGAATCTTCTTCCAAGTTTAAGGCAATTCCTAAAACATCATTAGGGAATTCCACCATTTCGTTATACATAACTTTGGATAAGCCCTCGACTCGGGCAACTCCATCAGCGAGCATGGTAACCTTACCAACATTGGAGCGACTTGCGTCAACAGATAGAGTTTCTATCTCCTTACGGATCAGATCAGTGATTGAATTCATTTATTATTTTTGAATGTTATAAGAGTGCTTTGCGGACATTATTAAGACGGTTGGCAATAGAGTCTTCGTAGACATCATCTCCAATTTTAACTCTAAATCCTGCAATTAATGATGGGCAATCAACTGCCTGTACATCGTTTGCATTTTCGTCAATGAGGTTCTTTTTACAAAGGCTATTGGTGATTTCAGAACCATCACCACCTTTGAATTCAAGGTTTACTTGATATGAGGACATGTGACGCCTAACAAGAAAACCAAAACGCCTAAGAATTTCGACATGATTAGAAGGAGGATTCTCCCGCAACTCGTTTAAGATTGCAGAAACTTTTTCCGAGTCAATGCGGCCTTTTTCACCGATTGACTGATTGAGAAGGAGTTGAGCAACCTTTAAAACTTTATTGCTGCTGGACATAGTTCTCTGCCTGCTGAGTAAACCTTTTCCTCTCGTCGTCGTTAAGTTCTCGGTCTAAAACCTTGGAAGTTGCAAGGACGACAAGTGAAGCAATTTCTTCGCGAGCATCTTTTAGCACATTTTGTCTTTCCAACTCCATGGCTGACTTAGCCTTGGCAATTATAGCCTCTGCCTCCAAGCGGGCTTCCTCTTTCTGTGCCTCTAGGAGAGACTTAGCCTGCTCTTGAGCTTTGTTAACAGTCTTTTTCGCCTCCAGGGATGCTTCATTGAGCGTCTCTTTCTGCTTTAATTGGGTTTCCTCTAGTTCAAGTTTTATTCTGTCAGCATTTTTTAACGAGTCAGCTATTTGTTTTTCACGTTCCTTGATTGTAGACAAAATCTTTTTGAAGGCGAAAAACCAAATAGCCAATGCGACTAGCGTGAAATTGACCGACTGGGCAATAAACATCGGCCAATCAACACCGAAATTTGTGACAATCTTGTCTGCGGTGTCTGTAAGGCTGGCTAACGCGATCATTTAAAAGTAAGTTGTTTAGCCCAAGAATAAGGAGTAGAAAGCAACAGCTTCGGCAAGTGCCATACCGATAATGGATTGAACCAAAATTGCTCCGGAGGCATCAGGATTCCTTCCAACAGCTTCTACGCCCTTCATCCCGACAATACCAACGCCTATGGCTGCACCTAGGCAACCTAGGGCCCCTTGTATACTTCCGGTAATTCCCTCTGGTTGAGAGGCGGCTTGAGAAACTTGCTCTGTGGCTTGTGCGAGTACTTCTATCATAATTTATTAAGGTTTAATGTTTTAGTTGAGAACGTCTACGCACGGGCATAGTCCCGTTCCAAAAGATTAATGATGTTCGTCTCCATGATTACACATAAGGCCGATGTAAACGGCAATTAAAAGCATGAAAACTAAGGCTTGTACAAACCCAATTAACACCTCCATAAAATAAAAGGGTAACGGAAGAATCCATGCGAGTTCAGGAACTAGGTAAAACATACTGTGAAGGAGACTCTCTCCGCCGAAAACATTCCCGAACAGACGAAATGTTAGGGATACAGGTCGGAAAAGTATAGAAACAATCTCAATAAGCCCTACAGCAAAGAAAAGAGGAATCAAACCGATAAAGACAAGAAGACCAACCTCTTTTTTGTCAGCCTTATTTCCGAAGATATGAATGACAATATTTTTAAGACCTTCAAATTTAAAAATAAAGTACAACCAACATAGATTCGCGACTGCAGCTAAAGCAAATGTCATATTCAAGTCCGCATTGCCAGGTCTGATGAACGAGCTTTCGATGACAAAATGGTTGTTTTCATCATAGTAACCGGAGCCGATAGTACCAACTCCAGGAAGTAAACCACTCCAATTATTGATCAAAATGAAAATAAATAGCCCACTGAGAAGCCAAAAGGATGCGAAGAAAACTTTTTTTCCAACAATTGGTTCTAGTATAACACGAATACTACCGACGATTGATTCAACAAATAATTGTCCTCTACTTGGAATTAAAGAAGTTTTTCCGGATAATGTCCTGATTACTAGAATGATTAACAGGGAAATAACCCAACTAGTTATCATTGAGTTGGTGACAGGTAAATCACCTATCATAAAGGCAACTTCTGCGGTCAAACTGACACCACCCGCAGCGCCGTAAACTGTGGGAGAGAGAGAAAAAAGAATGAGAGCAAATGCCTTTTTAGCCATTAGCTTTACTCATAAAGAAATATTAGCAGAGGTCAATATTCAAGAGTCAGAAAAAGAAAGTTTAATAATGCTAAATTCAAACCAAAATCGCTCAAACGATTACTATAAGCCTAGCTTATGATCTTAATGCACAAAAAAACTTATTGGTAGGAAGAATGTTTTGAAAATAACTCCGTTCTTGATGTGGCCACTTTTCTTCCGTGAAATTCCAATGAATAGATTCTGAAATCATTGAACATGACCAATCAAAGTAATCAACATGATCAGTCATAAAATAAAGTTTCCCGCCCAATTGAGTCTTTTGGGCTAGTTGATCCAAAAAGGGCAATTGAATGAGTCTTCTTTTAAAATGCCTTTTTTTTGGCCATGGATCAGGGTACATGATATAAATATTGGATAAATTAATATCACAAAACTCTAGAAACTCATTCGCGTCTGCTTTGCAGAAGCAAACATTGCTTAGTTTTCGTTTTACAACCTTTGAAGAAGCCTTTTCGATTCTTTTGGTAATTAAGTCAATACCAACAAAATTCTGAGAAGGATTTTCTTGAGCATATGAAGTAAGCCAGTGCCCATGACCGCAGCCAATTTCAAAATTAATACAACTATTTTTGTTGGCTTCTAAAGACGGTCTTAAAATATTTTTGAACCAAACCCCTACCCTACTCTTTCTTATATTTTTTTCTATTTGAAGCTTATTCTGGATTTCTGACATTAATTAGAATTGAGATGATTTTTAATCATAATCGATAGTATTTCTATATCGGAAGGATTTACCCCAGGAATTCTTGAAGCATGCCCAAGAGTGTCGGGGGATATGCAGTTTAATTTTTCTATAGATTCTTTGCGTAGACCAGGAATTCCATCATAGGAAAAGCTCTTTGGTATCTTGATTCTATCACTGGTTTTAGACTTCTCTATTTTTAAAAGTTCTCTTTTTAAATAACCTTCATATTTTACTCTGTATAAAACTTCATTTCGAATTTCCGAAGACAGCGAATTGAATTCATCAGGAAATTCGACATCATTTGCTGATCGTAATAAATCACCGAAAGTTTTATTTGAATCAGCTCGTGTCGTGTTCAAAACATTTATCCAATCGGATATAATTGCTATTTTAGCTTTAATATTTGTTTTTCGACTCTGAGATATGAGATCATGATTTTCATGAAAATGACTATATCGTAATTCGGAGCTACCATGATTAAAGAGGAGTCTGAATTCAGCTCTACTTGTAAACATACGATACGGTTCAGTAACTCCCTTGGATGTTAAATCATCAATTAATACTCCTATATACCCAATATCTCGACCTATGATCATTGGAGGTCGATCACATGCCTTGAGTGAAGCGTTAATTCCAGCAATTAAGCCTTGTGCAGCAGCTTCTTCATAGCCTGATGTGCCATTTATTTGGCCTGCGAAGAAAAGTGATTCAAGTTTATTGGATTCTAAAGTCAGGGAAAGCTGTGTAGGAAAAGCATAATCATACTCAACCGCATAAGCTGGTCGTATTATTTGGGCACTTTCAAGTCCAGGAATTGTTTTTAAGGCTTGGAGTTGAACATCAAATGGTAGACTAGTAGAAAAACCATTAATATACCACTCATCGGTATTTATTCCTTCAGGTTCTAAATAGATTCTGTGACCATCCTTTTCGCCAAACTTTACAATTTTATCTTCTATGCTTGGGCAATAGCGAGGTCCAGTTCCAGAAATATCTCCCTTGTAGAGTGGTGACTTGTGGAGATTATCATTAATGATATTTGCTGTAGCACTTGTAGTCTTAGTTACTTCGCACTCAATTTGATGAAGACTATCATTTTGTTCCATGTGGAACCTATTACTATGTTCTACATGGAACTTCTCTTCTTCTGACCTGGTATCGTAGAAGGCAAATTTAACAGGAGTTTTGTCGCCGAACTGCTTTTCGGTTTTATTAAAATCAATTGTATTTCCAAGAATTCTGGGTGGTGTCCCTGTTTTAAATCTACCTAATTCGATTCCATTTTTTTGGAAATCTGCAGAAAGACCTTTTGCTGTGTGATCTCCCAGTCTGCCACCTTCAGATTTGTTTTCGCCAACATGCATAAGTGCACGCAAAAAAGTTCCTGTTGTAACAATAACGGTCTTTCCGTAAATCTCTAAATCAAGGGATGTTTTAATTCCGATACATTTACCATTATTTACAATAAGACCAGTGACTAGTGATTGAAAAATTTCAAGATTATTACACTGTTCAAGAACATGTTTCATCCTGAGTTGATATTTTTTTTTATCACATTGTGCCCTGGGAGCTTGAACAGCTGGGCCTTTGGATGTATTAAGTAGTTTGAATTGGATAGCAGAGAAGTCTGTATTTAATGCCATTTCGCCCCCCAGAGCATCTATTTCCCTTACAATTTGGCCCTTCGCTTGACCCCCAATAGCTGGATTACAGCTCATTTGAGCTATTGTATCTAGATTGCCAGTCAGGATTAGTGTTTTAGCTCCATTTCGAGCTGCGGCAAGAGCAGCCTCACATCCAGCATGACCAGCACCACAAACGATAACATCATAGGGGTCCTTTTTTGAATTTCCAATGCTCATTTGCCAATACAGAAGTTCGAAAATAAAAGATCTAACATATCCTCGTTATCCTTATTGCCGACTATCTCTCCTAAGAGTGAAATTGATTCCTTTAAATCTGGTATCGCAAATTCAATCGTTTCTTCTGTCTTAATGTTCTGAATAGCATTTTGGATATAGATTAATGCTTTACTGAGTGCATTAGATTGCCTGAGATTCACAGATAAATTGAATTCATTATCGACTAATGAATCTTCGAGTAAACAACTTGTTATCTGGTTAGTTAGGTCTTGTATAGATTTTTCTTTTGTTATTGAAATTTCTGTTTTCGGAACCTTTTCCAAATAACTGCCTGTAATGTTTATTTTATTTTGTAAATCTGATTTGTTTAATACTAAAATTGAATTCTTATTTTTAATGCCATTCTTAATCCCATGGTCAATGATGCTGGGGTAGGGGAGGGATCTATCCACAACTACAAGAATAAGATCGGCATCTTTGATCAATTCATAGGTCCTATCTATACCTTGCCTTTCAATCTCTTGATTAGTTTCTCTGATTCCTGCTGTATCATATAACTGGATATTTACTTTTCCGAGATTGATATTGTAATCTATAAAGTCTCTTGTCGTTCCTGGTTCCTGATCTATTATAGCTCGATCTAATCCTATAATCTTATTGAAAATAGAACTCTTTCCAGCATTTGGTGGCCCGACGAGAACAACTCTTAGTTTGCGGTTGAAAATAGCGGTTTTTTTTCCGACTTCAATAAGTCTTGATAACTCTAAACAAATTTCTTGAAGGTTGGTAATAATTTGTTTGGTTTTTTCTTCACCCAAATCATCTTCAGGGAAATCGATAAATGCTTCTATATCAGAATGTTGCTTTAGTATTGTAGTTTGTAGCTCTTCTATTTTCTTTGATAGGTTTCCTTCAAGGTTTTTATTAGCCAAAGTTAGTGCTTTTTTGTTTTTGGCACCTATTAAATCCGCAATTGCTTCTGCTTGTGTTAAATCTATTTTTCCGTTTTGAAATGCTCGGTAAGTAAATTCTCCAGGGTTTGCCAGTCTACATCCACGGTTAATAAGATCATTTAAAATTTCTTCCAATACAATTGGGTTTCCATGGCAAGTAAGTTCCATGCAATTTTCACCTGTAAATGATCTTCCTTTTTCATAATATACCATGATTACCTGATCTAGTATATTTTGCTCTAGTGAAGTATATTTCGTCAAATGTGCACGCCTTGGGGTAGGGTAGGGGAGTCCACATGATTTTTCGCACAATTCAAGTACCATCCTTCCACTAACTCGAATTATTCCTAATGCGGATTGGGAATTAGGTGTCGCAAGTGCGACGATAGTCTCAGTCATTGCCGCTTTTGGAATGACCTTACTTTAGTCAGAATCATCCTCTTTGTTTTGTGCCAATACGGCTCCAACAGTAACTTCCACTTTTTCCATTATAGCATCCGTTATTGTCTTCATGAGTGCATCATCTTCTGCTATTGCCTGCTTAGCTGCTTCACGGCCCTGTCCAACCAAATTACCCTCAAACGATATCCATGCTCCTTTCTTAGCAAGAATTTTGTGTTCAATTCCAAGGTCAATTATAGAACCAGTTCGTGAAATTCCCTCATCATACATAATATCAAATTCACAAGCTGTAAATGGAGGGGCTATCTTGTTTTTTACAACCTTTAATCTCGTTCTTGAACCGGTTACGGTTCCATTTGCCTCTTTAATCTGACCAATTCTTCTTATATCCATGCGTATTGAACAGAAAAATTTTAGTGCTCTTCCACCAGGAGTTGTTTCAGGACTTCCAAACATCACCCCTATTTTTTCACGGATTTGATTTGTGAAAATGCAAACACAATTGGTTTTGGCGATGGCGGCTGTCAGTCTCCTCATTGCCTGACTCATCATTCTTGCTTGTAAACCAACTGTTGTATCGCCCATTTGGCCGTCTAATTCTTGCCGGGATACCAGTGCTGCGACTGAGTCCAAAACTATAACATCGATTGCCCCTGATCTTATAAGTGTTTCTGTTATATTAAGTGCGTCTTCTCCGCTCTCAGGTTGCGAAACCATCAAATTATCTAAATCAACACCAACGGTTTTGGCATACCTAGGGTCTAGGGCGTGTTCCACATCTACAAAAACAGCATTCCCACCATTTCTTTGTGCTTCCGCAATTACACTCAGGCAGAAAGTTGTTTTTCCAGAGGATTCAGGTCCATAAATTTCGACAATTCTACCTCTTGGAAGCCCACCGGCACCAAGTGCCAGATCAATAGCCAAGGATCCCGTAGATATAACCGATACATTCATCTTAGTTGCATCGCCCAATCTCATGAGAGCACCGTCCCCAAACTTCTTATTAATACCCTGTACTGCTAGATCTAAATCTGCGTTCGTTCCTGTACTTGTAGAATTGTTTTTACTTTGCTTAGCCATTATTAGTACCATTAGATTGTTAGGTTTACGCTTCCTTTCAAGCTGTTTTGTAATTTTTTTAATCACAAAACGAATTTAAACTTTATTTACTTCTGACTTCTTGAAAATTAAGGAAATCGTATGGGACTGGAATGGTACCTTGATTAATGATGCCTCATTGTGTGTTGACATATTAAACAATATTTTATTTCTCCACGACCAACCGTCGATTTCAATTGAATATTATCGAAATAACTTTTCATTCCCTGTATCAGACTTTTACAAAAGAATTTATCTCCCCTCGAGTGGTAAAAAGTTTGATGAGGTGTCATTATGCTTTATTTCGGAATATCGACTGAAATGGAAGGAATGCAACTTACAGACGGGGGTCTTGCCGATTTTAAAAATGATCCAAAAACTCGGTTTGAAACAATCGATTTTAAGTGCCGGCAATCAATCAGATGTGGAATTATATGTTGATCACTTCAAGTTAGAATCTTTTTTTTATCAAGTTTTCGGTACAGATAATATTAAAGCTGAAGGAAAGATAGAACTAGGCAAAAAGTTTATTACTGATTCTAACTTACGACCTGAAGAAATTTTGCTTGTTGGTGATACTATACATGACCTTGAAGTAGCTAATGAAATAGGATGCTCAGTGCTTTTGTTTAGCCAAGGACATAACTCGAATAATCAGTTATCTGGATATTCCGTACAAATAATTAGCGACTTGATGGAAGTAGCTCAATACCTTCAACATTGACCACTCTAGGCAATACTTTAGAAACAGTTGGTCATGAAGAGGGTGTTTATTAAAACCTATGGTTGCCAAATGAACGAAAGAGATTCCGAGCTTGTTGCTCATGATCTTGTTCAAAACGGTTACGAATTGGTAAATAACGAGTCAGGTGCAGATATTGTTTTATTGAACACATGTAGCGTAAGGGAACAAGCCGAGAAAAAAGCCATAGGAAAAGCGAACAATTTACTTTCTAAAAGAAAAAAGAATCAACAGGTAACCCTTGGAATTCTTGGATGTATGGCTCAAAATCGTGGAAAAGATCTTCTCAAGGAGGTCCAGGGAGTAAACTTAATTGTTGGAACCCAAAAATTTCACAGGGTTTCTGAATATTTAAACGAAATTTCAACTAAAAATGCTAATGGTGATTTTCCTAGTGTAATTGACCTCGAGGAAGAGGAGGGCTCTCAGCATAAAATTAATCAACATGTAAGTTCTGATCTTAATCAAGTTTCTGCGTTTGTTTCCATAATGCAGGGATGTAACATGAACTGCTCGTTTTGCATTGTACCCAAAACCAGAGGCAGTGAGAGATATCGCGATATGGAAGAAATATGCGATGAGATTAAGGTTCTACGAGACCGCGGAGTTCGGGAAGTTACGCTTTTAGGTCAAATTGTTAATGCGTATGGAAGGGGGGTTTTTATAAGAGTTGGGGGGAAATCACCTTTCGTACAACTTTTGAATAAAATTCACAAAATTGAAGGGATCGAAAGAATTCGTTTTACTTCACCTCACCCCACTTCGTTTGGTCCTGATTTAATCGAAGCATATGGAGTGTTGCCTAAGATTTGCGATTACGCTCACCTCCCTATGCAAAGCGGCTCAAATAGAATGCTCAAATCAATGAATAGACCATACACCAGGGAGAAATTCCTACAACTGGTCTCTTCACTGCGGTCTGTAAACCAAAACATGAGGATTAGTACTGATGTAATTGTTGGATATCCGGGTGAAACAGAAGCGGAATTCGATGATACTATTTCAGCATTTAAAGAAGCTGCCTTTGAAATGGCTTTTATCTTTAAGTATAGTGAGAGATCCGGGACACCTGCCGCACAATTTCCTGATAAAATTCCTCAGGAAATCAAAGAGGAAAGAAATCAAAAACTTTTGGCATTATTAGCCAGACAATCTGAGGAATCAAATTTGAAAAAAATTAACAAAACCATGGAAGTTCTTGTTGAGACACAAGCCCGGAAGGGTAGGGGAGATCTAATGGGAAGAACAAGATGTTATCGAAAGGTAATTTTTGAAGCCGAGAGAGATTTGATTGGGCAAATGGTTCATGTTCAAATCAATGAAGCTTCTAGCACAATTCTGAAAGGTTCCTTAGTCTAAGCCAAGATTATGAATTTATTTCAATTTTCAATTTTAACATCCCTGATGCTCACAACAGTCGGAGTTCTGTCGTGGCTAAAACAGCCAAGCTTATGTTCAGCAATGCTTACTTTTGCTAGGTCAAATAGAATCGCAGTCTTTTTTATGACCATTTCACTAGGCTGGTTCCTTTTTCGTTATGTACAAAATCTGTCGGAGGCGGATTTTGGTAATTATAAACTGATTATTGGTTTTGTTGCTGTATTTATATATTTCGGTTCGTTTGCCCTTGTTAAAGATTTTTTAGCCGTTCGGTCATTATCCATTATTTGCTTATTTTACTCTCGTGAGGTTTTGGATTCGGCGTGGTTACAAGATTCTCCCGGTAGACTTTTATTGGTAACAATAACTTATGCCATCATTGTTGCCGCATTGTATTTTGGTGCGTGGCCCTTTAGGTTTAGAGATTTTTTTATTTGGCTAGATAAAAACGACTACATGGTGAAGTTAATTGCGCTTAGTTTTTCTGCTATTGGACTCATATTGTTGGCAGTGTCATTTACGCTCTAGGATGTCTACTATTCTGGTTATTTCCGGACCAGCTGGCGTTGGTAAGACGACTATTTGTGACCGCCTACTTAATGAGTTTGGTTCTAAACTAAGCCGGGTTGTAACTACTACAACAAGAAGGCCTCGAGAGGGTGAGAAAGAGGGCGAGGATTACTTTTTTACAAGTGTTCAAGAATTCCATGAACTTTTAGAAAATGAAGCCTTTCTTGAGAATGAAGTAATCCACGGAAATTATTATGGAACTCGCAAAAAAACTGTTTTTGAAAAAATTGAAAACAAACAGAATATTTTAATCAACATAGATGTCAAAGGGGCAGGTAGCTTAGGTAAGGAAATATACAAGCATAAGAATTTCGAGGGTAAAATGATTACAATTTTTTTGAAACCCGAGAGTTTAGAGGTCTTAAAAAAAAGACTTACGATGAGGGCAACTGATGCAAAATCTGATATTGAAACAAGGCTTGAAACTGCAAAACAAGAGTTAACTCTTGCTCATAGTTTCGATTACATAATCGTTTCTAAGGATAGAGAACACGATTATGAATCAGTCAAAAAAATATTTCGTAAATATTTGAACCTTCCTAGCGATTAAGCTTCAATTTCAGGTCGTTCTGGATGTAACCAATCTAAATGATAAAATTTACCTCTTTCAGAATCTACTCTTTCATAGGTATGTGCACCAAAGTAGTCACGTTGAGCTTGTAGAAGATTTTGTGGCAAGCGAGCAGATCGGTATCCGTCAAAGTAGGATAAGGCTGATGAAAAGGTAGGAATAGGAATACCATTATTAGTCGCCAGACAAACAACCTTTCGCCAGTTAGATTGATACATTTGTATGCAATCACTAAAATAGTTATCCAAAAGTAGGTTGGGTAGATTGGACTCCTTTTCGTAGGCTTCGGTTATCTTTTGAAGAAAAGCAGCACGAATGATACATCCACCCCTCCAAATCTGAGCAATTTCTCCAAAATTCAAATTCCAATTATACTCTTCTTGTGCTTCTCGCATCAATTGAAATCCTTGAGCATAGGAGCAGATTTTAGAACAATACAGGGCATCTCTGACCGCTTCGATTAGCTCAGTTCGATTTTCAGTTGCAATTGATTTATCACTATTTGCAAGAGATTTAGCCGCATGGACTCTTTCTTCCTTAACAGCACTCAAGCACCGAGCAAAAACTGCTTCTGCTACCGTCGGTGCAGGTACTCCCATATCCAGTGCATTGACAGATGTCCACTTGCCAGTCCCTTTCTGACCTGCAGCATCCAGAACAATATCTACAAAAGGTTTACCAGTTTTTGGATCTTCTTGTTTTAGAATATCTGCAGTAATTTCGACAAGAAAAGAATCAAGGATACCATTATTCCAATTTTCAAAAATTTCTCCAATCTCTTTTGATTCAATACCACCGATAGCGGAAAGGATATGATAAGCCTCGCATATCATCTGCATATCTCCGTACTCAATGCCATTATGAACCATTTTTACATAATGACCAGCACCGTCCGAGCCGATGTAAGAAGCACATGGAACTCCTCCACTAACCGGGTTTCCAGGAGTTGCCCCTTCAATAGGTTTACCATTTTCAGGGTCAACTTTAGCTGAAATGGAAAGCCAAATATCCTTGATTGCATTCCAGGCATCAATTGAGCAACCAGGCATAAGAGATGGGCCAAATCTTGCACCTTCTTCGCCGCCACTTACTCCGGATCCAACAAACAGTAGGTTTTTTTGGTTCAGTTTTTTCTCACGCTCTATGGTATCTGTCCATTTGGCGTTACCTCCATCAATGACGATGTCGCCATGGTCGAGAAGTGGGATTAGAGAATCAATCACTGCATCAGTAGCTTTACCAGCTTGCACCATAATGATGATTTTTCTTGGCTTTTGCAGTGATACTACAAAATCTTTCAATTCCTTGCAGCCGGAAAGATTTTCTACATCAGGATTCGCTTCAAGAAATTTTGATGTCTTTTCATATGTACGGTTGTAAACCGAAATTTTAAAGCCGTGGTCNGCGATATTGAGAGCAAGGTTNTGACCCATGACAGCAAGACCAATGAGTCCGATGTTAGAATTTTCTATTTCTGACATTTGTTTAGTTTTAAGTATAATCTAATTTTTATTTAAATTGGAGAAGCCGCACGAAATTTTTCTTTAATGGGAAATTCTGAACCAAAGTTAATATCAGATTGTCTTTTTTGGTAGATTCCGGTGGGGTTTGTTGTACGTGGATTAATATTGAATTTTCTCATTAACATGATCATGTTTTTNGAGTTGGTACGAATTGTCTTAGTGGCACGACTGGTATTCGCAGAAACAGCTGCATTGCTAGATGATTCTCCAACGACTTTTATGATGTTNAGTTTAGAATTTAANTCTGCATCGAGGTAGGATTTATTTTCAGCGTTAAAAAAGTTTTCGTCGTGCTTGGTTCCAAGGCCAGCACCTATCAGTGCACCCTCAGTGGNCCCTTGTTTGGATGCTTGTTTAATGACTACAGTATCAGGAACACCGTTATTAATAGCTCCTGTTATAGCACCAAAAGCTGACCCAAACGATGCTGATTCAACGGCGGCTATAGTCTTTCTGTCGTATGAAATGGTATCTGGCCTGGCATTATCGAGTGCTGCAACTCCAAATGTAGCAGCAAGAGCAGACCCGTGTGCAGAAGCTNTTGCTACTTGTACAACTACATCTTCAGTAGCTCCTTGAGATTTATCAACATTATTTAGAGCTAATACATTGGTTGAGCCTTCGGCAGCACCCTGAGCAGCATTGTTTATAATGGAGAGAAACTCATTAGGAGGAGGATTATAAATACCAAGGGTTGTATTTCCAAAAACTGATCCCTTAGCCGTGTGACTGGCTACTTCGCTAACAAGCAAATCTGCTTCTTTGTCAGCATTCGCGACGAAATCATCAATACTAATTGAAACCGACTCAATTGTACCCCGAGCAATTCCTTTAGAAGATAGTCTAGCATAAGTGTCCCTGTTTACCCCAGCAAAGGATTCTTCCAAGTTATCTTCATTGCTCAGCATTATCGATAACTGAATACCTAGTGCGTTNCCTATTGCACAAGATTCGGCTAGGTTTAATATNGATGCANCCGGNGAATTTAACGAATTTATAGAAACAGTTTTACCAATTTGAGATGAGGAAAACTCTATAAAACTNTCAATTGTTATANTTTCGCTAGTGTTGCTGTTTTCTAANGCAGAAGTTANGGCTGCGTTGGATGCACCTAATGAAAATGCTTTGGTTATTTCATAGGTGAATANGGAGTGGTCACCTTCAAGCTCATTTATAAATTGAAAGTAAGATTTTGTAATTGAATCAAGAGCACCCATAAACAGGTTATCGGAGGCAACTTTGTCAATATTTGAGGATACAATTGCCTGTTTTGCTGCTACCTTTACAANNCCCGCTGTACTAGATGCGATAATTTTTGTTTTANTCGGGTCAAANTTGTAAAAACCTGGCGTATCCCCTCCGAAAAGCATTACCTCATTAGCTNCACTAGGATCATTTGANACTGTTTCAATGCCAGGGTAGAGNNNCGTTGAATGGAAATTTGGATTGNTAGAATCCAANTTGTAAAGATCNAGAACGGAATCAGTAAATACCTCGGAANACAANGNAATNANAGTNTCCTGATTTTGTGTTGTAAAGGAGTTCAANGAGGAGGTTGTNANAATCTCAGCAAGTGTCTCTAGCCATTCTGGAGTTGAACNAGNCCAATTAGAAACACCTTTAGGATTAACAATAAAATTTTCAATAGTTCTTGAAGATATATTTTCGGCAATCGTACGAACATCGATATTTAAATCTTCAGCTCTTTTAATGCAGGCATTTATAGCAATATTTAAATTATCCTTAAGTANCGAAGAAGAAGATTCGGGATCCCCATAAGAACCATTGTTTTTTAAATCTATGGAATANCTNAGCGTGTGGTCGAAGGCATCAAANAANGAATNNNCGTCCAATGTGNTNTAAACTAATTCCAGNGANGAGNANANATCTGGNTTTGGTGATAAGNANGCNGCNTNTAGCTCATCANTNATCAAATTCTCNTTNCCGAATTGTTGATATGAAGTTGAATATCTACGATTTGAATTTTCGACCGNGNTATCCAAATTCACAAGCAGAGATGTTTCAATCAAAGTATCATATTCTTTAGCTATGCATAAGATTGAAATCAGNAAATACTGAGAAACTGAAATTAGAAATTTAGACAGGGGCATCTANCCNAAGAATTCCTCAAAAGTACGCTTTCTGCAAGATGAATCCTTACAAATAAAGACCTCTTTTGCACTTTTCTGGTAGAGCGTTGATGGAGAGTAAAAATACAAACATTGAGGAAACTGCAATATTTCTAAATGGAAAATCAACAATAGAATATAATAAAATAATGTTAAGAGATATTGCTGTAAAATTACTCTTAGTGCTTTGTTTTGTAAAAATCCAACTAACAACTCCAAAAATTATCGGGAAAATGATTAAACTAGATCCTATGAATCCGATTTCTGACAATATTTGTAGAAAATCAGTATGGGCATGAATGGTTATTGGGATGTATTGTTGGTGAGCACCCTGTAAGTTTTGAACTCTTGCACTCGTTATCTCAGTAGATTGGAAGATTCCATTGATTGTTTTGTATGAATCTAAACCGTACCCCCAAAATGTTTTTAATTGTATTTGATTTATGATGTCGCTCCAAAGATTTAGTCTAAAGGAATCTCCAGAAAACAAATCTTTTATCCGATCGAGAAACACCGATTTTGTTAAAGATAGCGAGGCTAAAACGATGCTTATTAAAACGAATGGCGTAATGAGTTTTAAACTTATTTTTTTTAATGAGAATAAAAGGATCGATGATAACAAAAATAAGAAGACAAATATTAAACCAGAATTAGAAGAAGAATAGAAAACTGACAGAACCGAAATTATGGTAAAAACGAGAAGTAAAACCGATTTTTTGCATCTGAAAAAAGCAAATACTCTAGTTTTGAGAATTTGGAGGAACAGGCATAGGCATACTGATAAAACAAGAATTACATACGCACTCCAATGGTTTTTGTATGTAAAGCTTGCAAATGAAATTCTTGGCTCAGGCGCCTGCCAAAGACCAAGAATTTCACTACCTGCAGAAGTGTTACCTTGAAGATACTGGAAGCGGTAATACAAACCAAGTAAAACCAATATTCCAGTTGATGCGGTTAAGGCCCAAAATGTTGGTTTTATCAATTTCAGTTTCAGCACAATTATTCCAAATGAAAAGGGTAGTAATATAGTAAAGAAAGATAATTTAAGGTTTTGATAAAAGTTATNNCCGAAGTTTANTGAAGAATAAANTATGGAGTTTGAGTTCTGATGCATAGCATAATTAATTATTCTTGATGCCATCATTTCTGTTTTGCTTAATATTCGGTCAATTTCTATCGTCATAGAGAAACTAATATTCTGATTATTAGTANAACTCTGATCTATTTCATCTTGNATTTTATTGTAGTATGATTTTGCAGTATTATCGCTTAATAANTTCACCCTTTCTGANTTCAGGGTACTAATNATTNGGTAAATTTTNTGATCTAAGTAAGGATTNCTTGAAAAAACAAANTATAGNCCNNTNANANATAAACNAATGAGGGATANTTTTGCTAAATCACTTCTTGAAATTACTTGAATGAAACTCAAGAGGATTGCCAANCCNGNAAAAAAGATGAAATCGTCATACTTTGCGAGGAATTGGCTGTTGTTGAGCCAGCCAAATGAACAAAAATATGCTATTAGAATAACGATCCTCCAACTCATAAGTAAATTGCTATTGACATAAAATTNGTCATCTTTGCAATGANAACATGAAAACATGTACNATNGCCCATTTGCTATTATTGAGCATACTATTTTCGACAAGTGCCGTTGCGAACCCTTTTGAAATCATTAGAGAACTAGATATTGGAGCTCGTGCTAGTCTAACTTATGATTCAAACTTATATGGAGTTTCTGATGCAGTTTATCAAAGTGCGGTTGGATCTGCACCTTCGAATAATGAGATTGAAAGTAAAGATGATTTCATCATAAACTTTTCTCCGTCTCTTCATTTCTCTAAAAAGATTTACCTGCTCAACATTTCAGGTTCCGCTGGAGTTTCTTTGACTAGATATATTAAAAACTCAGATAAAAGTTATGTCGTACCGGTAACAACTTTGAGTTTAGATTTTGATGAGTCTTTGAAGAAGAGATTATCAACTAACGCTAAAATTAGATTTGATGCNACTTTTGATCTTGGACAACATGTAGACACCAGTATCGTGGAGCAGGATTTAGTCTCTTATACATATTTCACGACTAATTTGAATGTTCGCTATAACCACAGTGCAAAGTTTGGAGTTGGTGCAGGAACTAGCTTTTCATTTAAGGATTNCCAAAGCGGTGCTGTTAGAAATTCCTACAATGATTTAACTACCTTACCATTATCATTAAGGGCATTTTATATATACTCAGATAAACTAGACATATTTACAGATTACACGAGTACACTTTCCATCTCGGATGATTCTTCNACAAATGCNGCAGATTCACATAGCCATGCGATCAGTGTTGGATTGAATGGNGAGTATTCNTCCAAACTTTCNGGNAAAATGAGCTTGGGTTACTCTTGGATTGATTATGATAGTGCTAATCTGGGCACTTCTGATAACCTTGTTTCTTCACTTGATCTTAGTTGGACACATAATTCTAAAACCTCAACATCTTACTTTATTAACAGACAATTTTCACCCTCGGCCCAAGGAAGTTCTACATTTAGCACAAACCTTGGAGTACGCGTAAATCACAAGCTCACCGATAGATTCAGAGGCTTTGCGAGCACTAACTATTCGATTATTGATTATACTTTGACCAATGGCGATACATCAGAACTCGATCAAATAGGATTAGGTATTGGTGTAGATTATAATTGGAGCGACACAATCATGGTAGGCTCTGCTTACAACTTTTCTTTAATTAATAACAAGGATGAGAATTATGACAGGCATACATTAGAAATTTATGCATCTGGAAGATTTTAACCTTTATGAAGTGGTTCCTTATCATCTCCCTCCTTTCGTTTTCTTGCTTTCTTCAAGGCCAAAAGTTAATACAGGCTACTTCTGCTACTCTTAAAGAAGAAAACGGATATCGGATTAGACCTGGAGATAAGTTAAGCATATCTATTATAAAAGAGCCAGATTGTAGTATTCGGCAGACAGTGCCAAATGACGGGGTTATTCGTTTATCTTATGTGGGCGACTTTAAGGCTATAAATCTTTCTGCTAAGAGATTAGAATCCTTAATCAAGGAGGAGTATATATTGAAGGGAATTTTTCTGAATCCTATTGTCAATGTTTCGATAACAGAATATTCAAAACGCTTTGTTTATTTATCTGGTGCTGTGAATAAGAAAGGTCCTTTTGCACTTCCTCCTGAGGTTGAAGCAATGAATATAGTTGAACTTATTTCAATGTCTGGTGGGTTTACTGATATAGCCAGAAAAAATAAAGTATTCGTAACTAGAACCTATTATTCTCAAGGCGGAAAAGCAGAACCAAAGACATTTGAGGTTGATGTTGAATCGCTTTCAAGAGGCTCCATGCAAAATCGAAACGACAAGTTCTGGATCTACCCAGAAGATCAAATTAATGTACCAGAAAGGCTCTTCTAGTGGATCTTGAGGAAAATTCTAATTACGGAGACTATTCGCCTAAGTCCAAGAAAAATAAAACTGTCAGTGAGTTTTTACTTATCTTAAGGGATAGATGGTTACTTGCCGTTACCCTAGCCTTACCTTTTTCATTGGCCTATGTTTACAAAGAGTTACAGGTTCCAGAGATGTATCAAAGCAGTTCATCTTTTGTTTTAATACCACCTCCTAAAATCCTTAACTTACAAAAAGTTGATCGGGATCAACAAGTGAACGGGTTAATATCCAAGCATCTAGACGGTTTGAACAGTCAAGAATTGAGAATGAATGTGATCGCTAGAATTAATGAAAATTCTGATTACAAAACAGAATTGCTTGCACCTTATTTAAGCGATGGAACTCCGATGAAGATTCAGAACATTGTAACCTATAATGTTTCAGTATCTTCGCCTTCTGAAGGAAGACCTAGATTTAAAATAAATTCACAAAGCCGTACTGGTAAGGGAGCTATGATCATTGCTGATCTTGTTCAAAAGGAATACGACAAATTAAACAGTATTAAAAAGACTGAGCAGGTTCAAACTGCAAAAGGTATCCTTGAGCTACTTTTGGATAAGAGTTTGATGGAGGAGGACAGGATTCTCAAAGAAATATCAGACATAAAAGAATCGAATGACATTCCCTTCATAGAAGATGCAAAGAAGATTAATTCCTCCAAGAAAAGCCAATTTCAAGCTAAGATTACAGCATCAAAACTCGATCAAATTCAGATAAATTCAATCCTAAGGCAAATTCTCGATATTCGAAAACGTATTTCCTCGAATAAAGAATCTTCAATAGATTCAACCAATACAGGTGTTGATGTTGAATCGAACATAGCTCAGATCAAGCAGTATTTTGAAATTGATGTAATTGAAGGCTTTGGAAGCATTCCTTCTTTAAGACAAGAATTGCTTGAGCATGAATTACAGAGAAAGACCTATGTCGAAACTGGCACAGGGTATGGCCCTAATCATCCGAAAATGATTGAGAACGCCCGGCAGGTCCAAGAAGTGCAAGAATTGCTTAGAAAAGAAGTAACTTTGGCTATTGAAGACTTGCGTGATCGACACATACAATTGGATGCTCAGGAACGGGAGTTCATGGGTGCCATGGACAAAGTGCAGACCGAATCAAGGAGACTTGGCCATATTGAGGAAGCAATATCAAAAGCAGAAAGGACACTCGCTGTCGTTCGTTCAAGTACTGATATAATTAGAAAACGTTTAGATGATGTTCGGATTGAGGCAGCCCTACCTTCTGAACAAGATGACCCCTTACAAAAAGATCAGTTGGCATTCACACCAGNAAGTCCATATAGCCCGGATTATAACAAAATAAAACAACAAGGCGTGCTAATTTTCGTTGGAATTTTCCTTGTAATACCAATAGCTCTTGAAGTNATAGATAATCGGATTAAATCACCCTGGGATATTGAGACATTTGTTGGGGAGGATTTACTAACTGGTATTCAAAAGATTTCTGAGATTGACGAGTTGCGCCGCCCAAAAATCGTAGGAGATGATTTGGATGATAGCCTCACGGAATCGTTTAGATCTATGTACGGGAAGATACAGATGAACTCGCATGTCACAGGTTCAAAATCGATTCTAGTAACCTCCGCAATTCCGAGTGAAGGTAAAAGCTTAATATCGGCAAATTTTGCACACACTTGTGCCAATCACGGAAGCAAAACTATTCTTATTGACTTTGATTTAAGAAGACCTGGTCTCCATAACTTTTGTGATGAAAGCAATGATGAAGGGGTTATGACAATATTGAATACCCCGAATGCTACAGAGGAAGAGGTTACGGATAAACTTAAAAAAGTATTGTGCAGTATACATCCTAATCTTTTTTTATTACCTTCTGGAGGTAAAACAAGAGCAGCTACCGAAATTATCGAGAAAAAAGAATTTGAGCTTTTACTTACCTGCCTCAAAAAGCTGGCTGATGTGGTTATTTTTGATAGTCCCCCCGCTGGTTTATTTCCCGACTCGATTGCGTTAGCTCGTAAGACTGACGAAGTCCTTTTCGTAACAAGATATGGAAAAGTATCTAGGCAAGTTGTTAAAAGGCTCATTGGAGACCTTAAAGCCACGGGAGCAAATATTTTAGGGGTTATACTTAATGATTTACCATCCAAGAAAGCCACAGGTTATTATTATTCGGGATACTATGGTTATGGTTATTATAGGTATAAGTACTATTCAAAATACTACTCTCCCACTGAGGACACCTAATTTTTTAGATGCCAGTAGTTTATCAGTCTATTGTCGTAAAGGTCCCTGGTTTAAAGGTGAAAGGCGATGATACCTCTACAAAAATGAGTAAAATGATAGAGGAAGTTTTGAATAATGAATCGTTAAAGGGTTGGAAACTTATACAAATTACACCCGCTTTGGTAAGAGAAGGCTCACTCCAAAAGGTAATCCTAACTATGGAAAAAGATAAAATTAATTGATGATTGGACTTATAATGCGTTTACCATTAGTAATTATGCTCATGCTTTCGGGAAACCTATTTGTTGCATAAAATTTTGAAATTTCACTTTGGTAACCGTAGCGAGCATTAATTAGGCTTTCAAAGTCGTACTCCCGAGTTTCCCAAGTTTCTTGATTCAGGGTAGCAACTGCAGTAATTTTGAATGGTATTACTTGCGTATTAGACCAAGTAAGAAATTCACCGTCTTTGGCGGTAAGCTTACCGAGGTAATCCACGAAATTTTTAATTTCTATTTGTTTAGCAGTGTTGGATTGCTCTTCTTGTAGAACCAAAGCTTGTCTCTTTAGAATAATATCATTCTCATATTGTTTATCAGGATCCCATTGTTTGCATGAACAAAACCATGTTGATGAAAAAATCAATATATGTAATATTTGAATCCTTACAATTTGCATGACTACAACATCGTGAGTAATAACAATATAAATACAGTTGTAAAACTTCTTCCTAATATTTTTACAACTATAAGTATTTGTTCAGGTCTTACAGCCATTCGCCTAAGTATTGAAGGAAATTACCAGATGGCAATTGTCGCAGTATTGATATCCTGTTGTCTTGATGGGCTAGATGGGCTTCTTGCAAGGCTTTTGGATGCATCATCGAACTTTGGTGCACAATTAGATAGTCTATCTGATGCTGTGACTTTTGGAGTTGCACCTTCCTTAATTGTCTATCTTTGGCTGATCGAGATGGGAGGGGAGCAACTTACCACGAATAGTCGAGGTTGGCTTTGGGTGCCTTTTTTAACTTTTGCTGTCTGTAATATTTTTCGACTCGCTCGTTTTAATGTAAGTATCCAAAAGAAGAGTGACTTTCAAAATAAAGGGACCTTTTTTTACGGCGTACCTGCACCTGCCGGTGCTTATCTGCTACTTATGCCTCTAGGGCTCAATATACTTAGCCAGAGATTTGGATTCACAATAGGTACTGAGCTCTTAACTTTAAGTGTTCTTGCTTGGACTTTATTGGTTTCAGTTTTGATGATTTCTACTATTCCTACTCCAAGTTTGAAATCAATTAAGTTTAATTTATCGAAAACTAGGCGAGTTATAATTCTTATTAGCGTATGTATTTCAGTTTCAGTTCTTTTGCGAGAGACATGTATTTTTCTACTCACACTTGGCGGACTGTATGTTGTTTCACTTCCTTTGTTTTCATCTCGAATTAGAAGAACCCAGTCTTCCTAGGTAGGACTTCGCTTCATCATGATTAGGATTGCATTCTAGGATAGTATTCAAGTGGGATATTAATTCTTCTTCCGATATTTCTTTTTCTAGTGCTTTCACATATTCCCATCTTGCATGCCAATGACTCCAATCATTCTCAATACAGGTTTTGAAGTAAGTAATGGACTCGGTTGAATTATCTTTTTTTACGAGAATTCCTTTTTGAAAATTCGCTCTGACATTGAGTGGGTTAAAATCAAGAGATAAATCTATGCATTGAGTTTTAGACTTCCTTGATTTCACAAGGTCAGAACATTGAAAATAGATTTCAGATAGTACTTCATATGTAGATCTTAAGTCTACGGTAATTCGCTTTGATTCAATAAAATTATTGGCTTTCAAATGATAGTCTAATTCCTTTCTGTCATTCCTAATAAATCTCCGTAAGGATTTTATCGCNTTGAACCCGATTGATAATGCTTCTTTTTTATCGTTATTTTGNAGCTTTAATTTGAACAGCTCAGCNAGTGCGTTGGATCGAGTTTCTGAATCTAAAGTTGCTTCCAGTAGAAACTTTTCCTGACTCTCAGGTTGCGATGAGATTTTTGCGATCTCGGCCAATTTCAAAAGATAACTACTTTTATTGTAGTTTTTTGCGTAACATGCGTTGAGGTATTCCTTCGATTTATTAAAATTCCCTTCATGGAAATGAATTTCTCCCAATAGACAGAGAGCTTCGCTCATGTCTTTCTTGATGCTAAGAACTTCTAAAAGGATATCCTTCGCTTTTGCTAAATCCGCTTTTGATATAATAGAACCATCTTTGCATTCCTTCTTGGCGAAATAAAGGAATCGAGCAAATTCTACTAGAGTATTTACATCTTTAGGCTTTAAATCTATTGCTACCTCGAAATAATATTGGGCTTGTTCATATTGATTCGGTTGGTCTAGAGACATTGCTAATTCTAGATACTTTTCGTATCCTGGATTATGATGTAAGATCCAGTTTTCTAGGATCATAACCTTATCATTATTACTCTTCAGGATTGTTGCTAAATCTAATGCGAGCTGAAGAGCCTCCTTAGTAAAATGCTTTTTGGAAAAACAGGAGTCGATAAACTCCTTAGCTGTTTTGTAATCCTTTTTTTTAAAAGCTAACTTGGAATTTAGAAACAAGAGTTCATTGTTTTCACAATCTATTTGCTCAATCTTATCTAAGTTCGATTTAGCTAACTCATACTGCTCATTATTAATGTAAATTTTAGCGAGCAAAAATAATGAAGGAACATATTCAGAATCTATTTCTAGTGACAGTTTAAGGTGCTTAATAGCATTATTATCTATTTGCTTCACCTTAATAGAATGATTGCAACCGGTTACTTTAAACTTTTAGCTTTTTTAGGCTTTGTCTTAGAAAGTTTTTTCGATGCTTTTTCATCCATTAGTAGTAAAGCAATCTGGTAGTGAGCCTCAGCAAAATCCTTATTGTATGTAATTGCTGATTCAAAATTTTTCATCGCATTTATATATTCTCCATCCTGAACAAGCAATAAACCTAGTTTGAAGTATGCTTTCGCAAATTTTTTGTTTATCTTAATTGCTTTGGACAAATGGTCTTTCGCTCGATCAATTTCAGGTTCTTTTATTAAAGAACCGTCTGTTTTTAATTTCTCTCCACTAGCTAACAGTTTAGCGAACCAGTAATGGCAATCTGAGAGATCAGGCTTAATTTCCAATGCAGTTTCATAATTACGATACGCCTGATCGTATTCTGAAGGATTCGTCAGGATTTTTGCTAAATGGAAATAAGCGAGGACAAAGTTTTGATCTAAATCAGATGCTTTTTGAAAATGTAATTTAGCTTCATTCAGGTCGCCATTTGCCACGGAATGATTACCCAATTCAAAATATGCTAAAGAGTATTCTGGATTTAATTCTAGTGCTTTATAAAAATGTTTTTTTGCCAATGATGCATCCTCATCACTTCTTAAGATCATTGCTATATAGAAGTTAGATTCAGCATGTTGGGGATTTATTTCTGCCGACTTTTTGAGATGAGTGAGCGACTTTTCAAATTCTCCATCATGATATTTCATTACCCCCAGCCTGTAGTGTGCAATTGCGTTTTCCTTAAAAAACTTTATCGATAATTCGAAGTGTTTTTCGGCTAGGGATGCTCTTTTTGTTCCTTCGAAAACATGAGCAATCAGGAAGTGTGCCTTCGAGTACTCAGGGTCGAGCGAAATTGCCTTTTTTAATAATGTTTCTGCTTCCTTAGTTTTATCGGCTTCGGATTTTATCTTCGCCAAATTGTAATACGCGCGAGGGTGTGAATCATCAATTTCTAAAACCTTTAGAAAATGAAATTCAGCTTTTGCATCTTCCCTACAATCAATGATTGTTCCTTCTTTATCGGTTGCGATTCCGCCAAGATACAACTTTCCAAGATAATAATGAGCATCAACATACCCCTCATCTATATCAATGGCAGTCTCGTAATTTTTCTTAGCATCCTCAAAATCATCAGGGCTTGTTAGGAGCTTTGCTTTATTAAAATAAGCTGGTGCATAGTTTTGATTAATTTCTGTTACTTTATCAAAATTGTTTTTCGCTTCCTCAATATCCTCAAGTTCAATTAATAGAAGCCCGTAATGAAAGTAGGCATTTGCGTAGTTGGGGTTGATTTCAAGGGAATTAAGGAAATGATTTCTGGATGATTCTAAATCCTTGGAGAATTGTAGCATAATAGCCAATTCACACTCTGCTTCAGCAAAATCGTTTCTGAGAGATACAGCCTTTTGGAAATGCTCCAATGCTTGATCTGGATCTCCATCTTTTTTTAACAAAAGACCCAACTCGTAGTATGCCTCTGAATAATCAGGGTTAAGTGCAATCGCTTTGCTTAGGTGTGCTTTAGCATCCATTACGATATTGAGTTTACTTGGTTGTCATTACCCATACACCATCCCATTCACCTTTAGGTGGATTTTTTTTCATATGGTCGCAACGATCCAAATAAAGCTGTGCGGCCTTATCGTTTGGGTTTATTTTTTTAACATCTTTAAATAACTTTATGGCCTGATCCCATTTGGCTTCGTTCCAAGAGCGATATCCATCATTAAAAACGCCAAGGGCTTCAACAAGATTTGGGTAGCTTGCATCATCATGAAAGTCGAGCACTTCGTAAACACCAACCGGCTCTGTCTTTCCTTTAACAATTACATAGTCAACTTGGCGCGTTCGATAGGTTGCCTTAACTGCTTTATAGGTATATTCGCTGATAAGTATATGAGCACCATACTGTTTGCAGGCACTCTCAATCCTCGCTGCTAGATTGACCCCGTCACCAATAACGGTGTAGTCCATTCTTTTCGGAGAGCCTATATTTCCTGAAACAATAGAATCGGTATTGATTCCCATCCCATGATCAATGGGCATTTTACCTTCGGTAGATCTTTTGTCGTTGAAGACTTTTAGGTCAGTCATCATTCGAATGGCCGCTCTCACGGCACGATCTGGATCGTCATCATGGGGAACCGGAGTGCCGAAAATACACATCATTGCATCTCCGATAAACTTATCAAGCATACCCCCTTCGTCCGTAATGCAGTCGACCATAATGGTAAAATACTCATTGAGTAGTTTAACAGTACCTTGAGCTCCAAGCTCTTCAGTTATGGTAGTGAAACTTCTAACATCGGAAAATAAGACGGTTCCAACGCTTTGCTTACCTCCCATTATATCATCGCTGTCCCCAGCATTCATAAGTTGGTCGGCGAGTTCTGGGTCCATGTACCTTGACATGGTTGATTTCATTCTTTTTTCAGAACTAATATCCTCAATCATAAGCATAGTTCCGAGATTTTCCTTCTTTTGACCCAGTAGGGGTAGTAGAGAAACATTTACAGAAAGCTTTTCGCCCTCCAACGCAATCTCGGCATCTAGGAAATCCTCATCCTCTTCTACATTTCCAAGCTTGTTCAATAGCCAATCGTTCTTGTCGCCCAAAATATCTTTAATGGGGTGCTCAAGGATTTCTGAAATTATTGGTATTTGAAGAATTCTTAATCCAGCAGTGTTACAAGTTTTAACGACTCCATTTTCGTCTATCGTAAGTACTGCGTCATGCATGCTTGAGAGGATACTTTCAGAATAGTTTTTCTGGTTTTGTACATCATCAAACAATTTGGCATTTTCAATACCCATAGATATTTGAGAAGTAAATGCAGCCAGCCTTTTTTCGTCTTCTGAATTAAATGAACCTCCTCTTTTGTTTAATACCTGACTGACACCGATTGTTTTTCCTTCTTTATTAAGCACCGGCATACAGAGGATGGAGCGTGTAAAGAATCCGGTTTGCTTGTCAAAGCTAGGATTGAATCTCAAATCTGCGTACGCATGAGGAATATTAACGGGTTTGCCCGAGGTAAAAACCGTACCGGCGATTCCTAAATGGTTGGGGAAACGAATCACGGATTTTTCATCAAGACCTTCACCCACTTCAGTGTAGAGCTCATTAGTCTTTTCATCATTAATGAACAGGGTTGCTCTTTCACAATCTAGCATAGTTGAGATTGTGGTAATGATTTTCTGGAGTAGGGGAGTGAGTTCTAGTTCTGAGGAAACTTGTGAGACAACATCCAAAAATTCGAGTTCCTGTTTTCTAGCTGCTTCAATTTGTTCAACTATAATGTTTCCTTGTATAGCGATGGCTGCCTGTTCAGTCATGGCCTCCAGAAGATCTAAGTCTTCTTGCTCAAATTCGCCGTCAATCTTGTTTAATATTTGAGAGACGCCAATTTCTTCGCCTGCTATGGTTCTCAGAGGTGCACAAAGAATACTTTTGGTTCTGAACCCAGTGCGTACATCAACTGCCTTGTTAAAACGTTCGTCTTTGTAGGCGTCGTGAATAATAACCCCCTGATTTTTAGTAAAAACCCAACCGGCTACTCCTTTTGAGTTAAGAATTCGGATTTCACGACGAAAATTGCCCTGAGCTATTCGGGAATAAAGTTCTCCTGTAGAAGCATCATTTAAAAATATAGTTCCTCTTTCAGCACCAATCGTGCTGGTTGTTATTTTTACTAGAGTCTCAAGTGCTTCATCTAAGCTTTTAGTTTTAGCCAAGTCAGTAGTGACTTGGAGCAACATATCGGAAAATCGCTCTGTTCTTTTGGATTTAGCGTTCTTGAAAGTTTTATTTTTTTTGTCTTCGGTTGTCATTTTCGATTTTGGAACGAAGTTCGATTATGGTTTCCTGCAACTGTTTAAACTCCATTGTCTTTTGTTGCTTTTCTTTTTGTAAATTTTCTTGGTGTAGACTACCTTTTTGATCTATTTCATTTCTAAGAGCTCTCACCATGGTTTTGAAATGATTTAGTTCGTGGCTTTGTGAAGATATAGCTTTTTGCACCGCCTCTTGTTTTGTAATCTCGAGTAATTCAAGTTCATCTCGTAAAGACGCAACCGTACTACGAAGTGCATTTAGTTCAAGCGAAGATTTTGATAATGATCGTTGTACTTCGTCTTGAATCTTGTGTTGGCTTTGCTCAAGTTTTTCACGCAATTCTGAAATAGTTTTTCGCAATCCATCATTTTCAGTGCTGACCCTTGAAACNGCAAGTTGNACGGCATTCGTTTTTTCTATGTTAGCTTGATCAAGACTCTCCCTTGTTTGAGCAATGTTAGTTTTTAAATTGGTAATTTCCTTTTGAAATCTAGCAGTGACGGATTGAGCGATCTCTTCCTTTTCGATCATAAATTGTTCGCACTTTTCTCTAGCCTGTACCAGTGACAATTGAAGCGACTTGATTTCCTGTGCGTATCGTGAAGAGATTTTTCCTTCCAGCTCAGCTTTGTCTAACTCTGTTTTTTCAAGTTCACCTCGTAAATCTTCGATTGTTTTCTTAAAATCCTTAACTTCCAACAAGCTGGTTGCAGTTATTTTCTGAATCTTTTGTTCAGTACGACTTTGTTCACGATCTAGTTTTTCGCGNAGCGAAGATAAAGAAGACCTTAAATGATTGATTTCAATTTGAGAGCNTGAAAGTGCAGTTTGTACCTTAACCTCCTGCTCATTTTGAATATTTTCAAGCTCAGTGCGTAAATTTGATACTGTTTCACGCAGACTATTAATTTCATTCTCAGATCTTGCCTCTACAGCCTGGACTTTATCTTCGACTTTGATTTTTTCCTGATCAAATCGTTCTCTCACAGCAGCCAAGGTATTTTTTAATTGGATTATTTCTTGGTTCGAACGGGAGGCGGCTTTCTCAATCTCATCTTGTTTCTCTAAGTCTTTACCCTCTAGTTGTAGTCTCAGATTAGAAATGGTTTTTTTCAACTGTTCCAACTTTTGATTTCCCTCAGAGATGACTTTTTGAATTTGGTCCTCTGATCTTGATTGATTGAAATCTAATTTTTCCCTNAAGATGCNGAGAGATTTTTTAAGNTGTGCGATCTCATTTTGGGATTTAGCAGATGCTCNTTGANCGGCGTCGTCTTTTTCAGCTTTAGCTTGCTCTAGCTCGACACGAATTTCTGAAATAGTGTTTTTTAAAGACTGAATCTCGATCTGACTAGAGGCTTGAACTTTTTGAAGGGTCGATTCGTGACGAACTTTAACATCTTCAATGCCATTTCGAAGAGTTGAAATAGTCTCTTTCAACTGTTTGATTTCATTCTGGCCTTCTGAGCGAGCAATTTGTACCTGCTCTTCCTTATCAAGTTTAGCTTTCTCTAGTTCTTCTCGTAACTCAGCAGTTGATTCTTGCAGGGATTTGATTTCTGAGTTNGCACTTGAAATTGCACGTTGAACTGCATCTGCTTCGTGATCTTTGGCAGCATCCAGTTTATTGCGAGTTTGAAGCAANGAGTTTTTGAGATGCTTAATTTCAGTCGATGAACTTCTCAGTGCTTGCTGAACTGCATCCTGCTTGGAGGATTCTGCTTTATCTAACTCTTCTCGTAGAGTCTCAATTGATTTTTTAAGACTTTGAACCTCAGATTGATTTTGACTGACAATCTTCTGAATTCGATCTTCTTCTCTTACCTTTAATAACTCGATTTTGTCTCTTGATATTGTAAGTGCCGTTTGAAGCGACTTAATTTCAGCAGAACTTGATGAGACTGCTTTTTGAACCGCAATGGAGGTTTTATTTTCAGATCCTTCGAGTTCATTTCTTAGAGATGAGATGGTTTCGTGAAGTGAGTTAGTCTCGATTTGACCTGAGGCGTGAATTTTTTGAATNTTATCTTCGTTCTGTAANGTAATTCGGTCAATTGACTCCCTTAGCCTTAGAGATGAATTTCTGAGTTGAGTAATTTCTTGGTTCGATTCTTTACGAACAAGCTGTGCTACTTCCTCTTTTTCTTGTTCGGCAGCATCAAGCTTTTCTCTGAGTGTAAAAATATTTCTTTTAAGATCATCAATCTCTAGTTTTGAGGAACTCTTTTCTTTTTGGATAACTTCTTGAACTTTCAGTTTTTGCTCTTCGAGCTTGGTTCTAAGATCATTGATGGTNTTTTTGTATTGAACTTGTGATTTTGTATTAGCGATTTCTAATTTTTGTTTTTCATCACTAAATTCATTAATCTTTATATCCAATGAANTTCTTAGTTCGTTGATTGAATGCCTAAGAAGAGTTTTTTCATCCTCTGACTTTCGTAAAATNTCTTGAACTTCGGANTCATGATTATGACCGGAATGCTCCAACTCTTCCCGCAAGGAAACAATAGTTTGCTTCAGAAACCGATTTTCGTGTTCCAATAAATCAGTCTCCTTTAGGGGTAATTGAGACATGCTTTTAGTTAATATAGTTAAAATAAAATTGTAAATACAAAGTTGCACTCGCTTTAGGCTACCTGCTAGAAATATCTTTTATAGCTATGCAACAGTTTTATCTCTCATTGAAAGTTACCTTTTTCGTAGTCTGTTTTATGGGGTGTACAGAAGATNCTGTTCCTTCTGATTTGCATCAAAGCGGGTTGGAAATNGAGAGTGACTCGAAAGATGTGGTCGATTTATTATCTGTTCCCAATAACCTTACTGACATTTCAGTTCTTNTAAGTAACGAAGATAGCATTCCTACCGACCTTGACAAAAATCAACTTTCTGAGTTCTACGAGGGCACCGTATCAAATTTGGAAGTCAATTTGACNGATGCTTTCGAAACTGAAAAAATATTAAATGATTCTAACACAACCCCCGTCGCTGAGGAGTCATCTTTTACAAGCAGTAGCATTGACTCGGATGCCATGCTTTCTCTTGACAAGTTTGAAAATGAAAATGCGGCGAAAGACGCTACGATTGCCACTCTGAAAGAATTAAATAGTGAACTCTTGGATGAAATTAAATTTTTAAGAGAATTTCAGCGGGAAAACACTCGAGTACCCTCCGATATTAATGAACTGCAAGGAGNCANGACATACGATAAAGATCAATTCAATGATCTCAGGAATAAACTCAATATTGCACAGAACCAAATTAATGAGTTACTCTCGCAAAAAGAAAATCTTGAAAGCAAAGTTCTTCAATTATCTAAAAACCCATATTCTAAAGTTAGATTATCCGCTCCCTTTTCATTAAATACAGTGGAAAGTACTGAGGAGAATATTGTTCAATCCTCTGCACCAGCTTCTTCCAGTCTTCAATTTGATGCCGTCGTCACTTCTATCAACGGAAAGAGTAAGGAAGCTTTTTACACAGAATTTTTTCTTTTAAAAAAAGACTTGGAGGTTCTCTTAGTTAAGAGCGAAATACAATTATCCGATTATCCTAAAATAGATTCCTACAGTGAATTGTGGGCACGCTCTCGTAAAAACCCCTTNCTTTACCCGGGCGTTCAGAAAAAAATTAGAACCCTCTTGCTAAACGAAATTAACCTGGGACAGGGTAAGAGAATTCGTACGGACATTGATGGTGCAGGTACATTAAATCAGATTGAAAGTGGGGATTACTATTTAATAGGTAGTGCTGCGCTAGGAAAGATCGGTGTTACTTGGAATACACCAATTAATGTTACTTCCGGACTTAATAAATTATCTTTAACGCTTGCCAACTCCTCTTGGAGTTTGTGATAAGAGTTATTAACAATCAATTTTAAGGGAATAAGTTTCTNATTATACACCAGAAAATATGAGTACTGAACAATCATCAGATTCCAAAAGGTTGCAATTAACTGCACAACAGAAGCTATCAATTCTTTTCTCTTTTGCGAAAGATAAAGTAGTAGAACAGATACAGTGCGTATGGTTTATCATTTTATACCTTATCGTATTTCAAGTTTTGGTTCTCGGTTTACCGATCGTTTATTCATTGATGATCGCTGTCGGAATCATTATCGTAATTATCGGACTTGCTTTTTTTATGGAAGGTTTAAGGTTAGGTCTTATGCCCCTTGGAGAAACGCTNGGGTCCACTCTACCNAGGAAAAAAATACTTGGATTACCCTGTCTTCCGACTAGTCTAGCNTTTGGTTTTGTTCTTGGAGCTTTTGCTACTTTTGCTGAGCCTGCTATTGGTGTTTTACGTGCTGCAGGCTCAGGTGTTGACCCAACAGCAGCCCCTTTGCTTTGGACAATTCTGAACACTGGAGCAGGAATGCTTGTGAATTGCGTCGGTGTAGGGGTTGGAATTGCAGTTTTACTCGGCGTTCTACGTTTCTACAAAGGATGGTCACTCAAACCTTTTATTTATACAGGTGTGATAGTTCTGTCCTGCATTACCCTCTACATGCAATTCTCCGATGATCGCCTTAAGCATGTTCTTGGATTGGCATGGGATTGTGGTGCAGTAACAACTGGACCGGTTACTGTTCCGTTGGTTCTTGCCTTAGGAATTGGAGTTTGCCGTATTGTTTCTACTGGCGGTTCAAGCAATACTGGATTTGGTGTAGTAACTTTAGCATCATTATTTCCGATTCTAGCAGTAATGTGCTATGCCCTGTACCTCTTCAACGGAGACAATTACTACAAAGCAACTTTATCTAAGGCTGAATGGCATGTTAATGCCGGTGATTATGGGACTAATTATCCTAAAGATTTCCAAACCTTTGGTGATCTTGTAGCGAAAGAGCGACAAGCCGCTTCTCAAGGAGTTGATGAGACTGAGTTATTTTGGTCTATGTCTNCAGAGGAAAGAAAGACAGTTGATGAATACTTAAAGAGCAATCAAAAGTTACCTGAAGGATATGCTTTAAAAACTAGAATAACAGAAGGCAAAATTGTTCCAACAGCGGTTTCAGCNGGCGATGAAGATTCTCGCGAAAATGTAGAAGTTCAAGGAGCAAAGACATATGTTGTAAGAGAAGGATTCAAAGCTCCAGATTCTGTTTGGAACGAAGATGCAGATATCGCAACTGCGTTCACTAATAAATTCGATTTCTTCCCCAACACATTTAAGCCGGAGGAAGATAAAAATGGTAACGGGATACTTGATCCTGGAGAAGATTTCTACAGTATCAATGAGGCTGGAGCTATAGACTATAGCAAAGGAAACGGCCAGCTTGACGGACCTGATCAGGACAGAGGAGCATTGGAAGGAGCCATTTGGGCCATCGTTCCTTTGTGTTCAATTCTGCTCTTAGTTCTTATGGGAGGTTTAAGACAAAAGCCAAAATACTTGGATGAACTTATAATCGGTATATCTTGTGCGGTTATTGGAATGTGCCTTTTCAATCTTGGAATATCTCTCGGNTTAACGCCATTGGGGGAGCAACTTGGTGGAAATGTTGTTTCTAGCTTTGCATCCATACAGCCATGGCAAAGCGAGGGGTTTGTGGAGCCTATATTCAAATCATCAACGGCAGGCAAGTGTCTTGCTATCCTTTTCGGCTTTATTCTTGGATATGGGGCAACATTGGCTGAACCAGCCTTGAATGCCCTCGGCTCAACTGTTGAGAAAATTACGGTAGGTGCCTTTAAGAAAAATTTGCTTATGCAAGCCGTAGCCACTGGTGTTGCTTTGGGCATTGCTACTGGAGTTGCCAAAATAGCATTTAATTTGGAACTTTGGTATTTACTAATTCCGCCATATGCCATGCTTCTAATCCTAACCTTCATTTCGAGTGAGGATTTTGTCAATTTTGGATGGGACAGTGCTGGTGTCACAACAGGACCTATTACCGTACCATTGGTTTTAGCAATGGGGCTAGGGATTGGAGCTAAAACTGGAGCGATCGATGGATTTGGGGTCCTCTCACTTGCATCCGTCGGTCCGATCATAACTGTATTAACCGTCGGTCTGTTAGTTCGAAAGAAGCCGAGTGTGACAGAAGATTCAACTGAAGATATGGAGACCGCATAAAATGACTACATTACAAATTTCAAAATCTGTATCTCTTCTTAATTTAATTCTTCCCAAAGAATCTGTAGTAAAGGTTTCTAAAGCCTTAAAGAATGCTGGAGCCAAGGGAGTCTTTCAAATATCTGCAAGAGGCTCTATTCTTAATGATGGAGGATTTCTGCAGAAAATGTTTCCGCCTCCTGCACCAGAACAAATTTTACTTCAGGCCCTAGTGCCCAATAACTTAATTGATAAAGTTATAGATTCCTCTGTTAGGGCTGGAAATTTAGAGAAAGTGGGTGCGGGTGCTGTGTTTACAATAGGATGCAATGATGCTCATACCTCATCGAATTTCCCCTCTAATATTTCCGATGAAGATGGACACTCTTCTGAGGGCAAGGCTGAGATGGAGGCAATATGCTGTATTTGCGAAAAAGGTATTGCCGATGATATTGCCAAAGCAGCATTACAAAACGGTGCACCTGGTCCGACGGTCACCTTTGGAGAAGGTGGTGGGGTAAGAGACAAGATTCCTCTTCTTAGAATCACCAAAGGACCAGAAAAAGAATTCGTTTGGTGTGTTGTAGATAAATCTGAAGCGGATGATGTTTTTGCAGAGATGGCTCGTGCTGGTCGAATTACTGAGCCTGGTCGTGGATTCATGTATTCAATTCCTGTTTCTTCGGGCTTAATTAATGTTAGCAGTACAATTTCATCTTCAGCCCATGGTGCGAATATGGAGCAAATAATCTCCGCAATAGATGAGATAAAAGGAGGCAAGGACTGGCGTTCGTCTGCTGATGAATCTAAATCAAAAGCACTTAAGACAACTTACCTAGAAAACCTTGTTGGACTTTATTGTGTAGTACCCAGAGACCAATATTCAACAGTTTACGATGCAATTCTTGAAGCCGGTGCACCCGGCGTTAGTACAAATTTTGGAGTGATGATAGATGCAGAAGACTCTGAAGATGGGCAGCATCAAAATGAGGAGTGGGCCCTTGTTTACACATCGGTAGGACCCAGCAATGTTGAATCTGTTAGAGAATCTGTGCAGAAAGATATCGAAAAACTTGGGATTGATCGTTTTGCTTTTTATACACTTCCTATCCCACGGGCGTTAACCTACCTGGGAGGGTAATTCTACTCTTTCTTTTGAAACCGAATTTTCTCCTTTAAATTCGAGGTTAATTAATCACCTAATTTAATTCTATGTGGAGTGCACACCACTCGTTTTTTTTCCTAGTTTGAGTTGTAGCATCTAAGTTATTTGTAGTCAGTTGTTTTTGAAAGGTTCTGCTTACTTCATCAACTTCGTAGTCTAGAATACCAGATAGAATCATATTGCCGTTTTTGTAAAGTGAGCGAATGAGCCGATCGGAATGTGTCATCAGTACATCTGCTTGTATATTTGCGACAATACAATTAAAGGAATTTTCTTCTATTGTATTAATGCACTTTTTCATAAAATTAATCTTAGAAGATTCGAAATTCAGGGATAAATTGTGTTCGGAGTTGATGATGGCCTTTCCATCATTATCAATGCCTAAGACATTTTGAAAACCAACAATTTGTGCCAATATACTGAGGATTCCAGACCCACATCCTACATCCAGGAAGTGATCTTTAGATAAACTCTTTTGATAAAAAATATCCACCATTAACTCTATGCATAATCTTGTTGTTTCATGAGTTCCTGTCCCAAAAGCCATTCCTGGATCAATATAAATACAGGAGAGACCAGTATTTTGATCTAGAGGTTTTCTTTCCCATTCAGGAACAAATTTAAAGTCTTTGTAAATCCATGGCTGGAAGTGGTTCTTGTAGGCTTTCTCCCAACTTTCATCAAGATTTCCGATTTTATTTTGATCAATATTCAAAGGTAACAGCTCATTTATCTTTTGAATTTCCTTTTCAGCCTGTTCTTTATTTTCGAATATTCCTTCCAGCATTAATATTTTTGTTTTTCGATTTAATATTAATGACCATGGACTTGGAGCAGCTTCAAAAAGAATTCCCTCGAGTTCTAGCAGATACTTTTGATTTACAGTTGAAGAAACTTTTAGCATTAAAATTGGAAAGCTTTTAAGTTCTCTCTTTAGTTCTCAGCAAACGAAAGCTGAGAAATAACTTCAGGCAGTAAGAAATGTTCTGCAGCGTGGATTTTTTGTGTAAAACTATCCAATGTGTCCGAATCCATTACCCTTACTGGAAGCTGTGCGATAATTTTCCCTTCGTCGACACCTTTAGAAACCCAATGAACAGTACAACCGGATATTTTTACACCACATTCAAATGCTCGTTTAATTGCGTTTAAGCCTTTAAAACTTGGTAATAGGCTAGGGTGTATATTGATAATTCGGCTTTCATATTCTTGAATAAAGCTATGTGAAAGTATTTTCATAAAACCCGCTAAAACAATTAGTTTGGGTTTAAATTCGTTCGTTAGCTCGATAAGTTTGTTTGTATCTCCCTCGGATATCTTAGCAGTATTAGCATTAATTTCTATGGGTCTTGCCTGGACTTGATAAGATTTTGCAATGTTAAGAATGGGTGCGTCTAGAACATCAGAAATGACAGCCTTTACTTGTGCCTTTCCGAGTTGACCATCTTTCCACGCTTTAAGTATGGCATTTGCGTTTGAGCCCCTACCTGATCCTAGAATAACTATATCCACTGTTTTAGATCGATTGTCCCTTCATTTTCTCAATGATTAAGGAGGATGATAAGTCTTTCATCAGAGGTACAAATTGAACCTGAGCACCAACTTTTCTGAGAGCTTCTCGTTCTTCTGCATTTATAGTCTCATAACTGTAATCATCCGACTTTACATATATATCAGGTTCAAGAAGTAAGATTTCCTTAGCGAGGTTTTGGGTTTCAAATATAAACACTCCGTTAACAGCTTCTAAGGAATTGAGTAAATAGGCACGGAGATCTTGGGAGTTTATTGGGCGTTGGTTTCCTTTAATTTCCTTTACACTCTTGTCGGAATTAAGTCCAACAAAGAGCATATCTCCAAGCTCAGATGCTTTGTTTAGACTAAATGCATGCCCCGCGTGCAGAATATCAAAACACCCATTGGTAAGAGCAAATACCATCCCTTTTTTTCGGGCCTCGCCACGAGTTTCTATGGCTTTTTGCAAAGAGAATTCATTCATTGCAATAGGTATTCATCTATCAA
>NZEN01000020.1 GCA_002689665.1 Opitutia bacterium | reverse complement strand
CGAGATTAATGGATGAATTTATCAAATTTTTTTCATATTCAAAAACTTGAACATCAACTACTGTGGTTGAATTGTACGGGTATGGGTACCAATGATCGATTATTAGGGCGGATCTTCTGGCAAGTGGCATCAAGTCGGAATAGGTGTTTGCTTTGCTAGCCCAGCAGATCAAGTTGTCTTCAAGGACGAAAGCTTCCATTTCAGAATTGTAAGAAGTGTTTTGTAGATTTGATTCAGTATTGGCTAAAGGAATTATCTTTTCATCATCGACTTCGAGCATCTGTAGAGACAAATTTCCATCCTTTTGAATGGCTAGATGAATGAGATCATTTTCAACCAAACTGCCCAATAATCTACCCGGACCTGCGTTGTAAGAATGAATAAGTTTATCAAAGTCATCCGTTGGAGTNAGGCGGAGGGTTANATTTTGATCATGGGATNGATAACCCCACCTCCAACCCCANCCCCNACCNTNTGTGCTNNAGTCTTCGATCTGTAGNGTGTANTCGNCNATTATNTGNANCTTGTNNGTAGACCATGATAGAGGCANTCGGNTTACCTCATNNGGGTTATTGNTATCAAGAATGTTACTCACNACCAATTCTTCNCCAGAGATTGAAAAAAGATAGATNCCGGTNCTGTCNGTCACTGATCTCCTCACTTNCATCGGNTGNGAAATCTNACCNCCNTTNTCAAGAAGCTGATTACTNTACTTGAGGATTTGTAATTTATTCTCCTGNTTNCCGTTNGACCAAGNTTGATANGGGATGAAAAACAANCCGTGAGANGGAACTTTCCCAANNGCTTTTTCATNATAATTCGCNTCGCTCCAAGTNTACTCATTNTCATTTCCCATGTANATACGCTGGGANAGGAATGGNTTTGCTTTGTCGGANANATCGAAAAGCGATGCGGTAACCTGNNTATTTTCGACTCCNACTGCAAATAGCTGGTTGNCNANGACTTCCAGNTATTCGGACCANCCCGGCACGATTAATTCAGAAAGTAANNGNTGGNTTNGANGGNTCCNNNAGATCNANNATNAANAGCGGNTCGACCCGCAAGAANGTAACNATGTANGCNAAATCNCCGTCNAATCTNGTNGCATAGAGNGTTTCCCNTTCAGCTAATTCCANAGANCCNAAAAGTTCGCCTGTNTTNATATCAAAATTNTCCAGCAGGGAGTATCGGCTGTTCCAATTACTGTTNCGNTTGGCTTGAGAGATNAGGGTTAAGGTATCACCGCTGATTCGAATNTTGAATTTATCNAGGATTNTTCCTCCNGGTTNAATGANAGAGATTTCTTGCGGGATTTTCGAAANATCNCTNANATCATAAATTCTTACNAGATGACTATTNTAATAATCTTGAGGATCNCGGGTTACNACTGCCAGCNTNTCATTGGTGGCAAAGATTACTTGNGGNGCTCCGGCGGTNGAAATTTCACTTGTTTTTTCGATATCTTCAGGATCTTCCAGATCGAAGGATGAGAGAACAGTTGAATAATTAAAATGCCAACCTTTCCATTCAGTTGCTTCCCTTTTTTCGGTAACTATGTATAGGGTGTCTCCCACCATCCTACTCTCCCGATAAAATCCGGAAAGTTTTAAATCAGAAATTTCACTGATTTCTTCATCCTTAAATTGTAGCACCCGAAAATTTGATTGGTATGGCCATTTTTGATGGGGTGGGGTTACAAAAAGGAAAATGTACTCTCCGTCATCACTGACATACATCTGCTCACCTGATGCTGGAAGGCGGTGCCTTGCTCTAACCTCAGGATTTAGAGGATTGCTTAGATCAATAATTTGCAGCCCTCTTCGCTGATTAAAAAAATACAAATAATCTCCAACTATTTTCCAGATATCAGATTCTTCGACTTCACTGCTGTCATCTTCAGTTACGGAGTCTTCAGAAGTGCTGAAGGCAGCAATTTCAGCTCTGTAGAGTAAATTATTCCTATTTTCGGGGTCAGTTGCCCGGGTGCTGAAATTACTTTTACCGGTATAAAAAGAGTAGGGCAAAGGGTCATATCCATTCCATTCAAATCGAACTTTACTTCTTTGCATATCATATGGAACTCGAAAGTAGATCGAACCATTTGCATCATCAGGAATATGACTGGTTTGCCAAACCTTCCATTCCTGCGATTCATCTTGCTTGAACAATACTCGTACCTGCCTTGAACCTGTAGGAATTTTTACATCGATGATTTCACCTTCTTCCAACCATAATGANGTTCGGTCCCACTGTTTTTGTGCCTGACAGAACAAAGGCANAAAAGTGATCAAAAAAAAACTAGCTACCCGCAGGTAGCTAGTATTCGCATAAAAAATGAAAAGTGATTTATGTAGTGGTGAAGAAATAATCGCTTAGGATTTTTTTTGCCAACTCTTAAGAGCCCCCTTGGGATTTCCTGAAACATCGCCTCTTCCATTCTTAGTAATAGTTTTTCCCTCCTCGGATACTATGACAAGAGAAGGAATTCCTCTTACTTCAAATTTCTTGGCTAAAGCATTCGCTTCCGCTGAGCGGTGAGGAAGGGTATACCACTTCATGCCGGCTTCCTTCATGTAATCCATTTGAGCATCAGAAGATCGGTCAGAGCTTACAAAAACCACTTCAAAGTTCTTTTTGTTCTTGTCGCGGAATTTAACCAAGTTTGGGGTGAAAGAACGGCAAGGGGGACACCAATGAGCAGAAAAGTAGATTCCTACTGTTTTTCCTGCAAGTGCATCTTTGGATACTTCCTTACCGTCTGAATCAAGGAGTTTTCCAGGGAAAAGTTCTTCTATTCCTGCACTTGGTCCGCTCGAAGGCTTAGCCCACGAAGAATAAATAAAAAAAGTTAAAAATAGTAGAGAGGATGTAAGATATTTAATTTTCATGATATAATAAAATTGAACTCTAGATGACAATAGATGATTAATGCAAGCGTTTGAGTAAAATTTACAAAGTTTTTTCTTGTCAGAACCTCTTCATTTTCGATTCTAGACATTTTCCCTTAACACAAAACCCTTACTAATCTATCATGAGCTTATCTTCTCTTAAACTTCACAATGCAATGTGGCCCGGTCTTGTGGGCAAAGGTGATGACGACGGTCAAGAACCACCTATCAGTTTGGAGCGTATGCTTGATCTNACCGCAGCTGCGGAGGTCAACGGTCGTAAGTTTGACGGTATTGATTATTTCCTTTTCCTCCCTCACACCAACCCAGAGGCAAGCGATGATGAACTAAAGTCAATTGCTGATCTTATCGTTAGCAAAGGGTTTGACATTGGTTCCTTAGTCGCACCGGTCTGGCCGGGAACGGTCGGAGACTCAGCGATGGGGACCGATGAGCAAAAAGGAAAATTTCTTGATGCGGTTAAAATGGCTTGCCGTATCGCCAAGGTCTTCAATGAACACGGTGCACGTAAGGGAGGTGTCATCCGTATTGATTCCGCAGAATTCGGTGTTGAGAAATGGAGAGAAGATTCAAGCACCAATACTGCTAGCATAGTAGCGACATTTAAGGAAGCCGCCAAAATCGCCGCCGATCATGGTGAGCGTTTGGCAGCTGAGGGAGAAATCTGCTGGGCTGGCATGCATAGTTGGAAAGATATGCTAGATATTTTGGAGGGAGTCGGAATGCCGGATGCCCTTGGTTTTCAGGCAGACTTAGCGCACACCTATCTCTACCTCATGGGCTACAATGCTCCCGAGCATGCCCTTTTACATGATGGCTATGCGGAGGAAGAATTCTGGCCAGCATACGAGAAAATGACTGACAAGCTTCGCCCATGGACTATCGATTTCCATGTTGCTCAAAATGATGGGCAAGTACACGGAGCTGGTTCACACGATAAAACAGGTAAGCACTGTCCGGCAGACGATCCTAACGGTAAGCTAGATATCACCCGCTGTTCACATTACTGGCTCAAAGATTTCGAAAGTCGTGGGATTAAGCATATTTGCTGGGATGGATGTATGTTCCCTAACGCAACCCTTGAAAACCCATCGACATGGAACACAATTTTAAAGTCTATGATTGATGTAGTTTCCTAAAAGAGCACATCTTTTCTTGCCTCTTTTTCAATCCAAGGATTGATCCATTCGTTGAATCTAAAAAAGAAGATCTTAGTAGCGTTTTCGCTATNTTTTGCATCCTTTTTTGGTTTTGCGGATGAATTAACCAATTTTGAAAAGGCAGAGTTAAAAAGACTTCTCGATTTAGACTTGGATAAGCTGGCGGATCAGCCAGTTCAGGGAGTTCTCGGGTATGATCAGGAGTATTGGCGTAATCCGGCATCGGTCCACATAATCAGACCGGAGGATATTACTGAACATGGTTTTGCCAATTCGGTGGAAGCCTTGCGTGCTGTTCCGGGCATGCATGTTTCAAGGGGGTTGGCCTATGATAATTTCGCTGCGATGCGTAACTTCAGTGGTTTTTCACCTCAGAAGTTTCTCGGTAAAATTGGAGGAAGAGAAGTTTCCCAGCTTATGCTTGGCAGTGCCAATTATTCAGTCGATGATTATCCAGTTGCTGTTATCGACAGAATCGAAATCATTCGTGGTCCTGGTGCTTCTATTTGGGGAACGAACGCGGTTAATGGGGTTATCAATCTGGTCACCAAGCACTCTGCGGATACACAGGGAGACTCGGTTCGCTTATTGGTTCAGGATAATGGTACGTTCATGGGTGATTATGTCCACGGAGGACAAATTTCTGATGATAGCTACTATCGGTTCTGGGTTCGTGATCAGGAGTATGCGGAAGGCACTCTTGATTCTGGTTTGCCCGCTCGGGATGATGGTTACTTGCGAAAAGCCGGATTTCGTTTCGATAAGAAATTAAGTTCGGACTTAAATTTTTATATCGCTGGTGGTGGAGCCACCCGTCGACTTGAGCATACATTGGATTTATCTGCACGCTTACTTTATCAGAATTCAATACTTCCTGAATATCCTGAGTTTATACCATTGAGTTACATTCAGGGTGTCGAACCATTTTTGGGTATACCTCTCAACTTACCCTCAACTCCGTCTTCTTGGAGTTCAATTGCATCCGGGGATGTCAACTTTGGAGACTCACAAATCACTAGATATGAACGCTACGGAGATCTCACGAACGACTCAGGTCATGTCGTTGCAAAGCTTGAAGGTATTACTGACTCCGACCTAGAATGGTCANTTACTGGAGCAGTTGAACATACAGAAATTTCGCTCGGTCACATTGGGTTCGACTGGGATCAAACACAATATGATTTAGGCTTTGATGCTAACCAACCCTTGGGAGATTTTCATCGACTTTCTTTTGGCTTGGCTGCTCGGAGGACTGATTTGGATGTCACAACAGAGGTCATTGAACCTTTTGCTTTCCCTTCTTTAAAAAACCTTTCATTACTAAGCAATCCAACGAATCTTGCTCTTCTCTCATCGTACTCCGACTCGACACCGATTCTTTCCTACGATCAGGAGTTCACCAAGTTCGATCGTCTCAGTGCCTATCTACAAGACTCAATAAGTTTAACAGATTCAGTTGAACTATCCATTGGTACTAAATTTGAAGAAAACGACTTAGCGGGCACAGGTTTTCAGCCTGGAGTTCGTGCGTCTTGGTTGGCCAACGATTCAAATGTTTTGTGGGCGGGTTACTCACAGGCTCATCGACAGCCATCTTTACGTGAAAGATATACAACCTTAACCCCTGCAAAAGTTTGGATTCCAAACCCACTTTTGCCTGGAGGAGGAATTTGGTCAAATGTTCAATTNGAAGGAGATGAATCTCTTGATCGTGAGGAAATTGATACCTATGAAATTGGTTGGCGGAGCCGACCCAGTGAGAATTTACTTTTAGAACTTTCTTCTTACTACTACGACACCAAAAATGCGGTTCTTGCAAGTCAGACTTCAGTTAATGCCTATGAAGCAAAAGATGCAAAATCGTACGGTGGTGAACTATCAATTGACTGGGATGTCTCCAGTGTATGGAATTTAAGAGGTGGGTATTCGTTGGCCCGTGGTGAAATCGAAGGAGAGAGGAATTTTGATTTTCCTGAACAGACTGCCAACCTTACCTCGCGTTTTGCATATTCGGATAACCTGACATTTATACAAAGCCTTTTTTATGCAGATGAGACTCAGATTCCATCCGATTATAATCCCGTCAGCATACCATCACATCTTCGGTTGGATCTTGGCCTCGTATGGGAACCAAGAGATGGGTGGGAAATCGGTATTTTCGGACGGGATCTTCTCGAGCCATACCATGTTGAAACCATGTTGCCAGGCATCGATGTTGAGCCAGCCCGTGTTGAACGAACCTTTCTCCTTTCGATCTACAAAAAATTCTAATGCTTCGAAAAATTTCCAGATTTCAAAATTTTGCTCAACGAGCAATGCAGCATTTTGCATTGTTGGTTGTGGCTGTTTTGATGTTCGGAATCAGTTCAAGCTTTACTTCTGGACAATCGGCTGAGCAGTCCAGGAAATTAGCCAGACTGGAGGCAACCTATCTCACTCATCTAACTAAGTATGTGCAATGGGATAACAAAGTTCCTGGGGCAAAACTTAGAATTATTGTTCATGGAGATGACCGCTTTAAGTTCAGTGAAACTCTTCGTTTTGCGATGAAAATATCTAATCCCCAAGAGAATATTGAGATTCTTACTTTCACTAACGCGCAAAATCAACAAGCCCTACAAGAAGCTTCTAATGGGTATCACTTCTTTGTTTCACTGAGGAATTCACGAATGACTGGTGAACAACTTTCAGTATTAAGAGGAAAGGGTGTGCTTGTCGTTCATGGTCAAAAACTTCTGAAGTCTTCACCCGCTCAAGTGGCCTTTGAATACAACCAAAATCGTGTGCGTATGCTCATTGCAAGAAAAGCAATTGGCGAAAAGAAGAATCGCATAAGTTCGAAACTTGCAGAATTGAAAAGTGCAGTTAAGATCATCGAAAAGTAACTCTTTAGATCTTCTCTATCACTAAGAAAATGATTCAAGTATCTCACATAAAAACTCTTTTCGGATTTTTGAAGGGATTGTTTGTGTGTTCTTCGTTTTATCTTCTTTCCTTTGCGTCTGCATGGGCGGAAGAGCTTTCAAGTTTTGAGAAGAGGGAATTGTCTCGGTTGCTGGAAATGGACTGGTCAGAATTGGCCAATCAACCCGTTTCCGGAGTGCTTGGCTATGACCAGGAACATTGGCGAAACCCCGCTTCGATTGCGATAATTCGTCCTGATGATGTTTTAGATGGAGGGCATTTACAATTAGTTGATTCTTTCAGGGGAGTAGGTGGTATGTTTGTTACCCGTGGTAACTCTTATGACGATTTTGTAACCATGAGAAATTTCAGTGGTTCTCCAACAGAAAAATTTCTTATGTTGGTAGATGGGAGGGAAGTCCTGCAACCCATGGGAGGAACCATTACCTGGGGCACAGAGGAAGTCCCGTTGGCAATTCTTGATCGTGCTGAAATTATTCGGGGACCGGGTGCATCAATTTGGGGAACAAATGCTGTGAGCGGTGTCATTAATGTCACTACCAAATCAGCCGAATCAACTCAGGGGAATTCCGTCCGGTTGGCGATTGAAAGTACTGGCACTTTCCTTGGTGAATTTGTCCATGGCGGAAAAATTCGAGAAGGTGAGTTCTATCGGGTATGGGTGCGAGATCAGGAATACGCCGAGAGTGAATTGCTATCTGGTATGCCCGCACGGGATGATGGATATGGACGAAAGATCGGATTCCGTTACGACAAAAATCTTGGAATGGATTTGGACCTCACGGTCGCAGGTGCATATTCAACAAGGCAATTCGAGCATATTTTTGATCTGAGTTACCGACTTTTTTATGTTAACAACGATCCAGGAAATCCTTTTGGCCTTACTCCTGGTGCTCCACCCATTATCCCGATAGGGAATTTCCCTGGGTCAGTTCAGTCTCTTTTGCTTGCTAATACGAATTGGCCCACGAGCGAAGTTTCACCATTTGATTCTTTAGGGGGTGTCACCAGATATCAAAATTTTGAAGAACTGGCACAGGACGCAGGTCATTTAAGGACCCGTTTGACTGGTATTACCGGTAACGATTTTGAATGGTCGATTGATGCTTTTGCGGAAAAATATGAAACCAATCTTGGGCATGTTGGTCATCAATGGGAGAGGGATGAGTACAATCTGGAGTTTCGTGGTAACCGTCCTCTCGGTGATCGTAATCATTTGGCATTTGGTCTTGGTTACCGATATATGGAATTTGACGTCACGGAGGTGGTGACGAGTCCTTGGGACTTTGATGTCTACGAATCAACCACATCTGTATCGCGTCTTTCAATTCCGGGCTATAATTCATATCCTATTTTGAATTACAAGGGTCCGGAGGATTTCGGGAGATTCTCAGCTTTTGTCCAAAATACACTCGAGGTTAATGAGGACCTTTTTATCTCTTTTGGAAGCAAATTCGAGGATGGAGATTTTAGTGGCACAACTTTTCAACCTGGCGTCCGTGCCTCCTATTCAGTTAATCCGGATAATCTTCTTTGGGCTGCCTATTCGCGGGCTTATCGTCAGGCCTCTCTTGTCGAGAAGCATACGGAAGTTAGTTATGCACGATTTTGGTACCCTACTGACAGTAAATGGTTGAATGAATCTTTTAACGCGGATCCAACTCTTGACGACGAAGTGATGGACGCCTATGAAATTGGTTGGCGTTCATCGCCCAGCGAAAAATTTCTTTGGGAACTTTCTCTGTTTTACTACGATACCCAGGATGCGGTATTTAGTGGTCCTCCCATATATAATGCATTTGATTATACATCAGTCGGAGGTGAGTTAACCTTTAATTACAAGCCTAATGATTTCTGGGAGTTGCAGGGATCTTACTCTTATTCAGAGGGCAAAAAGGAAGGCGAGAGCGAGAATGAGACTGACTTTCCCGAATCGATGGCTTCCCTCAAATCAGTAATTCATGCGAAGGACGATTTGAAATTTGTGCAGAATCTTTATTACACCGGTGATCGAATTTTACCATCTGCGTATAATGAATTACCTATTGATGATTACTTGAGATTGGATCTTGGCATGATTTGGCAGGTCGGAGCGGGGTGGCAAATCGGTCTTTTTGGGCAGGATTTACTGGATCCCGATCACCCCGAGAACATGTATACGGATCTTGATGTGGAACCTACACGCATTGAGAGAAGGTTTCTTTTATCAATCAGCAAAGAATTCTAGATCGAATGAGGAAATCGTTGCTGAGATTAAATAAGAGGATGCTTTCCACTAGTAAAGCTATCAGACACCTTTGTTTGCTTGCTTTATTAAGCGTAAGCTTTGTTCAGTCTTTGATTCTAGAGGCACAAGGAGAAAACAACCATTTTTCTAATCTGAAAGCCACTTTTATCGTAAACACACTGAATTACATTCGTTGGCAGGAGAGGGATCTGCCTTCAGCAGATAAACCCGTTGAATTTATTATTGTTGGAGATGATAAGAATAACATGGCAGCCCGTCTGAAATATTTGCTGGATGCGACGAAATTTAAGATTAAAAATTCTCAATTAAAAGTCAGGCAAGTTTCCTCATTGAAGGAAGCTCAAAATCTGATTGGGGTAGATGGAAAAAAGGTGGTCCTTTTGCTTGATTCAGAATTGAGTGATTGGAAAAGAGATAACTACCCTAATCTTCCAGGCACTTTGATAATGGGAGAATCTAGCAAATACATGAGAAAGGGTTTGGTGCTCACTTTCAGAAAGGAAAACAACCGTTTGAAACTAGGAGTTAATCTTAAAAAAGCCAAGGCGATGAATATACAAATTAGCTCTAAATTACTGGTTCTGAGCCGTGTGGTTATGGAGGAATCAGTCCATTAATTAGGTCCAGTTGTTTTGCATTTCCTTCGATTCAGTTAATAACATATTCACATTTTTTGCTTTTTTATCGAACGTTTTCCACATATCTCCTATCTACTAATCTTATGGGAACACGCAGTGGTTTGGATGCCCCTTAGCTTTTCCCAAAAAGTAAACATACAAAACACGAGGGAAAAAGGATGAATATTACATATAGAGAAGCAAAAAGAATACTGGCTAAGCAGGAAGAAGCCCGTGAAGTTATTAATAGTTATCGGGGTATGGAGACACTTGGGAAGCGTTTACAACTCAACAACAATAAGGAACTTATTTTAAAACTCTTTGAAATCGAAGAGGATGAATCAATTATCGAAGTTTTCACTCATCTAAAAGCTCTTTACGAAGAGCAATGGGGAGACGCAGAAGCAACAGCTCCCCCGGAGTCGCCAGGTGAAATCATTATGGCAGAGGAAAGTAAACCCAAGACCCATTCTAAATCCAAAAAAGAGGTTGCTTCTGAAGAGGTAGTCGAAGCGTAAAGCTGCGGAAACCTTCTATGATTATCTTACTTACTTCTAAATTCTTAAAGTAAGTAAATTTTCTTTCAGTTTTGCTTGCATATTTTTCTCTCCGTTTGAAAAGTGTAGACATCATTTGTGAATTTAACTGGAAGATACCAAACAAAACAGTGTCTGTCGGGGAGCATTCTGCTGTCTCATCCTAACCTGCAAGATCCGAATTTTGCTAA
>NZEN01000019.1 GCA_002689665.1 Opitutia bacterium | reverse complement strand
TGCTCGGGCTGGATTCGAACCAGCGACCAAGTGATTAACAGTCACCTGCTCTGCCACTGAGCTACCGAGCAAAAGTTCTATAATTATGGGTAATCTTTTGGCTTGTGTCAACCTAGACCCTTAAAGTAAAAAGGACCCTACCATATTGACTCGTACGGTAGGGTCCCTAAGACCTATGTAGATAGTGTTGCCCCCACTTTCTACTTAAAAACAAGTTATTTTACGCTTTTCGGATAACCTGAAACAAACAAACTAGGTCTTAAATTTTTATATTACTAAGTACAGTCTTAGAAAGAACTTGTAATGCTTAGCATTGCGTTAATAGGTGCACCAACTGATGCTTGGTGTGTGCTGTGAGAATGTGGGAAATAAAGCTCGTCCGTAAGGTTCTCGATGTTTAATCCAACGACGGTGTTGTCAGAAATAGCGTAATTGGCTCCTACATCAATGCGAGTGTAATCTGGCAAGATTGAAGATGTAGCACTATCCTTGGTCTTACTTTCATCTTGATAAATTATTCCGAGATTTAAAGCAAGACGATCGGAAACAGAATAGTTATTCCATATGGAAAATACATTTTCTGGTGCTTCCCTGAGTCTTACACCGCTAGTATTTTTAGCATCTAAACTTGTATAGCCTGCACTCACAAACCATTGGTCAGTCACTGAACCTATTAACTGTAATTCAAAACCAGTAGTGTCCGATTTTTGGAGGTAACTTCCGCCAGTACTTCCATCTTCTTCTGGTCTGTTTGCTTCAATCTCGAAGTAGGAAGCACTGAATGTAAGTCCCATGGGGAGATTATATCTCAAACCAAACTCAAGATTTTCAAAACTATCGGGGTCAAAACGGGAATCGTTCGCATCCTGCAGTTTTGCATACTGATCACCTGCTCTAGGAGCAAAAGTTTCACTGTAACTAGCATAAACTGAGGCTTGCTCTGTTAAATCGAATACCAATCCGATTCTAGGAGATATTGTGTCATCAGAATCGGATCCTTGAGAAGTACCTGATACATCTATATCCATATTATCAAAACGCGCACCTAATATCAAGTCAAGCGAATCAGTCAATGATATCTCATCATTGAGATAGAACGAAAGAACTTTAATATCAGCAAATGTCATGTCGTTCCTTTTGCGATTTGGTCCCGTGTAATGGTTTGTGGTTGTGTTTCCATCAGCAGGATTTCCTGTGTATATTGCTGTACCAACACCACCAGTAAGGTTTGATAATTCTGAAATTTTGAAAATGTCAGTATCGTAATCACTAAATGAATTAACATTAGTACCAGAACGAATCCAATTCGCATGATACCGGTCATTATCATTGTCTGTATCAAGATATTCTGCTCCAAAACTAATACTGTGAGTCATGCCTGCAATTTCGAAATCCCCAGCTAAATCATAGGATAAAATCGAAGTGGACCTTTTGGTTGTGTCAACATACCCATCAAGTGCAACGGTTCCATTAGCAGCATCATAACCATTAGTTTTTGCACTTCCCCAAGTATCTGGAACATAGAAGTTTTGATATAATTTGTCATGGTTGCTGTGACTAGCAGCAAGACGACCAGATAGTGCATCTGTTAATTGATGTTCATAAATTGCACGGAGTATGTGTGCTTCATGCGTGGAAAAATTTTCTGTAGGATCTCCAAAAACAATATCTTTAAGTGATTCAACCGGTTTATTATCGGAACCTGATGGAATACCACGATCAATAAAACGCTCTTGATCAAGGTACTCATAAGAAACGCTTAAGGAACTTCCGTCGCCCAGATCATACATCAATGTTGGGTTTACACCAAATGCGTCACCATAGTAGAAATCTCTGTGGTTACTGAGGTTCTCGCCAAAAATATTTACTCGTAGAGCTGTTTTCTCATTAAGTTGCATATTTTTGTCGAGTTGAACATTCGTTTCGCCGAAAGTATCAACACTTCCACTTAAGTTTGTGAAATCTTCTCCGACAACTCCTTTCTTGGACACACGATTGATGATTCCATAAGCTCCACCAAAACCTGAAAGAAGTGCATCCGGTCCGCGGATGATTTCAACCTGTTCTACATTGTACAAAGGACGATAATATTGTACATCGTCACGAACTCCATCACGGTAAAAGTCCTGTGTTGTTCGCATACCACGAATGACCGCGGCATCTCGATGACCTTCTCCTTGTGAGTTTGTTACTCCAGGCGTGTAATCAATAATATCACCTACACTATTTAAGCCCTGAGCTTTTATTTGGTTTGCAGAAATTATAGATAAACTTTTGGGTGAATCTTCGACCGATAAATTGGTTTTAAAACTTGAAGACAAGGTAGGAGCTTCAGCTTTCGAGCCAACGACATTTAATGGATTAAGCTCGGAGGTAGCACCACCACCATCTTGAGCACTTAGATTGAAGTTGGCCAAGGCAATAGCCAATAACGCAACTCCGTGTTTACGAGTTATTTTTTTCATGTATAGTTTGTGTTTGTATAGGGTACTGAGACTGAGACTCAATCTCAGTGATATTGAGACTCAATCTCAATAAGGGATCTTTGTCAACCATTTTTAGTAAAAGTTTAGCCTGAATAAAGTTGGCTACTTGACTAGGAACTTAAATCTAGAAAGAGATTCAACTCAGTAATCGATTTGACCGAATCTTGCTTTCCATATTTTATAAATTTGAATGCTCCTGTAGTTCAATGGATAGAACATTGGTCTCCGGAACCGAAGATCTGGGTTCGACTCCCAGCGGGAGTGCCACTGAGTTTCTCTTATCTAATCTTGGCAGATGTCCATTTTAGAATAGTGTGAGAGTTATGAACTTTGATTCATTATTACCCCTTAAGCAAAAACTCGAAACCCATCCTATTTTTGATAGGATCAATTCAATAGACGAACTCAAAATCTTCATGGAACATCATGTTTTTGCGGTATGGGATTTCATGTCTCTGCTTAAAAAACTACAAGTCGATTTGGTACCCAGTGGGTCACCATGGATTCCTAATCCTAATGGAAACCTTGTCCGGTTTATCAATGAGATTGTGATGGAGGAGGAATCCGATCAGGCATTTGGAAGTGGAAATGAAATAACTTACACAAGTCATTTTCAAATTTATCTAGATGCAATGTCGGAAGTGGGTGCATCGACAAGTGTGATCACAGAATTTGTGGAGGAGGTATCGTGCAATGGTATTCATGCAGCTTTCGATTCCAGCAAGATTCCAGAACCTTCCTTGAAATTCATGAAGCATACTTTCGATCTGATCGACAAGGGTAAGTCTCATGAAATTGCATCCTCTTTCGCTATCGGACGGGAAAGTATTGTGCCCTTGATGTTTCAAAGGATTCTTGATCAGTCAAAATTAGGAACTGATGAAGTGCCTGTTTTTCGTTATTATTTACACAGACACGCAGAACTCGACGGTGATCATCACGGACCGATGGCACTCAAATTATTAGAAAATATGTCTGCAGGGGATCCGGAGATAGAAAACGAAATCGTACAACAGGCAGAAAAAAGTATCGAACAAAGAATAAACTTTTGGGACGGAGTCCATGCCGCCTTGCCTTGAAGCTTTGAAATTGAAGGTTAAGCCAGTTCTATTTCGATCGTAAATTCATCCCTCGCGGAGGGGGCGACCAAACGTGTGGTTTCGTTCGCTGGTGAATTAGGTGGAGACATCCATGGTTCTACGCAATAATAGGGGCTATCAGGATTAGTCCATGTTACAAAGGTTAGACGAGATCCAACTTGTGCTCCCCCAACTTCGGAAATTCGAATCGTTTCTTCTCCATTACCCAAACTTATTTCGGCAGAGGGCTCAGTCGTTTGGTTAAAAATATTATTGATCAGATCTGGTGCATCTAGGCGATATGAGCCATTAGATGATGGTACTTTTTTCGTCAGATTACCCTCTTGTTCGTATTGATAGACAGTCTTGGCGGGAATCTTTAAAGTGTGGTCTGAAAGAGCTAAATCTTTTCGCCAGGGTACCTGAAAATAGGGGTGCAGACCAGCAGACCAAGGGATAGGAGTTCTCCCTTCATTTTCTAAAACAAGACTAATCTGAAGAGATAATTCAAGGAAATGATAAATAACGGTGAAAGTATAGTCATAGGGATAGTATTCATTATCTCTTTGTATGAGTTCTGCCTCGAACCCAGACTGATCAATCGAACGGATAGAGAAATCAGCATCCTTAGCAAAGCCATGCATTGGCATGTTGACTGAGGCACCAGATGACGGAGACCATTTATCTTGCTCGCCGTCCTGAACACATCTTCCTGCAAAAGGGAAAAGAATCGGAATACCTCCATGAATATTGCGAATGCCAGTGTCGCCAAGGGCTTCCGGCCAATGGATGACATCTCTAACCGAACCATCTCCCATGTTTAGGTGCCAATTCATGAGCAATGCGCCCTGTTCGGGTGAAGCAAGAAAGGTGGATGGACCCACATCCCATCTTCTAATTTCCTGATCCTGATAGCTAATTTTCTCCATGTATTTCAATTGTCTATTCTTTCCTGTTTGCGCAAATACATTAATCAAACAAAATTGCATATGTCCTTTCTATGTTACCCAAATTATTAAATCTTCTATCAATTTGTTTTCTCTTCTGCGGTTTTCTGTGTGCTGAAGAAAATACCACTGATACAAATTCTTCTTCGCCCTCTTCTCTTTATGAGGGAGAGGATGATATTATAGTTGCGTATCAGATCCCGATACGGGATCAAATTGGCCCACCAATTCTTGATATTTTACGACGTGGATTAAAAGACGCCATCCGGGAAAAAGCAGAGTTGGTTATTCTGGACATGGACACACCAGGAGGGGAGCTTGGGGTTACATTGGAAATCATGGAAGAAATCATCGAAAACCTTGAAAAGTTCGATGGGAAGATAATCACTTATGTGAACGATGAAGCGATTTCCGCGGGAGCATATATTGCGATCGCAACCAGTGAAATTGCCTTTTCGCCTAAATCACAGATTGGAGCGGCCGAAGCGGTAAGCGGCGGAGGCGCGAATATTGATTCGTCTATGAAGAGGAAGATTAATTCTTACTTGAAAGCCAAAATACGAAATTATGCAGGGGATTATCGTTACCGCTCACAGGTTATGGCTGCTATGATGGATGCCAATGAAAGCCTGATTATCGAAGGCGAGCCTCTAAAAACAGCTTCAGGCAGTCTTATCAAAAAACCCGGAGAATTGCTTACGCTTACCGGGCAGGAAGCTTGCCTCGAATATGGTACCCCCCCTGCCCCGTTATTAGGGTTTGGAGTTTATGAATCAGTCGAAGAGATAATGGATGAAAGATATGGTTCGGGCCAGTGGGAGATCAGAAAAATGGAGATTAATTGGGCGGAAGAAATGGGACTATGGCTTAATGGTATAGCACCTTTGATACTAAGTATCGGTTTGGTTTGTATATTTGTGGAATTCAAAACCCCAGGTTTTGGTATTTTTGGGGTCGTTGGAATTATTCTTTTACTTGTCTTTTTCGGGTCAAAATATGTGGCAGGCATGGCCGGACAGGAAGAATTGCTGGTTTTTCTTTTGGGTGCTTGTCTCGTTCTGGTGGAAATCTTCTTGGCACCAGGTTTGGTGATTCCCGGAGTTTTGGGAATTGCTCTGATGATGGGCAGTATTTTTTGGGCCATGGTGGATGTGTGGCCAACTCCTGATTTTGAATGGAGTATGGAAGTTATTCGCCCCCCTTTATGGGAGATGTTACAGACATTAGGTCTGGTATTTTTATTTGGTCTGCTAGTATCTAAGTTTTTACCCAAAACACCTATGTGGAAAAAACTTGTCCTTGCCACGACTCTTGGAAGTGACGGGGCATTGAAAGATAATCTGCAGAGTCAGGAAGTTACCAATAAATTGATTGGCAAGCAGGGTAAATCTATTTCAGAATTGTATCCAGGTGGCCAAATAGAAATTGATGGTGTTCGCTATGATGCACGCTCGAACTTAGGTAAAATAGCCAAAGGTGAGAAAATTGAAGTTGTCAAAAAATCTGAATTCGAATTAGTGGTCAAATTGATAGATACATGATTGAAGTAATTGGAGTCTTATGCCTTTGCTATCTCCTTATCGGACTTGAGGCAATTGTACCAGGTGGTGTTTTGGGAGTTCTTGGTTTCCTGGGTTTATTTTTCGCTGCCTACCTTGCTCAAGTTGAATTTGGTGGCTGGTTTGCTCCTTCTCTCACTTTCCTACTGGGGGGGCTTGGTGCATTGATTTTAGTTTTTATTGAGTTTAAATGGCTGTCCAAAAGCCCTTTGGGAAAGCGGCTATTTATGGACAGAGCAATCGAAGGCGGAAGCAATAAGGAAGTAGCTACTTCTGAAGTATTGGGAAAAACTGGAAAAACGCTTACCGACCTGCATCCTGAAGGGCGAATCCAAGTTGACGAGGAAATATTTGATGCAGTATCAGAGGACGGATTGATTCAAAAGGGAATATCTGTGAAAGTTATTTCCATTGAAAACTTTTGTCTGAGAGTTCGGATCGATTGATTTTGCATGGACTGAATTAGTGTCTATAAATACGGATAAATTACTTAATTATGATTGAATGGATTATTATTGGCTTGTTGGCCGTCATCGGACTGGTCGTATCACTTGTTATCATCTCGTTTTTCAATACCTGGTTGAAAGCATTTTTGGCGAAAGCAACCGTTGGGTTTACCACCTTGCTTGCTATGAGACTGCGAGGAGTACCTGTAGGTATGATCGTGGACGCAAGAATTACCGCAGTTAAAGCAGGAATTCCCTTGGAAACCGACCAACTTGAGGCTCATTATCTGGCGGAGGGTAATGTTGTTCAAACTGTTCAGGCTTTGATTGCAGCTTCCAAAGCGAATATTGAATTAGCCTGGGACAGAGCATGTGCAATTGATTTGGCTACTCGTGGAACGAGCAAGTCGGTTTTAGAGGCGGTTAGAACATCGATTAATCCTAAAGTGATTGATTGTATGATTGAGGGGCGGGAGACGATCGATGGTGTGGCCAAAGATGGTATTCAGGTAAAAGTACGGGTCAGAGTCACTGTAAGGAGTAATCTGGACCGCTATGTAGGAAGTGCTCAGGAGGAAACCGTAATAGCCAGAGTTGGGGAAAGCATTGTTTCAACCATCGGATCTTCAGAAAATTATAAAGCAGTTCTTGAAAATCCAAATTCGATTACGGAAAAGGTTCTCGATCGTGGTTTAGATCAAGGAACCGCGTTTGAAATTCTTTCCATTGATATTGCCGATGTCGATTTAGGCGAAAACAGAGGAGCCGCACTAAGATCTTCCCAGGCTGCAGCGGATAAAGAAGTTGCTCAGGCACAGGCAGAAATTAGAAGAGCAGCCGCCGTAGCCCTGGAGCAGGAAAATGTGGCCAAGGTGCAAGAGATGCAGGCTAAACTTGTGGAAGCTGAGGCACAGATACCCCTTGCCATGGCAGAGGCTTTCAAGAGTGGAAACCTAGGAGTAATGGACTACTATAAGTTGCGTAATGTTGAGGCCGATACTGAGATGAGAGACAGCATCTCGAAAGGGTCAGATCAAGATTAGGGTTAATTTGTCTTATTTATGCCGGACTTACCTTTAGATACCCTTTTTATAGTCGGACTGCTTATCGCATCCTTTGTTGGAAAGTTTTTTCAAAAAAAATCAGGAGATGAATCTCCTCCTAATAATAAACCCATAGGTTCATCGGAGAATAAAGAAAAGACTCCGACTCTACGAGATGTTCTTAGGGAGGCTTGGGATAAGGCAAACCAACCTGAAGTTCTAGAACCTGAATTCACAGAATCAACTCCCCCACCCTTACCTTTTGAGTATGAAGAGGAAGGCATTAGCGAAGATGAAGGAATTCGATCGGAGAAGACAGTTCCAGAAGTTTTGCCGCAAATGGAGAATAAAGTCCAATTAGGCTTTTCTACCCCTAATAATCGTATTCAGGGTAGTCATAGTTGGATAAAAAAGGAGCTTTTTTCGAATCGTAATTCTCTCAAGCGAGCTTTCCTTTTAAAAGAGATACTCGACAAGCCCAAATCTCTTAGACCGTTCTAAATTCAGGTTTCCTCCGCTTTTTCTCTAGCATTAGATTTAGGAAAAGTTTTTTTAGCAGATATGCTAAGCATTAGCTCTTTTTGCATGCATTTATTATTCCATTCGCATGTTTTGGGAAATTGACACTTTGCCTTGGGACAATCTTCAATTGAATCCTTCTTTTTCAAATTTTTTTTCACTCGTGTTATTACTTGCCTTGTCACTAAATTGAGTTTTTGGCAATGCTGAAGCCTTCATCCAACAGATCCCTAGTAAGCAATGATGACCGAGTCAGGTATGTCGATGGGACTACTTGTCTAACCATTTGGTATGATGAACAAAAAGAGATAATCGCTTTTGAGGTAATCTTTGGTCTGATTGTTGACGAATGGGCGTTTCTGTATCATCGGAACGGGACCACTAGATATTGTAAGGTTGATGATGGTGATAATCGTATTGGACGACCTCAAAAACAGATCATGTCAGGTGCTTATAATCTACCGATTTCCAAAATTGAGGATTTTTCTCAATTTGATGGAGATGTGCTTTTGGAGGAAAAGAATTTTGTCTTGAACATAATGAAAGAAAGGGGCGTCCAATAGCTTATTGACGAATCAAAATTGTCACTTACTACTCTTTCCTTATCAATTATGGTTTTTAAGTTCCTAAATCTGTATTTTTTTGGCGTTCTTTTTTTAAGTTTTGCTATCACTGTAGGTGCATCTGAAATTAGTATCGTAAGGGAGAATGGGAAACTGATCATTAAAGCCGGTGATGATCTTTTTACTCAATATATCTACGGAGACGAAAAGCGTGCAAAGCCAGTGTTGTATCCAGTGATTGGTCCTCTACAAAAATCAATGACTCGTAAATTTCCACTTGGAGAAAAGAGCGAAGAGGAAGAACCAGACCATCCTCACCATACTTCTCTCTGGTATACCCATGGAGATGTAAATGGTGTTGATTTTTGGGCGGTTGGAGAGAATAAGGGAAAAATTATTCATCAAGAATTCCTCAATTTGGAGGGAAATACTTTCACTTCCTCAAATTTCTGGAAGGATGGGCAGGGAAAAACAATATGCCAAGACGAGCGAACTTTTCATTTTTATGAATTTACTAAAAATGAACGAGCCATTGATATTAAAATTACTCTGATGGCTACTGTTGAGGATCTCGTTTTGGGTGATACAAAAGAGGGTAGCATGGGAATTAGGATGGCTCCAGAGTTCCGTCTACGAGGAAAGGTTGCTCGCGGATCATGCCTGAATAGTGACGGGGTTGTTGGGAAGGCAATTTGGGGAAAACGGGCCTCATGGGTTTCTTACTGGGCTATGTTCGATAATAAGGATTTCGCCATTTCGATATTTGATCATCCTTCCAATCCTCGACATCCGACTTGGTGGCATGCCAGGGATTATGGTTTGGTTGCCGCCAACCCATTCGGTCAGCATGATTTTGAATCGAAGCCAGAAGGAGTTGGGAAGATGGTGCTTAAATTAGGGGAAAGTGTTACTTTTTTCTATCGTTTTTTGTTCCATCTGGGAGATCCCACCAAATCCGAGGTTTCCAAGAAATATATAGAATGGTCGAAGAGAAAAACCTGACTCTCATTCCTCCCATCGTAGTCCTAGTGATTTAGACAAATTTAGTGCAAATTGAAACACCTGAAATCTAGTTTCAACTTCCTTTATACTAGTGCTCAAGAACTGTCTCTCGTCTTCCAAAAGTTGAAGCTCGGAGACAAGTCCTGCTATCAATCTTTCTTGTGTAATTTCAAGAATATCTTTGGTTTCCTGTGATGATCTTTCGGCAATAGAAAGCTCATTTTTTCCCATCAAAAAAGACCTTGTTGAGCTCTCGATTTCTTCAATGGCCAAGTAGATAATAGCTTTCCACTCTTCTTTTCTCAGTTTAGATTCTGCTTTTGCGGTCTTTAATAAAACCTTCTTTTTGGGACTCCAAATGGGAAAATTAAACACAGGACCAAAAGAAGCTTTCCATTGCTCAAAAGGCTCTGAAATATTTGAGGTCATGGAGATACCAGACATTTGAAATCCTAAGCTGGGAAAAAGGTCATACTTAGCACTTTTTTCCAATAATAAACTTTCTCTAAGTTTAGCTTCTTTGGCTCTAAGGTCTGGTCGCTCTATTAAAGCATTAGTTGGATAAACTTCTGGTAATTTCGGTAGATTTAACTGCGAGAGTTTAGGTATTTCGGGCAGTTTTTCTGCTAATGGTCTTCCAATTAGGGAACAGAGCTTAATTTTGGAAACTTCCATTTCCCGTAAAATTCTCGCCCGCTCAAGCATTAGTTGGTCGAGGACAACGCTTTGTCTCATGTAAGTTACATTATCATCAAGGCCTGCGTTAAGGCGTTGCCGGTAAAATTGGATCGTTTTCTCCTGACTTGATATAGCGGTTTGCAGAATTTGCATTTGTTCTTTTTTGGCAGCGAGTAAAAACCAAATGGATGCAATTTCATGTATGAAAGATATCTTAGACGCCTCGTTTATATATGTAGCCTCTTCAATATGCATTAGTGATGAATTTTTGATCAGTTTCCACTTCCCCCATAAATCTAGTTCCCAATTAAATAAAGCACCTGCTTGTAATTTTGGTACTTCGCTTGTTTGAAATTGTGATTCCCTCGTTTTTTCTTCCCCTTCCATTAAACCCAGTTTTGCGTTCAAACTCGGCTCTGCTTCAGAAATGCCTATTCCTGAACGAGTTTTTACTACTTCAAGCTTTGCGAGTTTGGCTTTCCAGTTGGGACTTTCATTAAGCCCATCTCTTATCAAAGATTCAAGTTCTTCATTAGGAAATAGTTTCCTGAAAAAAGGTATTGGTAGGTTTGATAAGTTTGAGTCATTTGACAGTGTGAATGATTCGCCTTTTGGTAGCGAGATTTCGGTATTAACCTGTTTGATTTTCTTGAAAGAACAACCTCCAATTAAGATTGCCCCCAAAAATAAATAAATATTTCTCATTTTCGAAGAGCCCAACTCAGTCTGACAGCAACTCAATCTTTACCGCATTAATGATAAGTACATTACCTTCCGACTTATCATCTATGTTTCCTTTTACTTTTACTTTTACACCTGGCTTTAGTCCTGATAAGCCATCCAATGTACCTGTCAAAAGTGTTCCATTGGAATCAAGTACCTGAATGGATATAGTTGAGGCAGTCACCTTTTTTTTATCCTCACAACAGACATCCCACGGCGTAGGGCAATTGTCGTCGGCTTTTTTATCGCATGTTTCCAATGAGTTATCTCCTAGAATAAAAACTGCNCTCTTCTCTGTAAAAGGTTCCTTTCTGCCACCTATAAAACCTTCAACTACAACTTCGCTCTTTTCTATCTGTCCTTTTCTCGCTTCTATTACACTCAATGCTTTTCCAAGGTTTTCAGGGGTTATAAAGCCCTCCTCAAGCAATGCTTTTTGAATTACTTTTTTGTCAGTCTGGTTTTCACTACAACCAAAATAAAAAAATAAAAGTGATGAAATAAAAATATTTAAAAAATAAGATTTAGTTTTCATAAAATAAATAAATTTGAGTTTATGAGGAGCGTAGTGTCTCAGGAAGAGTAGGATACAGACATTTCCAGGAAGGGGCTAATGCACCAATGATGCCGAGGCTTAAACCTGATATTATACCGGTAAGTAAGATTGGGTGGTTAAAATCTAGAGTGAAAACTCCTATAGAAAACGGAAAGGAGATTCCATCTAAGATAAATATTCCAGTAAAAATTGAAAGTAATGTGGAAAGCATACCCATTGCCACTGACTCCTGTAATAAACTAAAAAATACTGAGAACCTTGAAAAGCCTATCGCTTGGAGGGCCCCAAACTCTTTAATTCGAGAAGTGAAAGCTGCAAAAAGAGTATTTAGGCCTCCCATAAATGCACCAATTGAGATGAGGAAAGCGGATATCCATGTCATCCATCTAATAGGGGCATAGAATGTAGAAATCTTTTGATAATAATCTACCTCTTTGAGGGCAACTAGTTCTAAATCCAGTCGTGTTTTGGTAAAAACTTCAGCATCAGCGAATGTATCTCGACCATCGAATGAAATAACAACACAGGACAGGCTGTTTCGTTGAGTGTATGTCATTAAATCAAGTAGCGGCATCCAAATTTCCGCCTCCATAACAGTTCCTTTCGCGTCAAATATTCCTGAGACCTTGAGCTTCTCGTTGTTAAATTCTACATATTTTCCAATTTCAAGGTCTTCTATTTGTAACCCAAGTTTATGATATGCAAGTCGACCAACCATAATTTCACCAGTTCGCGGGAATTCGCCGTCTAATAATCGAACTTTTTTATGAACCCATAGGGCTTGATGCTGAATTCCCCGAATCAGGGCTTGTGACTCATGATCTTTTTTGGCTTTGATCATACCATTGTAGTGCACTTCCGGAGAAATTGCTGATTGATTCATCACCGTATGGATATGTTCAAGATTGCCATCAATGATTTCTTCCATTCCAAAGGAAATTTCACTTCTCTCGATACTTTCTTCACTCCCTGCACTTAAAAAAATAATATTTTCTTCGTTACCTGAGTTTTTTAAGGTTTTTTGCATAGATTGGTTGATCGAGGCAGCAAGCATGAGAAGGAGAGTGACTAGAAGGCTACCTGCGATGAGTTGCACCGATTGCAATGGGCGACGAAATAAATTTCGTAGGGTGTAGGTTAGTGGAATCATATTCATGCAGTTCTCAAATTGCCTGCTATGGATTCTTGTCCGGCTCGTAAAGCCGGATAGATTCCCGCCACAAAACCTAATGCTAGAGAGAAAATAAAACCTTTTAACCAAATTGAAAAACTTGGAATGAAAGCGATGGCCAGCCCTTCATTTCCTATAGTAATTGTTTGGAGATGAAGAAAGAGGGATGCACTCGCAACACCTGTGATACCACCCACAAAAGATAGAATAATTGCTTCTGAAATAACTAGCCAAGAAATAGAAAGCTGTGAATAGCCAATAGTTTTGAGGATGGCGTGTTCAGAAATTTTACTTCGAACGGCAATCATTATTGTATTAGCAATAAGCCCCACCACTGCAAAAACGGAGGCAATTCCGATCCACCTGGAAAAGCCAATAAGTTCAATCAACTCTTTAGCAGTACTTGCAAAAAAAGCTTTTTCCGGAGATGTGTGAGTTGGCTCTGTTTCTGATTTAAAACGATTGTCGATTTGGCTAGAAACTGAATCAAGCAAAGAAGAATCGCTTACTTTAACTAAAAATTGTGTAACAGTCCCAAGCCCAAATCTTGATGCTTGTTGCAGAAAAGGGAGATGTACATATGCAACATTGTCATCCTGTGAAGATTCAGAGGAACGAATAATGCCAGCTACAGTTACGGTTATTCCCGCAGCATCAAAACTGTCCCCAATTCGTAATCGACGTCTTTCAGCGAGATTGGCACCAATAAGGGCGCTATCCTCGCGTTCAATCCATTCACCAATAGAACCTTGTAGCACATTAATATCTTTGGAAATGGCATTGATCTGCTGAGGGGGAATCCCTCTAAAAACCACAACATCTAAACTTGTTCCGCAGTTATTGACTACAATCTGGACTGGTATAACGCTTTCGACACCTTGAATTTTTTTAATCTCATTTTTGTAGTATTCAGGGAGCCTGCTTGTGGATGGACAATATCTATTTTCCCGATAGACAACCAAAGTGGTGTCATTTGCAGTTATCTCAGTGGCATTCTTGAGGGAATCCTGCATTGTCTCAATCGATGTAAAAAGAAACATACCAGTTCCCACACCAAAAACTGTAAGGGTGGAACGAATCCTGTTCCGGATAACATATTTGGCTGCAACGGAAACGAGATTTAAAATGCTCATATTTGCATATCCGCTTTCGTAACAAGCTTCCCTTTTTCCAGCTCTAAACATCGACTAGCTCTTTCTGCAGCCTTAGGATCATGGGTTACCATCACAATGGTCTTATTTTCGTTTTCTGATAACCTTACTAGTAAGTCCAGGATTTCATCTGCTGATTCTCTGTCCAAATCACCAGTGGGTTCATCAGCTACGACTAATGAAGGTTGAGAAACAATAGCTCTTGCAATTGCGACTCTTTGTTCTTGTCCTCCAGAAAGTTCTTTAGGGAAATGTTTTTGTCGGTCGGAAAGACCAACTTTTTCTAAAGCTGACTCAACTTTTTGTTTCCTTTTATTCTTGCTCATATTGTGCAGTAGCAGTGGAAGCTCAACATTTTCGAAAGCTGTAAGAACCGGCATTAAATGATAAAGCTGAAAGATGTAGCCAACATGTAGACTTCTCCATTTGGTAAGCTCTTCGCGACTCATTTCATGAATAGGATGAGATCCAATAAGTAAGCTTCCGTCCGTTGGGGAATCAATTCCTGCAATCAAATTAAGAAGTGTGGTCTTACCACTGCCGGAGGGGCCCATAAGAGAAATGAACTCACCGGTATTAACATGAAAATTTAGGTCCTGTATGGGGACAATCTCCTGCTTACCCTTAATAAATCTTTTGGTTAAACCTACTGCATTAATAAAAGGGTCGCTCATTTGATTTCGGTAATTTTAACCCGATCTCCGCTTACGAGGGACTCGGGTGGATTTAGTATTATTAATTCACCCGGAAGAAGGCCTTGGATAACATTAATGTGCTGATCTTTGACGGTATCACCAATAGATATCTTCCTTTTTTCACAGGTCTGACCATTTTTTGAAATGACCCAAAATTCCTTTTCAAAATTTGAAGCTTCGGAACCCATTTTTAGAAGATCTCTGTTTATAAAAGTTTTATACTGAGATTTCCCCATTTCATTATCGGTAGAAATTCCAAAAAACTTTGCACGACACAACATTTCGGGTCGCAGTCTAGGATGAGTATCAACGAGGCTAACCTTGACTTGAAGGGTATTTCTTTGCAAATCGGCTTCTCCAAGAATTCTGGTTATCCTGCCGCCAAAAATCTCATCTGGCAAAATACTAGAGGTAACTTCAACGGTTTGTCCTAGATTGATTTTAGCCACCTCATTTAGCGGAACATCAATTCTTGCCTGCAGCTTACCCTCTTCAAATAAAATGGCGGCAACAGCGGCGTTCATATCGTCCATATGCAACATCATTCGAGAACCAGGCTTCGCAAGTAACCGAAGAATAACTCCATTAATTGGTGATACAATTCTTGTCCTCTTAAGATCCAACTGTGCTTTTTCTTTTTGCACTGAAAAAATCTCGGATTTTTTCGTTTGTGCGAGAAGAGTTTCTTCCAGTTTTATAATTAGCGCCCTTTGTTGAAGCACCTCAGATTCATAAGTCGCCAAATCTGCTTTCTGTCTTTGTAATGCAAGTTTAGCCTGGTAAAAAGTCTGGTCAGAAACCGCACCTTTTGGAAGAGAAGACATGCGATTGACGGTATCATTGTTTTCCTGCACTAGGGCTACTCCTTTACTTACTTTGGCAAGGGCTGCTTCAAGGCCTGCATGTGCAAGTTTTATATCCGCTTCAATGATACCCTCCTCGGCCATCGATTGAGAGAGCTTTGCATCTATTTCAGAAAGTACCAATCGGGCATCTTCATCGATCAAAGTGGCGATAACTTCACCCTTTTTGATTTTTTGTCCCTCAAGAACATGAACTTCTTTTACTACGCCGCTGTAAAGAGATGTCACCCTAATAGGAAAAGGGTCAGGCTCAATCCAACCACTTGCCTGAAATAAAAGTGGCCCCTTTTTTGTTAAGGATAAATTACCTTCTGATAGTTCTTCTTGATCATTTGGGTATAAAATCGCTTTGGTTACTTCGACTTCGTGTTGGGTTAGGAATCTATCCCGAAACACAATGATTAGGATAATCACCAAAAAACCAAAAAAGAAAATCGGTAATAATTTTTGGTTGATATAGCCATTCGGCTGATTTGTCTCTTTCGAGACGGCAATTTGATTTTGGGTATGTAAATTTATCATAGTTGTCTGACTGCAGCTCAATTTGTCTCCCCTGAGAGAGAAATTATATTGAACTATTTATCAGACAATAATTACGCCTATGATAAGGTGATGTTTTGTTTTAAACGAAAGAGTCTGCGCACAAAAACTGCCCGGCAAATCTGTTTGTTTCTGATCGAGAACAAAATTGAAGTTTTTGGAATATTTAGAGCCAAGAAGATATATGGAATCCAAAATTTCAACAACCCCTAGCTCTTCAATAGCGTCCAAGCAAGGATGAACATCGCAAGTTTCGTTGGCAGAGTTTTGATTGTTGCAACAAGTGGATGAGACAACAACGTCTTCGCAACAAAAACACTCAAAAAGAGGTATCAAGAAAATGCTTATAGCACACAGGACTGTTTTTATTAGCTTCAACAAATAATAAAATTATGGATTTACGCCCTTTTTGCAATCATCTATCTGATTGCCAGATGACATCGTTGAAATAGCTTTTATATATGAATACTTCCAGACGAACCTTTCTCCGCACAACGCAATCATTTGCTATTGGTATGATAGGCTTAAAGACATTATCCCTATCAGGAAAAGTCTCTC
>NZEN01000018.1 GCA_002689665.1 Opitutia bacterium | reverse complement strand
TCTAGCGGCTAACTTTACCATTTGACCGTCAGGATCTTGAAAAGCCTGAAGATAGCGTAAACGTACTTCTTCTGGTTTAGGCCCTAGTGGCTCAAATCGGTGCAGGTAGCCAAGGGTAAAAAGCCCCAGCCAGTGACCGGAATCTGCGGAAATCTTGGCAAGCTTGTGAGCATTTTCCATTGAAATATTGAGACCTTTGTCTCCATGAATATAAGCCAAAGCAAGTACTGCTTGGGCAAAAGGATTATTCTGTGACGAAGCTTCTTTCAGGGTATCGAGATCGGATAAAACCCAACGGCTCCCTTCCGAGTTCTGTCCATAATGAACTTGATTCAGAGTGCAAATAAGGAGAAGGTATAAAATTATCCAAACTGACTTCATAACTACCCTTTCATGCATATATTAAATCAAGGTTGCAAGAGCACACTTTCGGCATCAATGATTTTACATGTTGATCTAACATTGATACCAACATTAACCGCTCATGAATGACGAATTTGATGGGTCCTTAACTTTGAGAAGTCCAGGCTTGGATCCGATTAGACAGTTTGTGATCTATGCCGAACATAAAGTGGGATGGCTAAATGATTTTATATCGATGCTCAAAGAGGTTGATATTCACATCCTTGCCATATCTGTTTTAGACACAACCGACTCCGCTGTTATCAGGTTAATCCCAAATTATCCAAAAGACTTGGCACGCCTCCTTAAATCTCAATCAATTGCCTTTACTGAAAGAAACGTTTTGGCAGTAGAGGTCTCTAATGAGGAATCAATTCAGAAAGTCACACAGTCCTTGCTTGGTGCTGAGATTAATATCCATTATGTGTATTCTTTTTTACATCAACCCAATGGCAGACCTGTTTTGGCAATTGCAATGGAAGATCAGGACATAGCTGAAGATGCCCTTCGTAGTTACAATATAAAGGTATTATCTCAGGACGATTTTTTGCGTTAAAATCACCCGTCAAATTCTAATAAAGGTGGTACTTCGAAATCTTGGATTGGAATGACTTGGTATCCATATCCCATTTTGTAAAAAACTTCTTCGGATCACAGGCAGCACCGCTGTCAAACAGATGACTCCACCATGCCGTAGAGCCGACATGTTTATTAAAAAGGGTAATTTCTGAATCTTTTGCCTGTGTGAATGGGCTCGGGGTCTCCCATTGAGCAGACAATTTCATCATGTAGAAAGCGAGCTCCGTGGGACGCCAGCTGTTCCAATCATTAAGAACAATATACACTCCCTCTACATTTTTTCCCGCACTATTTTTTAGCGTCTTAACTTGGAATGATAATCCCCCAAGGTTCAAAGCATCCAATGCACTTTTTAACTCAATCGATGTTTTTCCTTCAAAAGTCAAAAAACGAAATGGCTGAGGGGTACCGATGCCATGTTTAAATTTCCCCATTTGCGCACCAAGTCCTGTCATGGGATATCCTGCAACCGAATCCAAAGTTGGAATGTTTGGGGAGGTTGGAACCCACTTGAGACCTGTCTGAGGCCATGTCATTGTTCTTCTCCAATTCTTCATTGGCACAATCGCCAACTGCCCGGCCTTTCTCGCTTTTTCCGAGATTTGTAAAATTCCACTTTCTTTTTTCGACCAAAGTGCAATTTCTCCTATAGTCATCGCATGCACAAAGGGCATAGGAAAAGCACCGACATAACTCATCCACTTCTCGTCAATCATTGGCCCGGCCATCTTCATTCCTCCCAGCGGATTTGGACGATCGAGGACAACTACTTGTACTCCTTCTTCGAAACAAGCTTCCATTGCATAACGCATACAACTTATATATGTGTAACATCTTACACCCACATCCTGTAAATCGATCACCAGACTATCTATCTTAGCCAACATGTTTGCAGTTGGCTTTCTATATTTTCCGTACAGGGAATAGACCGGTAAACCTGTTTTTTGATCTATCTTATCCTCAACCGGAACCGCTGCTTTTTCATCGCCATAAATTCCATGCTCGGGTCCGAATAGTGCAACCAAATCGACTTGAGAAGTTTTTCGAAGAACATCAACTGTACTTATTCCTTTGCTATTTAGACCAGCAGGATGAGTCAGCAGACCTACTTTTTTACCTTTCAATATGGAGAAGTTTGTTTCCTCCAAATAATCAATGCCTAATGAAAATTTGGCTTCAACTTGAATGCTACCAATAAGAAAGCAAGATATAGATATGCTTAAGAAAAAATTCGTAGGGATAAGAGAGTTAAAGAAATTTCGGATTATCATTATCTTTTTTGTATGTTCTGGAAACCACCTTGTAAAGGAATACTGAAACGACTCCCAATGAAATCCCTATTACTGAGCCACCCACAAACATAGGCGGGAAGGTATCAAGTAAATCTTTAAGGTCTGCCCAAGAAAATTCTGCCCAATTATAATCTGCACTTAAAAGCTTGTTTCTCTGGTAATCAATCCCAAGCAATCGCAAGAAAATCATCCCGATCTGATAATCTGCAAAATAAATCGGGCCCATGCTAAAAGGATTTGAAATCCACTGCAGGGCAATAATCAAGGGCAGATTTGCTCTTACCAGCAAAGCTAAGAAGAAAACCACCAGCATCTGAAGACCAACAATGGGGAGCATAGCTACCCAAACTCCCCAAAAAAGGGCAGGTACAATAGTTTTACTTCGAAAAGACCAAAGATATGACCGTTCGTAAGCAAATTTAGAAAACCATTTTAGAACAGGGTACCGGTGGATATTGGATCTACGAGGAAGAGGTCGCATCCATTTCTTAAGTCTACGAATTCTCTTAAATCTAATCTCTTTATTCATGGTGTGCACAGCTTAGATTAAATGAGGGAATGGAAACTCCTCTAAAGTGGATACAAAATTCTCCCGGGCACTTGAAAGATTTTTCTCGATAGGCCAATCACTTCTCCCAAAAGAAACAAAACTACAATCCGGGAAATTTTTTGAGGCTTGTACCACTACCTGTTGATCAATTGATCCTGCAATCACAAGGGATGCGGTAGAGTGTCGCTGCGAGGTCTTAATAATTTGATAAGGTCCTTTCCCATCCATGGAAGTTTGATCAAACCTCCCCTCTGCGGTGATCACGAAATCTGCTTGTTTTATTTTATGGTCAATCTCGAACCAGGAACTGATAAGCTCAAAGCCTTGGACAAGAGAGACATTATAGAATAGAGACAGACCGAAACCCATTCCTCCGGCAGCACCAGTTCCATTGACTTTGGCTAAATCAAAAGTTTTAGATTCTTGTAATTCGAGTAATTTTAATAAACTTTTGATTTCGGATTCGAAAAGACCAATTTCNNCCTTTGGTAGACCTTTCTGAGGACCGTATTGCNCAGTTGCTCCAAATTCTCCAAGCAATTGATTTTCCACATCGCACGCGATTCTGATTGGAGGCAAGTTACTTAAATGCTCCTGATTCAGNTCCCTGATATTCTTCCAAGTCGATGGACAAGGAAAAGATATTTCCTCTTGTTNATCATTTCGTATCGAGAGGCCNAGTGCGTGCAATGCACCCANACCAATATCATTNGTAGAACTTCCTCCGATGCCCAAAAGAATCGCATCCACCCCTAACTGGGCTGCCTGTCCTAACATTTGCCCNACTCCGTANGTCGAAGTATTCCATGGATTCCTTTGATGACTAGCCAGATCAGCAAGTCCGGCAGCCTGTGCCATTTCAACGATTGCTAATTTCCCTGATGAGGGAATATTAAGAGTCTGTACCACGGCAGGAGGTAGGTTGGCTATCTCACAGATTCCAATTTGAACTTTTGAAAGATTACCAATGGAGTCACANACCTCCAGAGGATGAAATAGACCGGATGCTTCCTGGGTTAGAATGTCAGTAAAACCCTCGCCTCCATCCGTTAACGGAGCCTCAGTTACGGAACTATTTGGAAAGCGTTTTTGCAGGACCGATTTTGCGAGGCTGCAAATTTCAAACGCGGAAAGAGACCCCTTGCACTTATCACAAGCTACAAGGATATTTGCCATNTTACTAAGTTATCGAATTTCTTTTCCTGAAACCTCATCCACAAACTTAAAGTTTTCAACATGATAAGATTCCGAACTTTCAAAATTTACTTGNACATCATAATTCTTTTCAATNCGTTCCAATAGTTTTGCATCTGGACCTCTTAGCCTTCTGAGCACACCAGGATGTAGGAATACTTTCAATTTTAGATTTGTTGTCTCAACCTCCAGCCTGAATTTTCGCACGATACTTGAAAGTTTTCTCTGTATTTCAATACTTACCGATTTCGGAGACTTTACNATNCCCCGNCCTACACAATAAGGGCATGGCTCATAGATTCCGCTGGAGTTACTCTCATCATGTCGCTGCCGAGTGATCTGCATAATGCCAAGCTGCGAAATGGGTAAGATATTATGCTTAGCCTTATCCTCGACCATGGAAGACTTCATCTTCTGGAAAACCTTGCGTTGATCACTTTTGTTTTTCATGTCGATGAAATCAACAATCACCAATCCTCCAAGGTTACGTAATCTCATTTGACGGGCGACCTCAGCGGCAGCCTCAATATTTGCCTGCAAAATAAAGTTTTTGCCGTCCTTTCGATTACCCTTATGACTGCCAGTGTTTACATCAATTGAAACGAGAGCCTCTGTCTCTTCCATGACAATCTCACCACCCGATGGCAAGAGCACTCGACGCATAAAAGTCTGCTCAATTTGACGCTCAACATTGAACCGCTCGAAAATGGGAATTTCTTCGTTAAAATGAGATACTTTAGATTTAGATTTTGGAGAAATTCTTTGAATTGTATCGATGAGACGATCGTAATCTTCCTTCTTATCGACTTGTACACGATCCACATCATCCGTCAGAAAATCTCTGGCGGTTAAGCCGATTAAGTCTGGCTCCTGATAAAGAAAAGAAGGTGACTCATGAGACTTCATCTTGGCCTCTATCTCATCCCATTGTTGGAGTAAAAGATTCAGATCCCGAATGAAAAATCGCTCCGGTTTATTTTGGCCAGCTGTTCTGATGATTACGCCCATTCCTTCACGGAGGGATAGATTNGATATAATTCCTTTCAATCGATTTCTCTCGGGCTTCTCTTCAATTTTCCTGGAAATCCCACACTGTCCGGCATAGGGCATTAGAACAAGAAAGCGTCCAGGCAGGGATAAATTAGTGGTAGTTCTGGGACCCTTACTTCCAATCTGTGCTTTTGTAATCTGCACAATAATTTCAGCACCAATAGGAAAAGCCTTAGGTATATCTTTAATGGATTTTACTTCATTCTTTGGAGCACTTTTTTTCTTATTCTCGCGAACAATTTCTATGGAGGGATCATTATTCGCACCTGGTAGCATATCCCAATAATGCAGAAAGGCATTTTTCTCCTGTCCAATATCCACAAAGGCAGCCTTNAGTCCCGGTTCNAGATTCTGTACTTTTCCTTTGAAAATCGCTCCGACCATTCTTTCTTCATCAAGTCTTTCAACTTCAAAACCTTGNAATATCCCATTTTCGATACGGGCCACTCTTCTTTCGAGGGCTTCCGTATTGATAATTAATTCTTTATAATCTTGGTTCTTTTCCCCTCTGAAGAAGGCGAGTATACGTTCACGGATTGGCCTTTTCTTAGCCCGCTGAAGAGAATCCTCGCGAAGTTTAGCCTTATCAATATGAACTGGTTTAGGTTCCTGCGGAGAAGAACTCAGATCATTTTCACTGGATGAATTTTCCGTTTGGGAAGAATGTCTTCGATACTTACTTGCAGAGCGATTTCGAGGTCTTGGTTTTCGTGCCATGATATTTGGTGTTGATCAATCTGCGATACAACCCTCGAACCAGAAAGGAATTATGCTTCCTTCTCATGCAAGGAATTCCTTTCTATGTCGATATACACTCTGAACCACCCCCATCATTAGGAAGCTGGTGACAATAAATGACCCGCCGTAACTCATAAATGGGAGAGGCAACCCTGTAATGGGCGTGATGCCCAGAGTCATTCCCACATTAATGAAAAGATGCACCATTAATAAAACGGCGATGCTTGAAGCAAGTAAACGACCGAACATGTCAGCAGATTTGGATGCCACTTTTAGGCATCCAAAAATAACAATGGCATAAGCTAACAATGCAAACACACTGCCAACTAAGCCCCACTCTTCTGCAAGAACCGCGAAGATGAAGTCATTGTGAGCGACTGCAGGAGGAAGATAGCCTAACTTAGCCTGCATGCCTTCGCCCAAACCTTTGCCTGTAATTCCACCAGTGGAAACGGCGATTAAGGCTTGAATTCTGTTCCAGTTGGGACCTATCCCGTGTGGATCAACAACTTCGGGTGCAATGAAGGTGAGAATGCGTTTACGTTGATAGTCTTTTAGTGGTAAGAGAGCGTTGTCTTCATAGGCCACCACCGGCTCAGAAGAACGCAGATTTTCAGATTTATGTTGATAATAGCGATAGATGTCTAGTCCCAGCAAACCCAATAGAACAACGAACAGAATTGCTGTTGTTACAAAAAATTTGGCAGGTATGCGTGCGACGTACAAAAGAGTAAAGGCAATNGGTGGAAGTACCAANGTCGANCCTAANTCNGGTTGCANAAAAATCAAGAACATAGGAACNANGAANCATAAAGATANNNGTATNATTCCNTTCAANGAATCACGAAGATCNCCAATNNTNGCNCGNGANAANATNCTNGCACCCATNANNATNGTNGCAAANTTAGCCATCTCAGATGGTTGNANTTTNAAAANNCCTAAATCAACCCAGCGACTGGCACCATAAATCTTGGGTCCTCCAAAAACCAACAGAAGGGACAGAATCGACAACCCATACACAATATGGGCGTATTTCAAGAATATCCTGTAATCCAGGAATGATACTACAATATAAAGAACAAAACCAACAACGCACCAAATTATCTGCCTCTGCCATTCATTACCTCCATCATAGGCCTGGGCTGACTGTATAAATAAAACACTCATCACGCAAAGCCCTGCAAGGAATAGTGGAGTAACCCAGTCCCACCTTTCCTCTTCAACCAACTCGGTCCTGGAAGAATGATCGGCGGAACGGATTTCCATAAAATATGCTGCAGGCAGTTGAAATAAATTAGGTTACTCAAAAAGGGCTTGGCTGATTTCTTCCCATTCCTGATCCAAGTCCTCGTTCGTTTTTACAAACTTACCTGCACGACGATACCAATATGCAGCATTCCCCAAGTCTCCTTCCACTCGATGTAAGTATGCATGAATCCAGGAGCCATCATTCGTTGCTATATCCTGAGCTATGTTATGGGCTTTCTCCCAGTTTCCCTTTTTGGCCCACCACAAAGATTTCACTAGGTCTGACCAATCTTCTTCAGGATTCTCCTCTTCTGCAATGTGTTTAGCAAAATTTTCCAAGTCGTTCATTTTGGTTTTAGCAAATTTATAATCTTCTCCAACGAGTACCCCAAGAAATTGAATATTGGTACTTTCTACGGTGTTCTCTTATTAAAAATGGTAAATCCTCTTCATACTCGAGTTGAAAACAAGGGCTAAGTATTTCTTGAAGCTTCTCTTTCGAGTCACCGGAACCAATCCAGTTATTTCTGGGAGTATATTCCTCCAACCAGGTAAATGGAGTAGCAAGCAACAATTGCCCGCCTTGCTTTACAAGATAGGGAATTCTCTCGAAGAATTCCTGAGGAGATGGAAGGCGGCAAATTAGATTTGCCGCATGGACCAGATCATAATTTGCCAATGAACTGTCCAAATTCATCGCATCACCAACGGCAAAAGAAACATTGCCTTCAGTGCTTTGGGGAACAGCATCAGCTTGCTTGTAACTATCACCCTCCACCAGATATGAATATGAAAGACTATTCTTTTCTTTCAGGGTATTGGCTGCATCAATAAAATTTTTGGAAAAATCGACACCTAAAACATCCCCGAAATATTTACCTAAAACAAAACTGGATGCCCCCACGGCACATCCGACATCCAAAGCACGGGAATCTGCATTAAAACTTATTTCATCGATGAGAGATTCAACGGTTCTTTTGGTAAAACCCAATGCCTCTACAGGTCCATTTGGCCAAGGCAGCACTTCTTCGTCTTTGCCATAATGAAATAATAAATATTCTCCGAGGAGTTTGGAACTTTCGTACGGATTGTTTTCCATTCTTAAATTGATTGCATCTATCCTAGATCAGACATCGATTGAAAATGATCCTTCAATGAAGGATATAACTCAATGTAATGAGAATACATTTTCTCGTAAATTTCAACATCCGCACCGGGCGAAATTCTTTCGGTTTCCTTAATCCATTCCATACTCACTTCCTCCACCGAATTTTTGACTTTAATACCCACAGCCGCGAGTATCGCAGCCCCATAGGCAGCTCCTTCCTGTGCATTTACAAGGGTACAGGGGGATTTGAAGATATCCGAAAGCATTTGCTTCCAAAGATTAGACCGGGTCCCCCCGCCTGTAAGAATAACATTTGAAGGGTTAATGCCCAACCGCCTCATCAGCGATAGAGAATCATTAAGGCCGAAACTTACTCCCTCCAAAACAGATCTCGCCATATGGCCCATTCCATGCCTCAAACTTAAACCAATAAATGCTCCTCTTGCATGAGGGTCAGGATGTGGAGTGCGCTCACCTGATAAATAGGGCAAAAAGAGACATCCTTCGCTTCCCGGTTTAATCGAAGCAGCCTGATCGCACAACTGATCATAGGCATTAGCTCCACCTTCTTTTTCAATTTTATCTTCGAGCTTTGCAAATTGGTTTTTGAACCACTGGAAAGAACCTGCCGCGGATAGCATAACTCCCATCAAATGCCATTTGCCGGGAACGGCATGACAGAAAGAATGCAACTTCCCATCTGGTTCCACCCGATATTCATCGCTTTGAGCAAAGACCACCCCGCTGGTACCCAAAGTTACAGATACTTTTCCTTCCTCAACAATAGAGCTTCCTACTGCTTGTGCAGCACAATCCCCTCCACCCGCTACCACCGCAGTGCCAGCTAACAAGCCGGTAGCCTCAGCACCACTTGATGAAATCTTGGAAGTCACTTCCGTCGATTCCGTGACCTCCGCAAACCATTCTTTTTTCCAGCCCAATTGATCGATAATCTGATTTGACCAAGTTCGTTCTCCCACATTCAACAGAGACATACCAGATGCATCCGATACATCAGTGAAAAATTCACCTGTTAGCTTGTAACGGATAAAATCCTTGGGAAGTATAATCTTATCAATCTTGGCAAAGATTTCTGGCTCATTTTTTTGCAGCCATAATATTTTGGGTGCAGTAAACCCAGCAAGGACTGGATTACCGGTAATTCTCAAAATTTCTTCCTGACCTACAATAGATGTCATTTCCTCACACTCAGCAAACGATCTTTGATCATTCCACATGATACAAGGGCGTAAAGGTTCACCTTTCTGGTCCAATGCAACGAGGCCATGCATTTGTCCGGTTAACCCAATCCCACTTATCGTATTTGGATCAACGCCATCCAAAAGTGTTTGGACCGCCTTTTGGGTTGCCTCCCACCAGACATTCGGATCAGTTTCCGCCCATAATGGTTTTGGTGTTTGAAACGGATATTCTGGAGAGCAAACTTTTAAGACTTCTCCAGAAGAAGCAACAAGAAGTGCTTTGACTGAAGATGTTCCGATATCTAAACCAATCGTATTCATGAAATTAGCTATGTAGGGAATTACTTCATTGGCAACAGCAATGAGCGAGATATGTAATCACCGGTAAGTGAAGCATAGAAATGCAAGGTATGTTTATTTAAAACTAAAAAATGCACATAGAAGAGCGATTTAAACTGTGCATTTACAAATTTAGTTTCTAAAGAATTTTACACCTAAATAAAGATTGATTACTGGTTACGATTATTTTGTGAACCCTTGAGGAATATTTAGGTAATGTGATTAAGTAATCGTCGAAACTATCAGGGGGAATAAAATTACAGAAAAAATGAATTTAGTTCATCGCCTGTTTTTTTTCTTCGTCAATATTTTGTTCCATTAATCGAATTTGATCCATCTCAACGAATTTACTCTTTCCACCAGTCATTGCCGCAATTTCCTCTAATGGCTGTTTGGCTCCTGCGGGTGCTCCATAACCGATCGTGTAAATTTTGGTTTTTCCTTTTTTGCTTTTTATGATGTCCATGCCCTGTAAATTCTTATTGGCATTTCCATCGGTCATAAAATAGATCACATCCGGTTTTGGGTTCATGTAAAACGCCCACTCAAAAGAATTATTCCAAACCGTACCAAAGGTTAAAGGTGTGGAGATGACTGCCTCTTTCAACTTTTTCTTAGTTGACGGCGTAACTGGTATCCATTTGGGCCTCTCGGGTGTATGCCCATCCTTTGGTTTCCACCCACCGCCATTAGTCCCCTCCCAATTTTTATGTAAAGCATTAGCATCCTGACCGGCAATCCAGGTTGGTCCTGAAAAGAAAAGTACAGCAACCGAGCCAACAGCAGGTAGTTTATCAATCGCCTTGCATAATTCGTGTCGCATTACTTTATCCCGTCCCCTCATCGAAGCCGAATAATCAATGATAAACAAAATTTTATTAGCCTGTGACTTAACCCCCATAAAGTTAGAAGCGAATGCTTTATTAAGCACAGACATATCCACATCTACTCGAACATCACCAACATCGCCCATGGGGCTCAATGCCATGGCTGGGTTTAAATCTTTGGCCTCTATGTCAACCATCGGAACCGAAATATCTGAAACTGCAATCGCTCTAAATGTATGAGTTTTTGTAGGCTTTGCTTGCTTCTGCCTTTGCATGAGGCGAACCTTATGCTCTTGTTTTTGAGGAGCTGCATTGGATTTTCCAGCGTCTGAAAAATCTGCCCCTCCATCGTCACCGGGTGCAACCCAAACGACAATGTTCCAGAGTAAGGCGAGAAGAAAAACGACTGCAAAAAGTGATATTAAAAGACTATTAAGCAGGCGATATTCGCGAAGGTATTTTGAAAATGGACTCTCTAAACTTGGACTTTGAGAAATCTGTGAGGTGTTATCGCTCATAAATTAAGATTCAACAATTAAGCAAATGTTTCCAACAAAAAATTTTTAAAAAAAGCGTATAACCTAAAATATTCCGAATAGATATGTAATAACAATTATTTTTTAAAGTATAATTAGACCAAATTTTGATGAGAGAATTATTCTTTTCGTTACATTAAGCCAAAATCTCTTTAATTAAGTGTCCGTAAACTTCAGTTAGCCTCATGTCTCGACCACCAAACCTAAATGTGCTTTCAGTATGTTCGATTCCTAAAAGATGCAGCATGGTCGCATGTAAATCATGAATTTCATAACGATTCTCCACAGCCTTGTAGCCAAAGTCATCTGTGGCACCCACTGTAATCCCTGGTTTAATACCTCCTCCGGCAAACCATGTGGTAAATCCAAACGGGTTGTGGTCCCGGCCATTGGAACCTTGAGCAAAAGGAGTTCGTCCAAATTCTCCAGTCCAGACAACCAAAGTTTCTTCCAGCATACCCAACTTTCTTAAATCACGAATAAGAGCAGCTATAGGTTGATCCACTGACTTACAGTTTTTTCCATGACCATCCACTAAGCCTCCGTGCTGATCCCACCGATCTCCGTTTCCTCCGGGACAGGTCAGTTCAATAAACCGAACCCCACGCTCAACAAGTCTGCGAGCCAATAAACATTGCATACCAAAAGTACGGGTATTTTTAAAATCAGAATCCATGCCGTAGGATTTTTTTACGACTTCTGATTCTCCCGATAAATCCATTAGTTCTGGAACCGAGGTCTGCATCTGATAAGCAGTCTCATAATTTTGGATTGCGGCTTCAACTTGCGGGTCGTTTTCCATTTCCACCAATGAGGAATGATCAAGGTCTGACAGAAGAGAAAGTTTGTTCTTTTGTAAATCTGGTGATTTCTCCTTCGGCTTAATATTAGCAACCGGTTCGTTTTGCGGGAGAAAAACCGATCCCTGGTAACTTGCAGGAAGAAAACCGGAACCAAAACAATCCAGCCCGCCTGGAGGTATTAATCCACCATTCAACACGACAAAGCCAGGCAAATTCTGATTTTCAGTTCCAAGGCCATAACCAAACCATGCACCCATACTTGGTCGACCCTGAAAACCGCTACCCGTATGAAGAAAATAATTAGCAGATGTATGCTCAGAGAAATTGGATGTCATTGATTTAACCATTGAAATTTCATCAATCACATCATCCTGAGCGATATGAGGAAAAAGATCAGAAACCCACTGACCGCTCTCCCCTCTCTGCTTAAACTCCCAGGGGCTTTTTAAGATTTTACCTATGTTATCAAACTGAGTTGGTGCAAGTTTACCAATTACCTCGCGAGGGTCCTTCCCATTATATTTTTCAAGTGCAGGTTTGTAATCAAAAATGTCCACATGGGAAGGGCCTCCATCCATGTATAAAAATATCACATTTTTAGCACGGGGGGTGAAGTGAGGTTGCTTGGCTGCAAGGGGGGATGCAGAAGCCTCTTTTGACAATGCCGAAAAAGCAAGTCCGCCAAATCCCATTGCACAGGATTGAAGCATCGACCGACGAGAGAGTGGAGTGGAGAAATTATTACAATGCATAACAGTATTCAGTTCAGGAAAAGAAAGCTTTTAGAGTTTACCAATACATGGGCCAAATCCGACCAGACTTGCTCACTCTTACCCCCATGAGCTTTTGACTGCGTACTTAGAAAAGAGAGAAGCTTTTGCTGCACATCACTGCCAGGTAGCTTACCTGTTATGGTTTCATAAAGAGTATTCAAGGCTTCAGTTTGAGTTTTTTGAGCGTTAACCGTATTCTTCCCCATTAGCTTACATTGACCGATGATGAATGGATCATTCAAGAGAGCCAGGGATTGTGCAGGGACATTGGAGACTGATCGTCTACCTTTGGTGCCAAAGGGAGCAGGTTGATCAAACGCGAGCATAAAGGGGGATAAAAAGTTTCGATAAACTGAACCATAAATGCTTCGCCGGCCAGCACCATCAAGCGGTCCATTCTTCTTTCCGCCCCTACCAGTCATGAACGCAGTTTTGTAGATCGGAACCGAAGGACCAAAAAGTTTCTTATCAATGCGGCCGGAGAATGACAAAATTGAATCTCGAATTGCTTCCGCCTGCAAACGACGGATAGGCATTTTATGAAGTAAAATATTTTGAGGATCTGCAAGGGTAACCTTTTGCTGTTCGTTTGCAGGATTGAGTGTACTGGATTGCCGATAAGTTTGAGAAAGGACAATTTTACGAATCAAACTCTTAATAGACCAATTATTTTCACGAAAATCTGTGGCCAACCAATCGAGGAGCTTCGGATGACTTGGTTCCTGTCCCATTGGACCAAAATCGTCAGGGGTTGGAACAAGTCCTCGCCCAAAAAACTGCAACCATATCCGGTTGGCCATGACCCGAGAGACAAGAGGATTATCCGCAGAAGTTAATTGCTTGGCCAAATCCAACCGCGTGCCTGACTGTCCGCCAAGTGCGGTCAGGTTCCGACCTTCCACGGATGCCCCCAGGTTGTGGGGGCTGCCACGAACATAAACATTACCAGAGAACCTGCTCCCCTCTCCCATCGCTAAAACATAGCGCTCACGGGGTGTTTTCGAATCAGCAGCTTGGGCCTTACCCACTATTTCATCAAGTCTGGACTGATTTTTGAAAGGTATAAGACCCTCAGTGTAGAGGTAATTGAAAAAGGAGATCTCATTCGTTGAAAATTCTCCAGCATCAATTCTGTTAAATGAATTTTCCAGAAAGGCATCCAGATATTGCGGGAAATTACTTTCATTAACCTCGTCATCATTGAGGATGAGAGCGAACTTTGTATCTGGCGTTTGTCCAATCCCGGAATCGGCAAACCTTACCTGATCTATTTTGATGAAAGAATCTGTACCTCGATCGACAAATTCAAGGTAGGCCCAATGGCCTTTATACTTCCGGGGTGATAAAGTAAACCATTTGAATTCATCTCCAGAGTTCGCCTCCTTAATAGAGGTTCCTCCAAAAAGTAAACCGGAATATTTCACCATATGGTAATTATCGATAACTAAACGAATAAATGTCTTTTTTGACTTTGCCTTAATCAACACATGGTCATGATCAATTTTGAAATGGGGAGATCGTAAATTTCCTACCCGCCTGTTTCCTAAAACATTAGAGGAAAGCACATTAAGATCAGGGAGAAATGATGGACTATTTAATGAAAGCAACTGATGGCCTCTTGGCTTAAAGGCTTCACCTGTTATTTTCCAACCGGTAGGTATTTGAGAGGAAGAGAAATTTGCGAAAGAGTGACTATTTTTAATAAAATTCTCTTCCGCTTTGACTAGTCCAATGTGCGAACTTTTCGCACTTTTTAATTTTTGTGACAATGCTCGAAGGTTATCGATTTTATTGAAGTGCATGCACCAGGATCTTAGGGTGTGAGCATTGAAATTATTAGTCTGAGCATAGCTTTGAATTACGGAGAATGGAGGAACAGGCTTCTCTGGCTTATCGTTGAAAGGCAGTTCGGAAAATTCAAATTGATCTGCATGCACATGTGCCCACCTACCAGTAGCATTATCAACTATTCTAATCTCAACCTCTTTTTCGTAGTAGTCTTCCAAGTCCCAGCTTTTTTGGACAAGCTTGTCACTATTTTCCCCACGGGACACGAGCACTCTTTCTCCTGCAGCCCAAAGCTCTACACCTACCTCAACAAACTGACCGCCACCGACTAGAAAATTGAGGAAACGGTGCTTTATCTTGATGGTTGGAGATATCAGTGACCCACTAGATTTCTTGGGGTCTTTACTGTAAGAAGATGCCCAACCCGATCCCAAATAACCCTGTACTGATTGAAAATCTTTTAAGCTCCTTAAATTGGTATTTGCGAATGCCTTTCCCTTGATTTTCCACTCACCAAACCCATTTTCAAAATCTATTAAAGTATCTCTAGTTTGATTAGAGTCTTCACGGGTGTCGGAATAAACGGATTTAGTTAGATGCGACGCAGCTTCCCAATATTTGCTGAGAGGTGTGGATGAATAGGCACTTTCATGATTGGTTGAAAGTGATGAAAAAGCTGTTCGGCACAAAGCTTCTATTTCTTCAGCAATCTCTTTCCTCTTACCTCCGGCATCCAGAGGGTACTCCTGCCTAGTACTTCCCTGCATGTAAGAAGCTAGGGAATAATAATCTTTTTCAGAAATCGCATCAAATTTGTGATCATGACACCGAGCACAACCAATGGTAAGTCCGAGAAAGGTTTTTCCAAAAACATCCAGTTGATTTTCCATGCGGTCTGCATTGTCCACTTTTGGGTCGGTCGGAGCATGGACTGCCTCATGAAAATACCAAAAACCTGTCCCGATGATTGATTCATTGAATTTCTCCTCATCATTTAGTCTCGGAGAGGTCATTAAATCGCCAGCAACATGCTCTACAAGAAATTGATCGTATGGAAGATCCTGATTAAAAGCTCGGATTAGATAATCGCGGTATTCATGGGGATGCTCCAAAGGATAATCGAATTCATGTCCGCAAGTTTCCGCATACCTGACTAGGTCCATCCAATGCCTAGCCCATTTTTCTCCATAGTGAGGCGATTCAAGTAAACGAGCTACCACGGTCTGATAAGAATTCTCTGAGTTATCCAAAAGGAAATTTTCGATTTCGGGTAAGGTCGGTGGAAGCCCTGTCAGGTCAAAAGTCACTCGTCTAAGCCAGGTTCTTTTATCCGCAGACTTCGAGGGTAACAGACCTGCATGAGCAAGTTTTTCACGAATCAACTGATCAATCGGATGTAGATTTGCAGTCGATTCTGAAACTGGAATGGTTGGAGGGGTAATTGGTTGCCAAGACCAATGTTCTTTTTTCCTCTTGGCTAAATTAAACGATGATCTTTCTGCTTTGGAAGAAAAACTGGGGACGGGTTCATCAGGCCAAGCCGCCCCTTCATTAATCCACTTTTCAAGATCAGAAATTACATCCTGAGGAAGTTTTCCTTTCGGAGGCATATGAAAGTCAGGATCTTGGTAATGAATTGCCTCAACAAGCAAGGAGTTGTTTGAATCTCCCACAGTCAAAGCGGGTCCAGAGTCACCTCCTTTAAGAATCACTTCAATATGATCTAATCTTAACCCTCCTTTTGTTTTTCCGCTTTGTGCACTGTGACATTCAAAGCATTTCTCGGCTAGAACCGGTCTGATTTTCGATTCGAAGTATTCTAATTTTTCATCAACTGCAAACCCTAGTAAGGGAAGAGCAAAAAGGAATATGAACTGCGGTTTAATAAAGGGCATTTGAATTTAAAATATAATTACTTTCTAAAAAGAAAGTTGTGTCAATAAACGGATGATAAAATAGAGATAAATATTTTATGAGGCATGACTAAAAATGATTTTTTTGGTTGCATATAATAAGCTTAGATTTCTATTCGAAAAATACTTAGATTACAAATACAGTTAGCTTATAATAGGCTAACAGCCTCTTTTTATGAATACATATCCTTGACTTAGGCATATCTTTTATTGACCTTAATCGGGAATGGAAACAGAAAACGAACATTTTTCGAATCAGGTAAAAGATGCCCGACAGGTATTTATGGGGTTCCCCAGTGAAAAATTAAGCCAACCTTCCGTAGTCAGTGTGGGTTTTGAGAAATGCCTGCCCGATTTCAAAATCGAGCGTGAATCTTATCCACAAATTGGTAAAAGTAATCCCAACAATCAATTCACCACGATTGAATTCATCACTGCTGGTACTGGAGAACTTAAATTTAGCGATTCCAGTTTTCAATTATCAGCAGGAAGTTTCTTTTCTTATAAAATTGGGGCTTACCATAGGATTACAAGTTCAAGCAATGACCCCATGGTAAAGTATTTCATAGTACTTGCCCACTCCCCAACTTTTAAAATTAACACCCTTACCGAAAATAAAACTAATTTTAACCGGATTTCTCACCATGTTGAAATCATAGAACTTTTTGAGCTCATTTTGGGCAATGCGAATTCAGGAACAACGAACGGAATATTAATTTGTAATCTCCTGGCTCATTCACTTGTTCTTAAAATCAGTGAATTGACTCACTCCTCGGAGGAAAAACAGGCCCGATCCTGGGATACTTACAACCGGATCCTTTTATATCTCCGGAAAAACTATTTTCGAATTAAAACAATCGAAGAATTAGCATCTGAAGTAAATGTAGACCCGGCCTATTTATCCAGGGTTTTTCGCCGTTTTCACAACGAAACTCCTTACAGATTCCTGATTCGTTTAAAAATGGGACATGCCGCATCACTTCTTCTTTCATCAAGGAGACTTGTGAAAGATATTGCCTTTGAATTAGGTTTTGAAAATCCCTTTCATTTTTCCAGAACCTTCAAATCAGTCTATGGGGTATCCCCCGAAAATTTTATTTAGTTCACTACAATTCGCTTATTTTTTACATGAATCAAAAAGTTATCATTAAGTACTGCCCCGGATGCCGTTGGCTACTAAGATCGAGTTGGATGGCTCAAGAGATCCTCACAACTTTTGAAAATGAAGTCGATGAAGTCTCACTTCGACCATTCAGGGAAAAAAGCGGGACTTTTCAAATTTTCTGCAATGATGAACTAATATGGTGCAGAGTCCGCGATAGTGGTTTTCCTGAAATCAAAGAATTGAAGCAAAGAATCAGAGACGTCATCAGTCCAGGCAAGAACTTGGGTCATTCAGACCGCAAGTAACTTTTCGATTATCTCAGTATTCTGAGGATAGAGTATTGGTCTGTGAAATGCTATCTATGAAATTAGAATAGGAATTGATTAACGCGAGTTCCGCCTTTGCATTTTCACAAACCTGTGAATCGACCAACGATGTGTTTGTTGCTAAAAATAAAATATATTCGGCCACACGCTTCACATAAAGTAAACGCCCTTCTTCGCTGATCGAGTAAAATCTCTGTCTTTGTTTATATCCTTCCGCAGAGTGATCGCCTAATGCCTTTTTATCCGAAGCCCCAGCTGCTGCTAACACATAGAGAAAATTATACTCGAACCAAAAAAAGTGATCAGGGCTTGGCTCAAGGCTTCGTAATACGGAACGGCAATCCTCAATACTTATAAATGCTTTTTGAGCGGACTCCTCATCAACCGTCAGACTGACAAACTCACGGGCCATTTTTCTTTCAGTTGGGTCCTCAGCAAAACAACCATTCGATGCAAGTTCTACGGTGAAATTATACCAATCTCGCCAAAGTTCCTGGTCATACGAATCAGTCGAATTATAAAGGGCTACACCCATTTCATAAGTGTACCGTCCGCTGGTTTTAATTTCGAGATTACTTTGGGTGACATCTCCAGCAACCTGATAATTTTCAGCAGACTTTCCTGAGCCGGAATGAAAACCAATTGAAACTCCAAACTTTTCACAAATATTCCAAATTGGAGTGATCATCTTGCGAAGCTTATCGTTATCCGGATAAGGAATGTTTTTCTGAAATCCAAAAGCGGGTGCCACAAAATGAATCGGCATACCCATCTCAAAAGAAAGCGCCAGCATGACCGCAGTAGTCTCTGGCGTGGTTAACCCTGGCAATTCATCGATAGATAATTCTCTCAGATATTCTCTTCCCTGCTCAGCTGTAAAGTGTTTGTTACGGATTTTTTGGTATTTTTCATCACGAGTTTTCATTTTGACCATGGCTGGCCAAACATAAGCAAGTAATCCGTTAAATTCTTCCTCTGTTGGGGCTAGACCCACCTCTTGTACCCTCTTTCTAGTAGCTTCCACGATGTCCGAAGAAATTTCACCTTTAACGAATTCTTCTTTTTCCCGTGCATCATCTGGAACCTGCGTAATGGCCAACTCGGGAGACAGATCAAAAGTTATATAACTGGCAAACAGGCATCCTTGTACCAATTGATCTTCCCTTTCATCAAACTTCCCGCCAATTGGTTGATGATCTGCATTAAAGCTCCATGGAATGCCTAACTTATGAAAACCATTTTTTAATTTTGCCAAGACACAGCCATGACTCATGCCTTCCACACTCTGACCCTGATGCCCTTCTGGAACATCACACCCAATAAACGGAAAAGGGACTGAGTCCAGTTTGTCAGCCAACATTGCATCCACATCGTATACCAGTTCACGAGGGATACTATTTTGGTTGGCGGTAAGACCGATACCGAGTCGACTCATTGCCCAATCCACACCGTCCCAATGAAGAGTGGTAAAGCGTGCACCAATTCCCAGAGTTGATTTCCCTAACTGTTCACTTGTTCGAGGAAAAACGGTACAGGATGAATCATTTTCCAACATCAAGTTCTTCATCCCGATAAGATTTGAATAAGTCGCAGGGTAATACCATTTACCGCCAAGTTCAGCCCCTTCGCTCAGGTGTTGTATTCCTGAATCGTCAGGGTTACCGTGAAATTCCCAAGCATGGTCACCCTTCACATTTTCGATCAAAACCCAATTTCCCTTACCTGAGGAAAATTCGCTTTTCAGATGTCGTTTGAAATCTCCCTTTTCAATAGAGTCCTTAAGCTCTTCCCAATTCAGACAAAAGTCAGGGCTGATGCACGGGTTTTCTTTTATATACAATCCATTTGAGACGAGAAATTGATTAATAGGAGAAAGCATATTTGTGGATTTTTTATTTACTAAAATTAGATAGTGGACTAACCCTCCGGGGTAGTTGATTTAGCGAGCAGATAACTGTTTTTTAGCCATGGTCTTTTTGAGCACTTCATCGCCAATTACCCCGAAGAGAATTACCATTCCTAAAATCCCAAATTCCAAATGAGTGGAGATACCTACCATGTTGATCGAATTATAGATCAAGCGGATCACTGCCGCTGCAATCACAACCCCAAGGATAGACCCCTCTCCTCCGCGTAAACTACAACCGCCTAACACTGCGGCAGCTATGGCATACAACTCGTAAAACTCCCCGGTTTGAGCCGGCTGTACGGAGTCCAATTCAAAGGCAAAAAGAAGTCCCGCTAAACCCGCACAAAAAGAACAGAGGACATAAGCAATGATCTTCATATTATCGGTATTGATACCGCTGTATTTTGCTCCGTCCTCATTATTACCCAGAGCATACAAATACCTACCCCAAATGGTTTTTCTTAAAAATACAGCACCAGCTATTCCAAGAACTACTAAAAATATAAAAGGCGTTGGTAAATTAAAAGAGTCGCCCAAAGGAATTTTGCCGCTGAAAATAAAATCCAAACCCAAAATTTCTTCCAGGTTCACATACCCTTTATCTCCTTCCAACGGAACCGGTCCCACCGACTGATTATCGGTAATCCAGCGGCCGATGCTCCTGTAAACAAGAAGGCCACACAAGGTAACTACAAAAGGTTGAATCCCTGCTTTGGTAACTAGTAATCCATGAACAAGCCCAATTAGCAGAGACAACCCTAAGGTTATTCCAATCGAAACCCATGGGTCCAGTCCATGAATTTTAAGACAAAAAGCCAAGACCACCGCTACCAACCCGACTACGGAACCAATCGATAAATCAATCCCGCCCGTTATGATAACCATGGCTACCCCAATGCTCATCACAGCGTACAGACTGGACCACTTAATCAAGTTTTGCATGTTGTAAGCATTCAAAAATTTGGGATTAATTATTGCCGTGATGACAAAAATAACCACCAAAAGAGCAAAGATTCCAATAATGTTCTTTTTCATAAGTTATTCATTTAGGCGGCAGTCTTTTCTCCACCAGTTGCGAGGTTCATAATTGATTCCTCCGAAAGTTCATTGCGATCAAGTTCACCGGAGATTTTCCCTTCGTGCATGATATATGCACGATCTGCCATACCCAGAACTTCTTCCATTTCACTGGAAACAAAAAGAATCGCCATCCCTTCTCCCGCGAGTTTTTCCATAAGTTTATAGATTTCTCGCTTTGCCCCCACATCAATCCCGCGGGTGGGTTCATCCAACATCAATAGTTTCGGATTCATCGCCAACCACTTTCCCAGAACAATCTTTTGCTGATTTCCTCCGGAAAGGAAACGAGCAATTTGTTCAATGGAAGGAGTTTTGATTTGCATCTGTTCGACCGCTTTTTCCGAAATTTTAAGTTCTGCCTCTTGGTTGAGAAATCCCTTCGACTGATCACGCTCCAGGCTCGGCAAACTCGCATTTTCTCTAACAGTCATAGGCAAAACCAAGCCATGCTGTTTTCGATCTTCAGGTGCCAAGGCAATACCCGCATTTATTGCATCCGCCGGGCATGAGGGGCGAAAAGATTGGCCGTCCAACTCAAGCTCGCCGGCTAACGCAGGAGTAACCCCAAAGATTGTCTGTAATAATTCAGTTCTGCCTGCACCCACTAAACCGGCTATTCCAACAATCTCTCCTGCTCGTACCTCGAAAGACACAGGTATAGTAGAATAAGCAGGTGAGATTATTTCCCGGGCCTGCAAAACTGTTTTTCCTGGCTGATGAATTTGACGGTCGTAAAACTCACTCAAATCGCGGCCGACCATCAACCTGACCATATTTTCATGATTGATTTCTTCTTTTGCTAAATCACCGGCATTTTCCCCGTCCCGAAAAACCGTAACCCGATCGGACAATTCAATCACTTCGCCTAATCGGTGCGAAATATAAATGACACTGATTCCCTGATTGCGTAGATCTTTGACCACCTCGAACAAGGTTTCGGTCTCTTTTTGAGACAAACTACTTGTTGGCTCATCCATGATCAGCACCCGAGCATCACAAGACAGAGCTTTAGCAATTTCAACAAGCTGCTGTTTCCCGATGGGAAGAGTTCCTGTAATCGTTTCGGTTGGCAGGTCGAGCCCGACCCGTTGCAAATATTTCGTTGCATCCTCCCGTATTTCATTTTCCTGAATAATTCCCTTCTTATTAGGTTCACGACCGAGGAAGATGTTAGCGGCCAAATCCAAATTTGATGCGAGATTTAGTTCCTGGTGAATTAAAGCTATTCCCCGATTCATTGCATCCCGCACATTTTGAAAATTCACCGGACCACCTTCAATCAAGTACTCTCCTGAATCAGCAGGTTGAACTCCAGCCAGAATCTTCATTAATGTACTCTTTCCAGCTCCATTTTCACCAATTAATGACAGAACCTCCCCTTTCTTCAAATGGAGTGAGACTCCCCGTAAAGCAAGAACTCCGGGGAAACTTTTAGTGAGTCCCTTAACTTCAAGCAAAGGTGAAGAGTCTGCTGACATTATTTTGATTTTCCGAGTTCAGCCATTTCTTTTTTCTTAGCCCAAAATTCCGCAACATTTTCTTTAGTTACGGCAGCAAAGGTCTTTTCCACATATTGATTCTCAGGCATTTTTCCCTCGTAAATATCTTTCAACATGATGATGGATTCGTATCCATACTCCCAAGGTAACTGACTGATAGTTCCGTAGGCGTGTCCATCAGTGATAGCCTGTAAAAGAGCATCCTGCTCATCAAAGCCGCAAAGCTTTATAGATCCAAGTTTATCTGCTTCTTTAATCGCATCAATACAAGAGGGTGAATTGTAGGCAAATAAACCGACCATACATTTGAGGTCTTTGTATTTTGTCATAGCATCTTCCGCATTACTCTTAGCTTTCGCCTTATCAAAATTATCAGTTCTTGTATCAAGTATTACATATTTGGACCCTTCGGTAGTAAGATTCGTAGCATCCACCGGATCATACTTAACATCCGCTAGTTCCTGAGCAGGCCGATCCAGTAATTCATCAATAACTCCTTGTCTTCTTTGGCGGGCATTCAATTGCTCCAATCTTCCAACAAAAAGCATCACTTCACCACCCTCTGGAATCGCATCCTTAACCAACTTGCCAAGTGCACGGCCAGCCTTGTAATTATTTGCTCCTATATAAACTAAACGATCGCTCATCGGTGCATCTGCGTCCTGAGTGATTAGTATTGTATTTTTGGCGACCTCATTAAGAAAAGGCGTTTGGTTCTCCGCATCAATTGGACTAACCGCAATTCCATCAATGCCTTTGGCCAATAAAGTTTCCATCATTCTCTTCTGGTCGACAACGCCTTTCGGAGGCATCAGCACCTCGCATGTAATACCCAGCTCCTCTTCGGCTATTCTGACACCTGCAGCACATAAATCCCAAAAAGGATCCACTCCATTCGTCACATAGGCAAAGGTTGTCGAGTCATCAATTTTTTTGGACGCGTTGCTATCATCTGTTTGTTGACCTCCGGAACAGCCAGAAAAGTAGAGTACCGGTAAAATAGATAGTGTGGAGAGTATTTGTCTTATCTTCTTCATTTTATTTTTTGAATAATATTAGTTAAAAGTAAACCTACCATGGCGTACGGCCACCATTCACGCATAAAGTTTGCCCGGTAACAAAAGATGCTTCATCAGAGGAGTAATAAACCACTGCGTTTCCAACATCTTCAGGTGTACCCCATCGACCAAGCGGGATGGTTTTCAAATATTCATTCTTCGCCTCTTCTGAATCATTTTCATGCCGCTCCGTGGGGATCCATCCCGGGGCAACTGTATTAACGGTAATCCCAAAAGAAGCCAACTCGCTGGCCATACTTCGACTCCAACCAATCTGCCCCCCCTTGGCTGCAACATAAGCACTGAATTCAGGAACGCTACCATGAAAGACTTCACTGGTAATATTTATGATTCTCCCACTTTTTCTTTTTTTCATTCCTGGCAAAACAGCTTTTGCCAAATGGAAAGGGCTTACTACAAAAAAATCATACATTTGCCGATAGAAGTCAGCATCATACTCCTCGATTGGTTTTTGAGGCTGATCGGGCGTGGCATTAGGTACGAGAATGTCCAATGAGCCAAACTTCTCTTCAATCGCTTCAATCATCGACTCAACCTGTTCCTTATCTGATGCGTCTGCACGGAACATGGCGGCATGAATACCTTCCTCGCGAAGTTTGGTAAGCGTCCCTTCAGCAACTTCCGAATTATTAAGATAGTTTAAGCATACCTTGGCACCAGCTTTCCCAAGAGCCAAGGCAATCCCACGACCAAGCCCACGACTGCTTCCAGTTACTAGAGCAACTTTATTAAGTAATGAAAAGGGCATAAATTTTTAGAATGAAGAGTTTTCGATTGAGTTAAATCAGAAAAACCAAAAACAGATAATTTTGATATATCAAATAAATTTGATATTTAGAATTAGAGTTATCATAAAGTCGAGTAGTAAAGTTTTATAAAATCAAGATTTGGACTTTACCTCTAGGCATAAATTCAATTGGGAAATGCATTGAATAGTAATGAATAGATTAAAGGTTGTAGGAAGTATAGCTTGGGATGAAAATATTGGAATACATATCAATGACCACACCATATCCTTTTTTGACTTAGG
>NZEN01000001.1 GCA_002689665.1 Opitutia bacterium | reverse complement strand
TTACATACAGGCTGATTCGGATGATAAGCCTTCTGAATTGAAAATCATACCCGGTGTTGCAAAGAAAGAAGACCTCGAAACACTTGCCACGGACCCTCCCACATATACCGACCTTCTACAGCTTGAAGATAAAATAAAGAAGCTACAGCTAAAGGGAATTAGGGGCATTGCTAGGGCCAATGTTCAGGCAGGGGATAATGACGAGTACTATATCTCTACCATAGGTTCCAATCTCCCCAAGGTAAGCGAATTCGCAGGCATAGACAGATCTAGGACTTACACCAACAATATCAATGAAATTCAGTCCTATCTCGGTATAGAGGCCGCACGTCAGGCAATTATCAACGAGATGTTTGATACACTAGAAGGCGCCGGACTTGATGTCGATGTTAGGCATTTGATTACGGTATCAGATGTAATGACAAGCAGTGGAGAGGTAAGGGCCATTGGCAGACATGGTGTCAGCGGAACCAAGCACAGCATTTTGGCTAGGTCCGCTTTCGAGGTAACAGTTTCCCACTTGCTAAGGGCTGGTATCATCGGTGAGAGAGACGAGCTAAGGGGAGTAACAGAAAACATCGTAGTCGGCCAACCAATAGCACTTGGTACGGGCAGCGTCGATCTGTTCTATATTCCAGATGAGGCATAGAGGGTGAAAAAATGGATCTAACAAGAAATCTAAAGCAGGCTTTGAGCACAGGTAAAGTAATATTCGGCCAGAGGGAAACTATGGGCGCATGTTCCAAAGGAGATGCAAGACTGGTATTAGTCGCTGCTAACTGCCCAGACAAATTCCTATCCGACATTACAGAGTCCCATCCCAGCATACCAGTACATAGGATTTCCATGGTGAACAGACAATTAGGCGCAGCATGTGCGAGACCATTCTCAGTAAGCGCCTTATGTATTGTTGATCCAGGGCAGAGCGAATTACTTTCTCTGCAGCACAATCTCTGAATGTAGAAATAGGCGTTTGTAACAATCTACTAGCGGACGCTTCAAGTCCCAATACTCCTTCAGTGTATCATGGAAGACGCCGTAAGGCAACTGTTGCGGTCGAGAGGAGTACGTCTCGATCACCCAGAAGACAGCGCATCAGACTCGGGCTTTTGTCTATTGGGAGTTGCTGAAAGAGTTCCCGAATTCGGCGAAAAAAGAGGAGAACCAGTAAATATCTGGCATGTCAAATCTGATTTATTGCCAGTCAGTATGGCCGAATTTGAAAGATGGTTAGTCGATGCTCCTAGGGGCAGACACTGGCTACTAAGTGAGAGAAAGATGCCTGATAGATATGCAACCTTATTGCCATCAGAATCCGAGATAGTCGTATGGGGCCCGAACGAAATGTCAGTATGGCTCGGAGAGGCGATCTTGTCAGGGGACCTAAAGGTCACATCTCCAGTATCTCAGTCAGAAAATACTCAAATTGAGTATGATGATAAGAGAAAAATAGATCCAGATGTAGGTACAATAGAGCCGATAATTGACATTGAATCTTGGCTAATTCAGAAAGGACTCGAAGAAGGAGCATTGACATATCCGATCCATCTGAATTGTATTATTTGGGAGATAGAAGGAAATATCGTATCCCCTTCTGGCGAGTCCGAACAAAAAACTTGGATGGTTCTTGAAGATCCTTGGACATCTTCAATATCGCTTTTCGACGGGTTCGACAACCCCTCTTCACCCCCGAGTCTGAGAGTACTGGACCCACCCGTTTCAAAATGGAAAGCACCAGATGAACTAATTTCCCAGCTACCCTCTATATTGGATACTAGAAGACAGGGGCAGATGGAAGACAACGATTCGTCTGTCAGGAGCATAATGCTAGAATGGTGGAGATTAGATACTAGCTCAACCAAAATTACGCCAATGCATATCGGGGTGCCTGCTTGGATAGTAAAAATCACAGGAAAGGAAGACACAGTTCTGCANGGCATNAATGGTCGGACATTTCCATTTTCCTAATTTCTCTGCAGCGACATAAGCTCTTCCGTTGACAACGTATCCCCAGACATCAGTTTAGACATTAAATCTGAAACTTCGGTCTTCTCTTCCGATTCTCCTCCACCGGTTCTCGCCTCCATCGCCTTAATTATGTCCTGTATGGAGTGAATACATCTGAGTGATACTATGTACAGGCTGTGTACGGAATCAGCCTCTTTCTTGGACTTGGTTAGTCCTGCATGCGCGGAATTTGCCTGATCTCTCAATCGGTCTACTTCTTCAGACAGCTCCACCATTAAGTCATGAGATTCCTGAGCTGCTACGACAGCCTGCTCAACTCGGTTGTGAGCCTCTTCTTGCAATCTTTCAGCACTACGGACTCCCGACTTTAGATCACTTAATCTGCCTCCATCTTTGTTAGAAGCCTTCGCCTCCTTCAACTCCTGGCTGAGCTTCTTCATCTCTCTAAAGAATCCCTTTTCACTAGCCCCTGTGAATCCGCCTCTTTCGTATTTTCTTTCCAAGGCGTCCATTTTGGCCCTAATTTTTGTAGGTGAAGGTCCCGATTTGCGAGCTCCAGCCTCCCCACTTTCCTCGAGCCTAGAAAGGACCTCCCTCAATTCAGTTCTAATGGTCTTCAGTTCGTCCGACCTCTCAGCCCTTTCGATTTTCAAATCCTTGACTTTCGAGTTTGCATCGTCCCGTATCTCTTTCTGAGATCGGACTTCGGAAATCAGTTCCTTGACTTGGCGATTAACTTCATTTCTTGTGTCAAGATAAGCTCGAACTTTTGCATTCAGCTCATCTCGAAGATCTCGTTTTTCTTCGAGCCCCGCCTCGAGGGAATCCTTCACAGGTGCGAACACAGCATTGATTTCGTCAAGCTCCAAGCGTCTTCCTCCCTAATCCGAATTTGAACTAACATTTAAGCACATATACAGCAATATCTCAATCTTCCCTATTGGTGGCAAGATTGCCTTTCCTAGGTCCTCTGCGAGATACTCCAATCTTCCGCCTTCTTTTTTGAGAATCGGATTTGGAGTCAGAGGATTTTACATTAGAATCTGAACTATTGCCAGCAAGATCCGAAAGGCTACCTGAACCCAATAATGCATCTAACTCTACAGTACTTAGGGAACCCCCAGTCTGTGCCTTGGCCTTAATATCGGAGAATCTGACCTTCCTATTTCTTCCTCCGGTCACCCTTTGATATGACCTAATCCTGGAGAGATTTTTCCGTAGTGTTTTCCTCTCGCTATCGATCGACTCCATTCTTTTGTCAATCTTGGTTATCCTCTTGCTGATTTTATTAACTTCAGACCTATTCGCCTTGCCTTCTGGACCAGATTCTGAAATCACCTGATCTTCCAACTCCTTTTTCTCCTTCCTACCTTCGTCCAGCTTAGAAGTAACATTCCTCATTTCTTTGGCCTTCTGAACGTATTCAGAGTGTGCAACTTCAGATTCAGACTTCTTCGAAATTGAAGCTTGAATTTCGAAGAATCTTCTGAATGCCTCCAACTCCCTAGGAAGAGTCGGTACTGCTGTTAGGTCGTTATCAATGGTAGTTAATCTTCTGTAAGTTTCTGAAAGCCACTCTTTTAGGACTTCCATAGGAGGAGGAATCAATCTATTTACTTCGTCTCTTCTATTTCTCGACGAGTCTGCAGACTTTCTTAATTCATGGAATTGCCTAAGTAGCCCCCTCCTTTCAGAATTGGCCCCTTCCATCTCTCCGACAATATTTCTCAATGTCCTAACTCTGTTCACTAGGTCCATTCTCTCGGCCCTGAGATCCCTCCTTTCGCCTTCAAGCGAACCTAGAGAACGCTCTAGCTCACTTCTGAAGTCATGAATTTGATTCCCATCAAGCTCCTCAAGGTCTTGAAAGGAGCCATCTCCGATATTGTCACTCATTCCTCTTCCTCCTTCCTCTTCCTAGTCTTCCTCGAAGCAAACGAAGAAGGCCCTCCTGACAAAACCCTATTCATATCAACAAGTAGATCATCAAATCCACTTACTTCGTCTCCAAAACCCGTAGAAACCTTCCCTTCCCAGAGAACTATCGCATCAGACGATTGAGAATAAAGCTCCTTCGCCCTATCTAATTGCCTTCGTGTATCTCTTATTTCCGATTGCAGTTCAACCATCTTCTCATACAAAGGCTGTGCCTTTTCTACTGCCTTGAGCATTCTCGAATGGGCATATTCAGAAGTCTTGAAATTCGAAACCATGATTTTCCTAGAATCAAGATAATTTGACATTTCCGGATTGGATGAACGCCTTTCCTTGAGCCACTTCTCGTTCTGTTCAATCAACTTCCTCCTTCTGGCAATTAGCTTTCCTTCTTCTTTATGATCCAATGCCGAGGTCTCAATCGTGGACTCAATATTCTCTAGATCTTCTAGGAGCTTAACCTTCTTCCACTCCGGATCCAAATTCACCATTCCTCCGCTTTTTGATAATGCCTCTATTGATCNTTTGACTTCACTCAGTTTCTCTCTGGCAATGGCCTTGGCCGAATCTCTCTTCTTCTTTTTCTCGGCCACTAATTCATTGGCGATTCTNTGAGCTTCTACCGCCCTTTTTACACGAGGAACAAGGGNCTCTTCCTCAACCTCTAAGTTCCTGATGACATTGGGAAGCTGCTCTTCCAAAGCTTTCCATCGAGCAAGAAGGCCTTCTGCAAGCTCTTTCGGCTTAACCTCCATCAGTCGTTCAACGTCCATGNTANTCCCGCCCACCCGGGACCGTCGGTTAAAGGTCACTATGTGACCTTGGCAGGGGTTTGTTTGATACGCCTTCACATCTCGCAAGTTTTGGGGGACAGGNATGAAGCATATCGCAAACTATGCATTGGCGGCAGTTTTCTTGCTCGTAATATCNGTCATAGTAACCGCCGATTCTGAAAATATATCTCCTCTGACTATACAAGATTCAGAATTATGGGAAATTACAGTCATCGACCAGTCAACATTATCCCCCAATGGAAATCTGACAGTATCCAATGGAGATTATGTTANTATTTCCGTAGAGGTTTCCAGCGATGTCAACCATCAAATAAATGGATCATGGGAATTTAAATTCCTTTCAGCTGGAATCTGGCAAAATTCAGCGATTCAAAATGTTTCATGGCTTCCCAATGAGACAAAAAACCTACAGGCAACCATTGGNCCATTTACCGAAGGNACATCTACAATAATTTTTGATGTAANTGTGGAAAANNCTCCTACTNAATATTTCNGAGATAAGAAATATNAGAGTGGCCCCGAATCCGGTAATTTTCAGCTCAGCTGGGGATTCTGTAATTGCCATCACNGGCGAGCCTGCATATGTTGGAGATACTTTGACTGCATCTATATTAGTTAAGAATCAGGGCGANACCGAAGGGCATGTATCACTCAGGCTTACGCATGATGAATCTTCAGAATCATACATCGGGNAAAATGTCTCTATTAGCCCTGGATCGAGTAGGGAAGTATCAGTAGATTTCGATTTCACCACTCCGGGGGGGAAAGAAATGAGGTGGGATGTAATGAGTAACATTGGAGGAATTTCCCTCGAACTAAATGGTTCGCATTATGTAATGATCCTTCCTCAACAGCAAGTNNAACTAGGATTGGAATCCAGTGATTGGTCCATATCTGAAGGTTTGGAACTGAACTACTGGATCTCTCTGTCAGATGGGCCATCAAGGGATGTTGAAGTTTCCATCGGAGAGTACCAAGCAGGATTATTCTCCGAGATTCAAAGGTTTCCAGTTAAGTTGGATCAAGGCATCAGAAATCTACGATTTGAGGTCCCTCTTCCCGATATCAATCTAGATAGAATTAGGATTTCGGTATCTTCGGTTGATTGGTCGTCAGGGCCGATTTCTGATTTGTATATTGAGCTCACAAGACCGCAACCATTAATCCAAATTTCATCGTGTACTCAAATACCTCCTATTGTCGATATTTCCGAAACATTGACTTTAGAATGTGTATTTACCAATGCAGGTAATTCCGACTCGCTACCCGGTGATATCTCATTACTGAGGGTCTCTGATGGAATGATATTCGAAGAGTCAGGAAAGGACTCAATTTCAATATCTATCGACGAATCCAAGATGATATCGATGGTCATCAGCGAATGGATGGATGAGGGCTCGACCCCCCTACAAGTAAGGTATTCTTCAGGAGATATTGTGACTTCTGCAAACATCACCATTCAGGCCAATCAAATCCCGTCAGAAGGGTTCAAGTTACCATTCGATACATCTGCAGCGTTACTTGGTGCAGTGGCCGGTCTCGTAATTATGATGGTCACATTAGTTCTATGGAGGGTGGCCACTGAAAGAACCCCTTCCACGGTGACTGAGAGTACTCCTTCCATTTCTAGGATTGAAAAGAGAAGGGGATCAGACAACATCGAGGTCTCTTGTCCGACATGCAGCCAGAGGCTCAGTATACCGGGGGGTCACATTGGAAGAGTTAGATGTCCAGCATGCACCAATAGCTTCGAAGTAGGAGTCAGGAATAATCCAACTTTGGAAGAAAAGCCTCCTGTCAGAAAAGAGCCGGAAACACAGGAAATAATTTCAGAGGAGACACATCTAAAATCATCTTCGGATACTGATATTCTTTCATGCCCATCATGCGAACAGCTGCTTAAAGTACCATTAGAAAAAAGACCAGTTATGTCCAGATGTCCAGCATGCAGATCAGAATTTCAGGCACTAAGAGGCGATTAAATGAGTGAACTTAGCGAATACGAAGAGATGTATCTGAAGAGAATTTTCGAAATTTATGATTCTGAGCCAAGCACGATTATTAAGACATCACAGCTTGCAAATGTAATGTCGGTTAGTAACGCATCGACTACTGAGATGATTCAGAGACTTTCTGAAAGAGACCTCCTCACATACATCCCATACAAAGGTTGTAGGCTGACTCCCGAGGGATTCAAGATAGCCGCTCGAATTAAGAGGCGAGAGGGCCTACTACAAATCCTCTTAGCAGAGGTAATCGGTTTTGAAGGAGATGTAGATGAGGCCGCTTGTAAGATGGAGCATGATATGTCTCAAGACCTAGAGAAAGCCCTAGATAGGATGCTGGGATATCCGGAAAAAACACCTGATGGTCGAAAGATTCCTGTCATTGAGAGGAAACTAGAGGTATTGCCGAAGAAATCTTTACTCCCACTTTCATTCATTCCAGTCGGATTATCCTCTAAGATCGAGGTAATTGCAGCTAACTCCACGGAAATCCGAACATTGGAAACACTGGGTCTGAAAATAGGCTCCACAGTTTTGAAACAGGACAGTGGAATAACATGCGACGGGGTATCAATGAAAATTAGTGAGTCATTGATGAAGAAGATATTGTCTAGGACGGAGGGGTAAGATGGAACATTCAGAAGAAGTAAACAATGATTTGGAAGATTTAGCAGACGATCTTTCAGGGATAGCGCCACCAGCGCCTTCTGTTCCAGTATCTAATATTCCCAATTCCGACAGTAGCTGGATGGACGATGACCTAAGGTCAAAAGAGTCAAGCCTTCTTAGGATAGACAGGCTTCTAGTTAGTGGTGGTGCNAGACTCGTATTATTCCTCCCTCTTCTGGCCGTTATGCTATTGGGGGCAGCACAGTCATATGGCGCCAATGACACTGAGTGGTGGAATGAGACATTGAGAGATGCCGCAGGCGGACTCTCTCTGGTCAAAACCACATACGTGGCTGCACTTCTCATTTTGATTGCAGATGTATTCCTACTAACTATCCTTCTGAGAATGATGACATACACTAGGACAATNTTCCACCATGAGGCAGATGCNCTCACATCCTCGGGCCTGACTTTCAGAAGTACGCATGGTTATGCTGAAATGAGGGCGACAATCGATGGCTCAATCAGGCAAATTACAGCGACTTCATCATTGATTGTCATTTCATCAATCCTACTAGCTCTCTCNATGGGGTTCCCCTCGGGAGACGAAGAGGTAAGCCCAGTATTACTCGCACTTTCAACCGGTTCTCTTCTTGCGGGCCATGGAGTTCAACTAATTTCTGTCCGGTCTAGATATAATGCTTCAGAGCCCTGGGGAATGCTCGAGGCATTTTCGCCACCAATCCACCCAGCACTTCTAAGTAGGCCATTTAATGATGTAATCAAAGCACATATTGATCCATTNTTNGGGATCAGGATTACTGAGTATCTNAAGACAGTCAGGTCAGAACTAATGGAGGGATGCACAATGTCAGAATTACAAGAGTCACTATTGCTACTTCTTCACCTTCGGAGATCATCCTTGATTTCCGAGTCCGAGTTCAGAACTAAACTAGCTACAATGGTGGAGCCAACAGCTATTGATGGACTTTTCAGACACCCCGAGGTCGGCGAAGAGACATGGGACAGGCTCCTGCAACATGCTAGGAGCCAGTGTAAACCATTCTTCAGACTGCATGATAGAATGAGGATGAGGAGGGGAATAAGCAGTTCTGATGGGGGATTTTGGTTTGATGTGGATATGGAGAATCTCGTCGTCGGACAAGCCAATCTTTTTGCATTTATCCTGAATTCGGGAAATGAATCAAAAGACCTAGTACTCAAAGTTCAGACTCCCGATTTCAAGCCAAATGAATGTGTTTATCGTTTACGCTCTGAACCATTCAAAATGAACTCAGATCCCCTAAATCCCCCTCTTCTTTCGTCAATGATCCAAGAAATGACAAATAGTACCAGCATCGTTTGGCAGAGCCTCCTCCCGTCCATCAAGGGAGAGGCCACGGTAACCGTTAGGCTCGAGGACGATTCTGGAAATCTGATATCAGGACGGGTTCTGAATGTCCAAGTTGGAAGTGACCTAATAACACGAACGAGAAGGTCCGTAGGCGCGATGTTCATGATTGGGGCATTGATCGCTATCATGTCCCCCTTACTTCCATTTGCAGGCTCTGTATTGGGACTACTCTGATGAGTTCCATTCAATAACAGCTCCCTTCTCCCGAAACTGTGAATGATGACGAACCAAGTCCTGATGATGATCTGAAAACCAGACTTCATGCAATGGAAGCAAGACTCAGAAGAATGAGGGATCAGAGAACTTCGCATAACGAGGACGCTAGGAGGGCTGCAGATTCCAGGAATTCGGTTCAAGAACAATCGAAGGAAATTAGAGCTTCAATTCAGGAGAAAATGGATGAGCAGAAAGAGGTCCGAGCCAAGGCAAAGGCCCATCAGGTCCAGAGAGACGCTATCCAGTCAAGGATTAGGGAGATAATCAATAGTAAGAAAGGCAGAAGAAATGAGGCTGGAAAGGCCAAATCCGATGTAATTGAACTCTCCGAAGCAATAGCAGAGATTTCCAGTATCGAGAACAAATTGATGACAGATGGTACATTAACACTCAAAACAGAGAATAGACTACTACGAAAGCTGAAGGTTCTTGCATCTAGGAGAGACGAACTCCTCCCAAAGGCAGCAGAATTTGAAGCAATAAATATCGACTTGGGAGATTTAGAAAGTACAATTCAAACCCTCAAAGCGGAAGCTGACTCACAGCATCAGGAGATGATCCGGGCGCATGAACAAGCTGACTCAATTTGGGAGGAAGTTAAGCCCATGTTGGAAGAAAGGGACTTCCTTAGGTCCGAAGGTGATAGATTGCACTTGATCTTTGTAGAGTCAAAAGAACTAGCCAATGCAGTACATGCTGAGATTGAAATTTTGCTGAAAGAGGTCAATGAGGCTAGAGACGAGATGAAGGCCAGAAGGGAGGAGAGGGCCCGAGTTATCAGGGAGCATAATGAGTCAGTTAGAAATGCACTGAAGACCCCAGACAAAGATGAGACACTCGCCGAGTCTCTAACAGACAGACTTCTATCAGAGGGGTCGTTAACTCTTGGAGGGTCAATGTCAGGAGACCAACAAGCATCTCCAAATGCGATTTCGTCGCATCCAACTAAAAGAAAGAAATCCAGGAAAGTAGGATCATTTAGGAAGCCTAGGAGATAGCTTACCAGCCTCTCTCTTCGAGCCTAACTTCCAAGCTCTCAATCTCAAGGCCCGGCATCGCCTCTCCTATCATCGAGCATGCTTCAGAAACCACTCCCGGATCATTATAGTGGTGTGTTGCAAGGACTATCGCTTCTGCAGTATTGGCTGGATCTGAACTCTTAAAAATTCCAGATCCAACGAATATTCCATCCATCCCGCTACTCATCATTAGAGCAGCATCAGCGGGTGTGGCGATTCCGCCGGCGGAGAATGTGACAACGGGCAAGCGTCCGATTCTAGCAACATCTTCCAATACCGAACCAACCTCTGCCCTAACTTCCTCCATTGTTCCAAATGGGGTCTCTCCATGTGGTAGTTTCTCCTGAGATAGTTCGAATGATGACGACCTGCCAATTCTCTGAAAACCTTCCATAATGATATCTATCATATTTTCTCTGCCATCTCTCCCGACC
>NZEN01000017.1 GCA_002689665.1 Opitutia bacterium | reverse complement strand
TTTTGATTCGGATGGCCTCCCAAAATTGTTTGGGTTCGTTTTGGTAAGCAGACTGTCGATTTTGGGGAAAGTAAGTCTTTGATTAATTTTGATGCGATCGAGGCACTTTCCGAAAGTCAGGAAATTGAAATCCTGGAGATTAGGTAGTGCCCGCCGATGAATTGAAACCTGAGTTCCGGCTAACTATTTCGATATAAATCTAAATTTGGTGAGTGTTCTCAGTCCTCTTCTTATCTGGGCGAGTGGTGGGTTGACTTTAAGGGGAATTTTGAGATTATATTCCGTTTTCCCTTATAAGCCCCATGGCCAACGAAGAATCCAAAAACGAAAATCCAGAAAATCAAACGCCTGCTGAAGAGGAACAGCCCGTTGAGGGCTTGACTGCGGATCAAGTAGCTGAGAGCCAGTATGATGCCACCGAGGTGTGGAATAAGAATAAGAACTCGCTCTTTACCCTGCTCGGAGCGATTGCTCTGGGGGTGGCTGCCGTGTCGTGGTTTAACTCACAGGAGCGTGAGGATGAGGCGGAAAGAAGTTCGCGCTTTATTGAGGCCGGCATGGAGCCCGATGCGGCGGAGGAGAGATTGCTCGCATTTGCAGAAGATTATGATGATACCCTCGGAGGCGTGGCCAAGTACCGGGCGGCGATCATTCAATANAAGGATAAGAGGTATGAGGATGCGATTGCCAGTTTTCAGGGTGCCATCACCCAGATGGGGGATGATCCGTTGGTGGGCCGGGCATCCATCGCTCTGGGAGTTTCCCAAATAAAAGCAGGTAAAGTGGATGCTGGAAAAGGGACTTTGAACGGAGTGGCCACCAATATGAACCTGCTCCCCACAGACCGTCGGGAAGCCCGTTTCCATCTTGCAGTCCAGGCAATGAGCGAGGGAGATGATGCCGGTTATCAGGTACAGAAGCAGGCTTTGGCCGGAGATTTTAATGCGAGCGATTATTTCGCCCGTTTGGAAGAATTGGACAGGACCAAGAATTTGTTGGCAGTGGCCCAGTCGTTGCCAGACTTGAACCGGGAGGCGGGAGAAAAATTTCTTGCTGAGAATAAAGAGCGGGCCGAAGTAAATGCGACGGAGAGTGGGCTACAGTACGAAATCCTGAGCGAGGGGGAGAGTGAACAGAGCCCGCTNGCNGATGATGAGGTNGAGGTGCANTACCATGGTACGCTGATCAATGGNGAGGTATTTGATTCCTCCGTCGACCGNGGCGAGCCTTCAAAATTTAAGGTAAACCANGTGATCAGTGGGTGGACCGAGGCCCTGCAGTTGATGACTGTNGGGGACAAGTGGAAGCTGTTTATTCCATCCGATTTGGCTTATGGAGAGACTGGGAATAATTCAATCGGNCCNAATGAGACCCTTATTTTTGAAGTGGAATTGATCGGNATCACCCCGAAGGAAATTCCTGAGCCCCCGCTGGATTTAAATCTTACCGATGTGAATTCATCNTCTGCAGAGGCACCANTTANCATTCCTGAATCGGACGCGAATGAGTCCCTGCCGGTTGTGGAAGAAAATGCCACAGCACCGGCTGACGGTAACGGTTCGGAATAATTTTTTCTTTCGCTTGATGAAATCCCGGGCGGTCATCACTTGGAGACTTCCCTTTTTATTTNTTAGTAGTTTTCTGCTGTTCCCGTTTGTCCACGGGGCTGAGATTGCGACGGTTATGGGAACGGGAAAGGCNGGTTTTTCCGGNGATGGCGGGCCGGCGACGGAAGCGAGGATGCGTGGGCCGTTCGGGGTGGTGCGTGGGCCTGATGGATGCCTCTATGTTTGTGATACCTACAATCATTGCATGAGGAAAATTGATGCCAAGGGAATCGTAACCACGGTCGCAGGAAAGGGTGGAGAGAAGGGATATGCCGGGGATGGTGGACTGGCAACTGAGGCTTTGTTGAATGAACCGTACGAGGTACGGTTCGACCAGGCGGGNAATATGTATTTTGTGGAGATGATGAATCATTTGATCCGGAAGGTGGATGTGAAGTCGGGCAGGATTTCCACGATTGCAGGGACGGGAGAGAAGGGATTCAGTGGCGATGGAGGACCGGCGAAGAAGGCGAGATTCAACCGTCCGCACAGCATACAGTTTGGACCGAAGGGGAATTTATTTGTCTGTGATATCGGGAATCATCGGATNCGGAAGATCGATATGAAAACNGGAAAGGTTTCCACTTTTTCAGGAACCGGAAANAAGGCGAAGACCAAAGATGGCGGAAAAATAAGTGAGGTCGATCTGAATGGTCCACGGGCGATTGATGTGGTTGGCAATACCATGTGGCTGGCTTTGCGTGAGGGTAATGCGGTCTACCGGATGGAGTTGGATAAGGGCACGATTCATCATGTGGCGGGAACCGGAAAGAAGGGATTTACGGGGAATGGAGGGCCTGCCAAAAAAGCAACCCTTTCAGGACCGAAGGGAATAGCAGTGGGTCCCAAAGGAAATATTTTTCTGGCNGATACCGAGAGCCATTCCGTACGTATGATNGATCTGAAAACCGGAAANCTCNAACTGATTGCCGGGGATGGCAAGAAGGGAGATGGTCCGGAGGGGAAGAATCCGAAAAAGTGCCGGATGGACCGTTTACATGGGGTATTTGTNGANAAGGATGGGGCGATCTATATCGGGGATACCAACACCCATCGGATCCGGGTAGTCCGTCCCTGAGCCTTNCTCCTNGAAAGGAAAATCAGGAACAGTCGAGCAGCACCTTGGTGGCTTCGAGATTTTCGCTGTCAATAAATCCCTGCTCCGCATCCGCGAGAGCATAGCTCTGGGTGAGCACAGAGGCATCCACCGCTCCGTCTTGTAGTAGTTTGAAAGCCCGNAGATAATCATCTTTGGATGATGCGTAGCTGGTACGAAGATCGATCTGTTTGCGAAGAAATTGGGTGAGGTCGAAATCAATCGTCCTGGAATACAAAGCGACAGCGGTGACGGTACCGTCCGGGCGGACGGATTGCCAGGCATCGGCGAGGGCATGAGCGGAGCCGGAGGCTTCCACGAGGGCGTCAGCCCCATCCGGAAAATANGCGGTAATCTGTTCGTGTAGGNGAGGGTGCCCCGGACCGACTACGAGGGTTTCAAAACCAATGGTGCGGGCGGCGGTGAGACGGGTNGCNTCATCCTGCTCGGTACCGGAAAGGATGACTTCCGCACCCCGGCTACGGGCGCTGATGGCACAGAGCAGTCCAATGATGCCGGGACCGCTGACAATAACTTTATCATCCGGGCCGATGGAGGTACGGTTTCCAATACAGTGTTCGGCCACTGATAGGGGCTCGGTAAGGGCGGCAAGTTCAAGATCGAGCCCGTCGGGTATGGGGAGTAAAAATTCTTCTTCGACGCAGACATATTCCGCCATGCCTCCGTCGAGGTGTAGTCCCTGTACACGGCGGCGGGTGGAGAGTTGGGGCAATCCCATCCGGCAGTAGGGGTCGTTGTCATCGAGATGGGTCTGCAGTGCGATCATGACTGCCTGATCCCCGGTTTTCCAATTCGTTACGCGGGAGCCGATATCGGTAACTGTGGCGGAAAATTCATGCCCGAAGGTGACCTCAGGGAGGACAGATTCGTATCCTTTGTGATTNAGCCAGGCATGGAGATCGGACCCGCAGATTCCNCAGTGGGCGACCCGGAGNANTACTTCGTTTTCCTTTGGGGTAGGGATGGGTAGGTCGACAAGGCGGGCGGCCCGTGCCTCACGGGCATATCGACGAAAGGCTTTCATGAGCAATCGGCGTGGATGGATGACCGGATTTCGCTCTCTTTTTCGGGGCCAAAGAGACGGTTGATTAAGCTAAGTCCAAATTCCACGGCGGTACCGGCACCCCGGGAGGTGATCAATTGTCCGTCCTGTACGACGGGTTGATTTTGGATAAGGTGGGGGATTTCGTCACCGGTGGAACCATGGGCGGTGCAGGCGGAGTCTGGCGTGATCAGCCCTGCATCGAGAAGAAGAAGAGGGGCGGCGCAGATGGCACCAATGGGTTTGCCGGTATCGGAAAAGGTACGAATGAGCTCGATGATCTCTGTTCGTTTACGGAGCTCAAAAACGACCGGGCCACCGGGGAGTACGAGCAGATCGAAGTGAAGCGGATCCTCTACACCGGTGAGCAGGCAGTCCGCACGCAGGGTAATATTTGATCGGCCAGTAACATCAAGACTGTCCGAGCAGGAAGCTACCGTAACTTCCGCTTCAGCCCGGCGTAGCAGATCGATCGGAGCGGTGGCTTCGATTTCCTCAAAGCCACCGGCTAAGAGGGTGAGTACAGTCTTGGCCATGATCAAAGAGGGAAGGATGCGAGCTTACTTTTTCGCCTTCTTGGTACCAGAAGATTTTTTGGATTCTTTCTTGGTGGAGGAAGATTTGGAGTCGGAGGATTTACTTGATTCAGAAGACTTGCCGGAATCCGAAGATTTCGATGAATCCGAAGAGCCGGAATCACTATCGCTGGATCCTTCTTTCTTTTCCCCACCACTCTTGTTTTTATAATCGGTCTCGTAGAATCCGGTTCCTTTAAATATAAGACCAGCACCTACGCCAAGGAGGCGTTTGGCTTTGCGTTTTTTACATTTTGGACAGGATTTTACCGGGTTGTCGTTCATCGACTGAAACAATTCCCAGGAGTGTCCACAGGCTTGGCATTGATAGTCGTAAGTAGGCATAGGTTATGTAAAAAAGTTAATTTCGAAGCCGATCGAAATAATCAATTAATCTGCAAATTGCAAGGCTGTGGAATATGCAAGAAGTACCCAGAGCCCGAGAAAGAGGGACAGCCCATAGAGGGGAATAGCAAGTAGGAAAATTCCCCAGAAGGCAATCACTGGTAGAGCGAGGCGGGGCCAGAAAGATCGTGCACGATTGAATACGGTACGAAATTGCCAGACGTCCGAAAAAATACCGTCGCTGAGGTAGGCATGAATTGCGGATAGAAAAAGAAAGGGGGCAATGAACCCGGCCGCGGCCAACGGGAAGTGAGAAACAATCCCAAGGAGTCCAAAGGTTAAGAGATCAACAATCTCACTGAGCAACCATCCCGCGAGCAGGGGAACCCCCGCGTAGGCAAGAAATACCAGAAAGGCACGGATGCCTTCCCCAAAGAGAACGGGAAAATTCTGATCCCGCCATTCGGGCAGTTCCCACTCGCCAAGCCGGCGAAGACGCTGGGTGTACTCAATCAGATAGCCCAACGCGAGCAGGTTGAGAATGGGGACGAAGCTAAGCAATCCTCCCCACAGTGCCTTCGGGATCCAACCGGGCCGCCCGAAAAGCCTTCCACATACGGCTTCCAAACTTGGCATAGGCACTTAATCATGCCATGGTTCAGTTTTTCCGCAAGTCATGAATTTCGAAGAACAATTATCCGCCAAAGTAGAACAGGTGAATCGTTCCCTGCTGGAAGCTTTGCCTAATCGCGAGGTAAAGCCTGCCCGTTTGCATGAAGCGATCCGGCATAGTTCGGAGGCAGGGGGCAAAAGATTGCGTCCGGTGTTGTTGCTCGCAGCCCATGATTTGTTTCCGGGTACGGGGGATCCGATGGCAGCCGCCCTCGCGATCGAGTGTATTCATACCTACAGTCTGATCCATGATGATCTGCCTGCTATGGATGACTCGGATACCCGAAGGAGGCAGCCTTCCTGTCACAAGGCATTTGATGAGGCCACGGCTATCCTCGCCGGGGATGCCCTGCAGCCAATGGCTTTTGAACTTCTTGCCAAGGGATACCATAATATCCCGGAGGTGGCGGTTGATTTGGTTCGCATGCTTGCGGAGACCGCAGGCAGTGAGCAATTGGTTGGCGGGCAGATGCAGGATCTTTTATCGGAGGGGGAGGAGCCCGATGCGGAGAATTTAGGATATATCCATCAAAACAAGACCGCGGCGATGATTCGTGCTTCCTTACAGATGGGATTTCGTCTGGGAGAAAAGGGGGTAGATTTAGGTTTGATGGGTTTAGTGGCGGAGGCTGGGCTTTCCTTGGGACTGGCTTTTCAGGCAGTGGATGACTTACTGGATGTGACCCGGACAAGTGAGGAGCTGGGCAAGGATGCCGCCCATGATGCGGAGTGTGGAAAAGTGACATGGGTTGGGTTGCTGGGAGAGGAAAAAGCCCGGAAATTGGCCACCCAACATACGGAGGATGCCCTTGGCAAACTGGAGGAAGTGGGGGGTGATAATGTTTTTCTTTTGGAGCTGGTCAAACGGATGCTTGACCGTACACATTGATGGGCGAAGAAAGTGAATTTACGGTCTCCCGTGACTGGAAGGAAAGATTATCGGTCTCGCGGGATTTAGGAACCGGTTTTGCTGCCCCCGGCGGAGAATTTACCCGGGCCTTGTATGAGTGGTCGCTGACTCCGGGCGGTTCTTTTTTGCATAAGCTTTTAGAAAAGAGAAGGGTGGTGGAATTGGGAGCCGGGATGATGCCCTACGGGTATGCTCTGGCAGCGAGTTGTGAGGCCCGGAACTTCGTGGCCGTGGAACCCTTTTATGCTGATAAGCAGAAAGCATCCATCCAGGCGATGATCGAGGATGCCGGTCAGACGTTGCCGAGGATCCCTTATAAAGTGGAGGGGCAGGATATGCTCGATTATTTAAAAGACGAGGCGGATAATTTATTGTGCGTGGTGGCGTGCGGGATCGAGGACTGTATTTTACCCAGTGCTGAATATCGGAAAAAAGTGGAAGGAGAAATTTACCGGGTATTGGAACAGGATGCATTTTTTCTCAGTTCGCACAGTGACTTACAACCCCAGGGTTTACGAACAATCGAAATGACCTTTCGTCGTCCCGCCAATCCGCGGGTCGAGGATCGTCTGCGTTTGCACGGGTCCAAAGAGGCCTACGAAAAATACGGCGAGGTTCTGGCTGTCAATGCAGGTGGACTGATTGGAGGCTAGGGCCTAGCCGAAAAGGATTAGCTCTATTTGAATAGTCCGGACTGGTAATCGTAGATATTTTTACCCTTCACTTCCTGATCGAGTAAATAAAGCCAGGTTCCGGTGTTATTTTTGTAGAGGTGGGGGAAGACATCTTTTCCGGTCCACAACCACCCATGATCAGGTGACCAAAGCCAGAGTTCCTCGGTTGTGGAGTCAGGAATGTAAAGCCATCCTAGACGGGAGTGGAAAATCCAATTTTGTGGGTAGTGATTAAAGGTACCAAACCAATCGGACTGCATCCACCCGTCATCCAAGACCGTGGCATGGTTGGACCATTGCATCACGATGGGGGGAGGAACGAGCTTTTTTATATCACCAAGGGTTTCACCATTTTGATTGCGGGCATAGGCACGGACGAAGATTGTGGAAGTGAGTTCGGTTTGGTTAATTTCCAGAGTAAATGTGGAAGCGTTATTGGCCAGGCTGACCGGAACTTTTGTGCTTGTCGTAAATCGAGAGGACGAACTTTTGTAAAATCCGACTTCAAGAATGGGAAGGCCTCCATTATAAATTATGGATGCAGATAATTGTGAATTTCCGTTAGCAAGAAGTGCCGGTTGTCCTGTTTTAGCAACGGCCACATTATATTGGGGGACGATTGTAATAGTTTTGGTGGTGGTGTAACCCTGGTCGTCAGTGATTTGAATGGTGAAGGAATCGTCGTCAAGAAATCCCGGGTTAGGTGAATAAATCCATTGGCCGGTGGCAGTATTAATTTGAGATGTACCATTTACAGGATTTGATGATAACGAGAAATAAGAACCGTCCGTTAAGCCGTCGATATCTGACGCATAAATGGTTCCGCTTACATTGTGATCGAGATAGAGTTTTCCTGAAAACGCTCCGGTGATAAGGGGTGTGTCGTCAATTGGGGCAACGGTGAGGGAAATGATTTGCGTGACTGTGTTATTGAGATCATCGCTTACCGTAATTGTGAATGCATCATTGCCATAAAAATTAACGGAGGGAGAATAGGACCATGTGCCGGATGCAGGATCGATAGATGCCGAGCCATTCACTGGGGTGGAGTTGATGGAAAAATAACTGCCATCGCTCAGCCCATCATTGTCGGAGGCATTAAGATCTCCAGAGGCGGTGGAGTCTTCAGTCAGGGAGGCATTGGTATCGCCAGTTATAGATGTGGGGTCGTCGATTGGGTTTACAGCAAGATTGATAATCTGGGTAGCAGTGTAACCCTGATCGTCGGTGATGGTAACGGTGAAGGCATCCGAGCCAAAGTAATTGGGAGAGGGAGAATAAGTCCAGTTTCCATCGACTAGATCAATAGTCGCAACCCCGTTGGCTGGATTAAGAGATATGGAAAAATAGGAACCATCGGTTAAACCATCTATGTCCGAAGCATTAATGTCACCAGAGATTTTAGTATCCTCGTTACAAGTGCCATTGAAGTCACCAGTTAAAGCTGTCAGATCGTTGACGGAGATAACATTTAATGTGATATCTTGGGTAGCGGTGAAATTTTGATCATCGGTGACGGTAACGGTGAATGTATCCGATCCGAAAGTGTGGGAGTTTGGGTAGTAGGTCCATCGTCCACTCTGTGGATTTATCGAAAGGCTACCAGATGAGGGGGCGGAAGAAATGGTGAAGTAAGTTCCATCCGTAAGACCATCGATATCGTTAGCATTGAGATCGCCAGTAAGGCTAGAATCTTCAAGAAGGAAACCGGATGTATCTCCGGAGATCACGGAGGGATCGTCTACGGGATTGATAGTGAGGTTGATTGTGATTGAATCATTCGCGTCTCCGTCAGAGACTTGAACGGAAAAGGAATCGGAACCATGATAATTGGCATCCGGTTGGTAGGTGAAAACCTCGGGGGAAGAGCCATTGCCATCGACTATTGCGAACCCATGACTGGGAGAGGAGAGCAAAGACCAAGAGAGTTGTGCCGCATTGGTATCTGAATCAGTGGCATTTAGCTCACTTGCACTCCACGAGACCTGGGTATCCTCAGAAGAGACTTTGGTTAAGGGACCTGCACCTTGAGAAATTACCGGAGCCTCGTTTGTAGAACCAAGAAAAGTGATAATCACTTTTCCATGCCCTTCGTTCACTCCAGAAGTGTTGTTTTGATCGGTTCCAGAATTGTAAGATCCGCCACCACCAGCAACCCTTCCACCATCACCACCTGAATAACCGCCCCCACCGCCACCACCATGCCCGCCTTGTCCTGATCCCCCTCCTCCAAAACCTCCGTCAGCACCAGTATTGTTTCCGTGGCCGCCTACCAAGCCATTGAGTAGGGATTTTCCGCCGGCTTCATTGTAAGACATATCACTTTCACCGTCGGTTTCAACACCTCCACCTCCAGAACCCCAACTGTTTAATGATTTTATTCCTCCTTGGCGAAGGTGATTATTTTTTGCGGTTCCATCAGAGGTTTTTTGTGCGGCAGAGCCGTTGCCACCATATTGCTCCACTCGACCTCCCGTTCCGTTTTGGTCTACATCATGTCTTGTTCCTCCACCGCCTCCGGCAATCGTTAACAACTGCAACTCGCTACCTGTGTCGTAATAAATAAATGAACCCCCGCCACCACCTCCACTATGGAAACCGTTTGATGAATTAGCTTCCTGTCCGACTGCAATTTTTAAAATAGTATTCTTTTGTAATGAGAACTGCCCCCTAATAATGGCACCTTTTCCCCCATAATAATTTGAATCTGCACTTTCACCTTGTGCTCCATATGCCTCTAAAGAATAATTTCCATCCGCAGGCACTACCCACTCTTGAATTCCCCTAGTATTTATGGTGACTTTGCCATCAAGATTGGTGCCTGAGTAATTAGCATCAATTTGTGCCTGGGTTGGGCCTTCACGACCTTCCGCCCCGGCATTGGTAAAAGTGTAGGTTTGTGCTTCACTTAGCTTAAGAACTAATGATGCAACAAAGGCAAATAAGATGATTTTTAAACTAATATAAGACATCGATCACTTTTATATTAGCAGTAAATAGCAAAAAATTACAAATCCATAATATTTT
>NZEN01000016.1 GCA_002689665.1 Opitutia bacterium | reverse complement strand
CCCCAATGCCCTCCGCCCATGTAGCTCAGTCGGTAGAGCGCGTCCTTGGTAAGGACGAGGTCGGCGGTTCAAATCCGCTCGTGGGCTCCACATACATATAAACATCAAACAGTCAAAGTAAATGGCCAAAGAACAGTTCCAACGAACCAAACCTCATGTTAACGTCGGTACCATCGGACATGTCGACCATGGAAAGACCACTTTAACCACAGCAATTCTTCACGCACAAGCTAACAAAGGTTTAGCTGAAGTTAAATCCTACGCGGATATCGCCAAAGGAGGAACCGTTCGCGATGCCTCCAAAATTGTAACGATCGCAGTTTCTCATGTTGAGTATGAGACTGACAACCGACATTATGCCCATGTGGATTGCCCGGGACACGCTGATTTTGTTAAAAACATGATCACAGGTGCTGCCCAAATGGACGGTGCAATTCTTGTTGTTGATGCAACAACTGGACCTATGCCTCAAACAAGAGAGCATATCCTACTTGCTAGACAAGTCGATGTTCCTAATCTTGTTGTATTCCTTAATAAGTGCGATCTTATGTCTGGTGATGACGAGGAGCTTCTTGAGTTGGTTGACATGGAAATTAGAGACCTTCTTAGTAAGTACGAGTTCGATGGTGATAACGCTCAAATCATTCGAGGATCCGCTACAAAAGCACTTGAGAATGAAGACAGTGACCTAGGATTAGGTGCTATACAAAAACTTATGGATGCAATCGATTCAGAAGTTGCTGAACCAGTTAGAGATACTGATAAGCCATTACTTATGTCAGTTGAAGATGTTTTTACAATCACTGGTAGGGGTACTGTTGCAACCGGCAGAATTGAACGCGGTATTGTTAAAGTCGGAGATGAGATCGAGATTGTTGGCCTAGGTGAATCTCGTAAGACTACATGTACTGGTGTTGAAATGTTTAGAAAAGAATTGGGTGAAGGACAAGCTGGTGACAATGTCGGGATCTTACTTCGCGGTATTGAAAAAGCTGATATTCAAAGGGGTCATGTAATTGCAGCTCCCGGAAGTATCAAGCCTCACACAAAGGCAAAAGCTCAAATTTATGTATTGAATAAAGAAGAAGGTGGAAGGCATACTCCGTTTTTTAAAGGATATCGCCCACAGTTTTTCTTCGGCACTGCCGATGTAACAGGTATTGTCGAACTTCCTGATGGTGTTGAGATGGTAATGCCAGGAGACAACTTAACTGTTGAAATTGAGCTTCAAAAGGCAATCGCAATGGAATCTGGACAACGTTTTGCTATCCGCGAGGGTGGTAGAACTATCGGTGCCGGAAATATTTCTGAGATTGTTTAAGGATACCACATTTCTACACAGACTGCTGGGAGAATAGCTCAATTGGTAGAGCACCGGTCTCCAAAACCGTAGGCTGGGGGTTCGAGTCCCTCTTCTCCCGCCACTGTTTTAAGTAAAACACTACTCTAATGAACCCCTTTCAAAAAATTCGTACCTTTTACAAGGAAACCCTTTCAGAGTTAGGTAAGGCTTCTTGGCCAAACTTCGAAGAGTTACGAGGTTCAACTGTAGTTGTGATTGCCGGTGTTGCCATATTGGGCCTATTCATCTCGGTATCTGACTTCTCTCTTACAAACTGCGTAGAATTGCTGACTATGCTTATTCGTTCTTGATTATCTGATGAGTACATCAACCACTACCGATGCAAGATGGTATGCACTGCAGTGCTTATCTAACCATGAGGACAAGGTCAAAAGGTACCTCATTAAATATAAAGAAGAGGACGAAGAGTTTGCCAGTTGTTTAAGCGAGATTTTAGTTCCGATAGAGACTGTCTCAGAGGTGAAGAATGGTAAGAAAAAACAGCGGGATAGAAAATTTTACCCTGGCTATGTCTTTGTTGAAATGAAGTTATTTGATCAAGTTGGTAATCTTAAAAAGAAACCATGGTATAAAATTAAAGAAACTGACGGAGTTATAAATTTTATTGGTCGCGAAAACCCTACACCTTTGGCTGATGACGAAATTGGCCGAATTCTTAAACAGGTTAACGAGGCGGAAGGTAAAGAAGTTCCCAAGGTAAAATTTGCAGTTGGAGAAGTCGTAAAAATACTCGACGGACCGTTTTTAAACTTAACTGGGGAAATAGAGGAAATCGATCCCCAAAAAGGTACTCTTAAAGTTTCTGTATCTATCTTTGGCAGATTCACTCCAGTGGAGTTAGAATTTTGGCAAGTTGAGAAAGCAGAGGAAGAGTAACCGACCTCACTTAAAATTATGTCTAAAAAAGCAGTAGGACTTATAAAACTTCAACTACCCGCGGGTGCCGCTAATCCTGCACCTCCCGTTGGACCAGCATTGGGTGCACAAGGTGTTAACATCATGGGTTTTTGTAAGGAATTTAACGCCAAAACGAAAGATCAACCTGGCATGATCTTGCCAGTTGAAATAACAGTTTATGCTGATCGTTCATTTACATTTATTCTTAAATCTCCCCCTGCTGCCGTTCTACTAAAGAAAGCAGCTGGTCTTGCAAAGGGTTCAGGCGTACCCAATCGCGATAAAGTTGGCAAAGTTACTAAGCAACAAGTGCTAGAGATCGTTAAAACCAAGCAGAATGATTTAAATGCTAACGACGAAGAAGCTGCATGTCGTATAATTGAAGGAACTGCAAGGAGCATGGGTATTGAAGTTACATCCTAAAGAGTATTATGAAGAAAAGAAGCAAAAGGTATTTAAGTTCCAGTGAAGGAATTTCAGAGACTAAGGATTATGATTTGCAGGAAGCCTTAGATGGGATCTCTAAGCAAAATAAGGTAAAGTTTGATGAGTCTGTGGAACTTTCGATTAGTCTAGGTGTTGACCCGAAGCAATCATCTCAGTCCGTCCGTGGTACAGTTAAGTTGCCTCATGGAAGCGGAAAGGATGTAAAAGTTCTTGTATTCACCGAAAAACCAGAAGAGGCACTGAAGCTTGGTGCAGACCACGCCGGTTTGGAGGATCTTATATCCAAGATCAAAGATGGCTGGACTGACTTCGATGTAGCTCTTTCCACAACAACTGCAATGAAATCTGTTCGTTCTATCGCTCGCGTACTGGGACCTCGCGGACTCATGCCAACACCTAAGGCAGGTACCGTGACAGACAATCTCGAGGAAGGCATTAACGATGTAAAGTCTGGAAGAGTTGAATTTAAAATGGACAAGACAGGTGCTATGGCCGTTTTAATCGGAAAAAAATCATTTTCTGTTGATCAACTTTTGGAAAATGCAAACACAGCGATCAGTGCTGTTTCCGCATCAAAACCTGACGGCTTTAAAGGAAGATTTGTAAAATCTGCTCACATCAGTTCAACCATGAACCCTAGTTACAGATTAAATTCTTCTATATTTAATTAAAATGAGACCAGAAAAAACATATTTAATCGAGGAAGCAAAGAGTCATCTTTCGAAGTCAGAATACTTTTTCCTTACTGACTATCATGGTATAGATGCAAAAGAAACTTCAGAACTACGAACAAAACTAGCAGAGCGTGGAGCTGAGTTTCATGTAGTAAAGAATTCTTCTATTAGACTAGCTGCAAACCCTGATCTTATTGATGGTTTGGATTCACACCTTAAGGGTCATACAGCAGTCGTGGTTGGTGGAGACGATGCATCTGGAGTCGCCAAAGTATTGGGTGAGTACTTTAAGGACAAAAAAAAGGTAACAGTAAAAGCTGGAGCTCTAGGTGATCGCTCCCTTTCAGCTGAAGATATCAAAACATTAGCTCAATTACCTGGACTAGATCAACTACGTGCACAACTTCTTTCACTTATAAATACACCTGCTTCAAGCCTTGTAACTGTTCTCAGTGCTCCTGCTCGCGGAATGGTTACAGTGCTCAAAGCAAAAGCAGACAAAGGATAATAAATTTCGGGATAAATCATCTCGCATAAAAATAAACAATAACCGCCGACCTAGAAGAAATTAGGGGTAATCCCTTAAACACCTTTAGGTACTAATCATATTCAGGCAAGGAGGTAAATAAACATGTCAGACATAACAAAAGACCAAGTAGTAGAATGGCTAAGTAGCCAATCAGTAATTGAAGTAGCCGATCTCGTAAAGGAATTGGAAGAAAAGTGGGGAGTAAGTGCCGCTGCACCAGCAGCTGTTGCTGTTGCCGCACCAGCTGGTGGAGGTGATGCAGGAGGTGCTGCTGCTGAGGAAAAAAGCGAGTTTGATGTCGTGCTCACAGAGTTCGGCGGCAACAAAATTGCTGTTATTAAAGAAGTCCGTGCTATCACCGGACTTGGCTTAAAAGAAGCCAAAGAATTAGTTGAAGGTGCACCAAAACCTGTCAAAGAAGGTGTGAGTAAAGATGAAGCTGAAGAAATCTCTAAGAAGCTCGAAGCGGCAGGTGCTAAGGCTGAAATAAAGTAATGCTTCTAACTTTAGTTTCATAAAACTATTTAAAGCCGTACGGTTGACATTCAACCTGCGGCTTTTTCCATTTTCTTAAAATTCTACAATCTATAAAAAATCACCGATCATGAAGAAGCCAGAAAGACAAAATTTCGGAAAGCTTAAAGAAGCAATCGACCCCCCCAATCTTATTCAGAATCAAGTCGATTCTTTTCATGATTTTTTACAACGGGATGTTCCATCTACCCATAGAATTCCGGCTGGATTAGAAGCGGTTTTTAAGGAGGTTTTTCCAATTTTCAGTTACGATGAAAAATCTCGCTTGGAGTATGTTTCCTACACGATCGGAGAATCCGCTCTGAGTGAAATGGATTGTATTGACCAAAACTGCACTTATGCCGCACCCCTGCAGGTAAAACTGCGCTTACGCATGGAGATGGAAGGTCAAAGCAAACCTTTTTACAGTGAGGAAGAAATTTTTATGGGAGAATTGCCCATTATCACTGAAAGAGGATCTTTTATTATAAATGGTGCGGAAAGAGTTGTGGTTAGCCAACTGCACCGATCTCCTGGTGTAAGTTTCGAGGAATCAACCCACACAAGCGGTAAAGTCCTTCATGGCTTCAGAATTATTCCAGATCGAGGCACATGGATCGAAGCTCAATTTGATCAACATGATTTACTATATGTTTACCTGGATAGAAGAAGACGTCGTCGAAAATTTTTAATTACAACTTTTCTTCGGGCCCTAATGGATTGGGATCCTGAAAAGGATAAAGATTCTGATCAGAAGATCATCGAGCTTTTTTATGATATCGAATCTTTGGACATTAATGAGTTGTTAGCAAAGGATAATGTTTCCAATTATGTTCTTGTAGAACCAATGTTCGATCGTGCCAAAGGTGCAGTTCTCGCCAAAGCTTTTGAGCCTTTAACCAAAACATACCTTAGATCTTTTATTAAAGCTGGGGAAAATCAACTTCGCGCAATTGATACATCAGTTGACGACGGAGCAATTATTCGTTGCCTCAAGAAAGATACGACCAAAAACAAAGACGAGGCACTCAAGGAAATTTACAAGAAATTACGCCCCGGCGAGCCACCCGACCGTGTCAATGCCGAAGCTCTGATAAAGCGTCTTTTCTTAGATTCTAAAAGATACGATTTAGCTAAGGTTGGGCGTCATATGCTTAACCTCAAATTAAACCAAACTACACCTCTTGAAGTTCGTGTGACTACAGTTGAGGATTTGGTAGCAGCAACTCGTAAGTTGACTGATCTCAAGAGAGGTAAGTCAAATGAAGAAAAAGCAAGAGAAGATGCTGGCTCAATATTCGACATGGGTATTGACGATATTGACCACTTGGGAAATCGTCGCGTGCGAACTGTTGGTGAGCTTTTGGCAAATGTTTGCCGTAGTGGTCTAGCCAGAACTGAAAGAGTTGTTCGTGAGCGTATGACGCTCTATGATCAAGGTGCTGAGTCTCTAACTCCAGGCAAGCTCATCAACCCCAAAGCATTGACAACCGTTGTCAGAGATTTCTTCGCCCGGAGTCAGCTCAGTCAGTTTAAAGATCAAATTAATCCACTGGCTGAAATGACACATAAGAGAAGACTTTCTGCTCTTGGACCAGGAGGCTTAAATCGCGAAAGAGCCGGTTTCGAAGTTCGTGATGTTCATCCAACACACTATGGTCGAATTTGCCCAATTGAGACTCCAGAAGGACCAAATATTGGCTTAATTAATACACTGTCAACCTACGCAAAGATAGATGAATTTGGATTTTTGCAATCCCCCTATCACCCAGTTAAAGACGGAGTAGTAGACAAGAACCCCAAAAATGTAGCTTACCTCAATGCTTTTGAGGAAGAGCGCTTTTTAATAGCACAGGCAAATACAGAAATTGATACCAAAACAGGGAAACTCGTTGGTCGTGTTACCTGTAGATACAGAGATCAAGTTAGTGAATACGAGCCATCTGAAGTTGAATACATGGATGTTTCACCCAAGCAGGTTGTGTCTGTTGCTGCTGGGCTTATTCCTTTTCTTGAGCACGATGATGCTAACCGGGCACTCATGGGTGCAAACATGCAACGACAAGCTGTTCCACTGCTTCAATCCGATTCTCCTTTAGTAGGAACAGGAATTGAGAAAAAAGTTGCTGAGGATTCTCGAACAGTGACGGTATCTGAGTCGGAGGGTGTTGTCGCACTTGCAGACGGAAAGAGAATCGTAGTTACAGATGATGGTAAGCTTCCACCTCGTTTCCTCAAGGAACCCCGCAGTGATCACAAGAGGGGTATCTATTGTTATGAAATGAGGAAATTTCTCAGATCAAATGCTGGTACCTGTTTTAACCAGAAGCCTATTGTTCGAAAAGGTGATACCGTCAAAGTCGGACAGGCTTTGGCAGACGGTGCCTGCACGGATAATGGCGAACTAGCACTAGGTCGTAATATTCTCGTAGCGTTTATGCCTTGGAAGGGATACAATTTTGAGGATGCAATTTTGATTTCTGAAAAAATTGTAAAGGAAGATATTTACACTTCTATCCACATTGAAGAGTTTGAGGTAACTGCCAGAGATACAAAACTTGGACCTGAGGAAATTACCCGTGATATTCCAAACGCTGGTGAAGAAGCGTTGCGCAATTTAGACCACTTGGGAATAGTTCGAATCGGAGCGGAAGTTAAACCCGGTGACATCCTAGTGGGTAAAATAACTCCTAAAAGTGAAACTGATTTAGCACCGGAGGAAAAACTTCTTCGAGCCATCTTCGGTGAGAAAGCCGCTGATGTTAAGGATAGTTCCTTAAAGGTTCCTTCTGGAACCCAAGGTATCGTAATGGATATCAAGGTTTCAAGTCGTACAGATGCAGAGCAGGAAAAGCTTTCTCCTTCTGATTTTCGTCGGCAGATGAAACAAATTAAAGAAGATTTCCGAAATCAAACAGAAGATCTACGTTCTCAGCTAACGGAGTCACTATCTAATATTTTGCTTGGTGAAAAAATCCCGCTTAATGTTACGAATTCAGAAACAGGAGATGTAATCATACCTGCCAACCGAAAGATAACGAAGACCCTTCTTCGTAGACTTGCCGCGGTACATCGTTTTATTGAAATTCCGCCTTCCCCGGTTCGTATTAAGGTTTTCGAAATTATCGAGAGTTATGAATCCAAGTTTACTGATCTTGAAGACGACAGGGATAGAAAAATTGAAGCCATTGAACAGGGTGACCCAATTGACCAGGGTGCGATTAAAAATGTTCGTGTGTTTGTGGCCAAAAAGCAAAAAATGCGTGTAGGTGACAAAATGGCAGGTCGCCATGGAAACAAAGGTGTTGTTGCTAAAATTGTTGCTGAAGAAGATATGCCTTTCTTGCCCGATGGAACACCAATTGAAATCTGTTTGAATCCATTGGGAGTACCTAGTCGAATGAATGTCGGTCAGGTTTTAGAGACCCATCTTGGTTGGGCGTGTAAGAAGCTTGGTTTGAAGGTAGCAACTCCAATATTTGATGGGATTCCTGAGACTAGAATTCAGGAATACCTTAAAGAAGCGGAATTACCCGAAACAGGTAAAACCTTTCTTTACGATGGATGTACTGGAGAACAATTTTATCAAAAGATTGTTGTTGGATACATGTATATGCTGAAACTTAACCACTTGGTTTCCAGTAAAATCCATGCACGTGCCGTTGGTCCGTATAGTCTTATCACCCAGCAACCTTTGGGAGGAAAAGCACAATATGGAGGTCAGCGATTCGGCGAGATGGAAGTTTGGGCACTAGAAGCTTACGGTGCGGCCTATACTTTACAGGAAATACTGACAGTTAAATCAGATGATGTTTCTGGAAGAACTAAAATCTACGAATCTTTGGTCAAAGGTGATAATTCTCTGCAGGCAGGAACGCCTCAATCCTTTAATGTTTTAATGAAGGAAATGCAGAGTCTTTGCCTAGATATTCGAGTAAGAGGTGAGGATGCCTTGTAGGTTCAAAAGAAAAGTTGCCAAAAAATTAATCTTTAAAAAATATAAATATGAGTGTCGAAGCAGTTAGTGAAGCATTAGGAGTAGAGCCAGGACCAATGGATAAAGTGTCCATAACAGTTGCATCTCCAGATATCATTCGTTCTTGGTCGAAAGGTGAAGTAAAGAATCCCGAGACTATTAATTACCGAACTTTCAAGCCTGAACCAGGTGGACTTTTTTGCCAAAAAATCTTCGGTCCCGTTCGTGACTATGAGTGTGCTTGTGGAAAATACAAAAGAATCAAGTACAAGGGAGTCGTCTGCGACCGTTGCGGAGTCGAGGTCACTGTTTCGAGGGTAAGACGAGACCGTATGGGGCACATTGAACTTGCTGTTCCAGTTTCTCATATTTGGTTTCTTAAAAGTATGCCAAGCAGGTTGGGATTGCTTTTGAATATGACTGCAAAAAGTTTGGAACGAGTTCTTTATTATGAGCAGTACATTGTTACTGACCCAGGCAATACTCCGCTCGAAGAAAAACAATTATTGACCGATAAAGAGTATCGTGAGGCGCAAGATGAATTTGGCGATGAGTTCGAAGCCAAAATGGGTGCGGAAGCTATACGTGATGTATTAGCTAGGATCAACTTAGAGGATGAACTCGAAGAATTGTATGACCAGATGCATGAGACCAAGTCCAAACAAATTAAAAAGAAGTTGGCTAGTCGCCTTAAGGTCACTCAAGGATTTATTCAATCAGGTGCATCTCCTGAATGGATGATTCTCGATGCAATTCCAGTTATCCCACCCGATCTTCGCCCGCTAGTTCCCTTAGAAGGTGGAAGGTTTGCAACCAGTGATTTAAACGATTTGTACCGCAGAGTAATTAATCGGAACAACCGTCTCAAAAACCTGTTACAATTGAAGACGCCGGATGTCATTATTCATAATGAAAAGAGAATGCTACAAGAAGCTGTAGATGCTCTTTTTGATAATGGTCGTCATGGTCGTGCAATTACAGGTTCTGGTAATAGAGCTCTTAAATCCTTGAGTGATATGCTTAAAGGTAAGCAGGGTCGTTTCAGGCAAAACCTTTTAGGTAAACGGGTAGATTATTCCGGTCGTTCCGTTATCGTCATCGGTCCCGAATTAAAACTTCACCAATGTGGTATTCCGAAGAAAATGGCACTTATTTTATTCGAGCCATTTATCATTCGTCGACTCAAAGAATTAGGTTTTGTCCACACCGTTCGAGGTGCTCGAAAAATGATTGAAAGTCGTTCACCAGAAGTTTGGGATATATTGGAAGAGGTAACAAAAGGTCATCCAGTTTTATTGAACCGTGCTCCTACCCTTCACCGTCTTTCTATTCAGGCTTTCGAACCAGTTCTAATTGAAGGTAATGCAATTCGAGTTCACCCTCTTGTTTGCACACCTTACAATGCGGATTTTGATGGAGATCAAATGGCTGTTCATGTTCCTCTCTCGGTCGAAGCAATCATGGAGGCCAAGCTTTTGATGATGGCTACCCATAACATCTTCTCACCTTCCAGCGGAAAACCTATTCTTACTCCATCTCAGGACATTGTTTTGGGATCATATTTCCTGACCATGAATCCCAAAGGCGATCTCCCGGGAGATGAGGAAAAATTACCTCTCATTGGTTCTCTGGAAGAGGCATTAAGTGCTTTGCAGGAGGGTGTTTTGAATCTTCATAATTGGATTCGTTTGAAGAATCCAGACAAAGGAAACGACACCCTCTACGGAATATCCAAGAGGAGTGTTATCACAACGACCGTTGGACGTGCACTATTTAATACGATCTGGCCTGAAGAACTTGGATTCTTTAACGAACCTGCACTCAAAGGGGATCTTGGAAATTTGATCCTAGAAACTTACAATCTAAAGGGTAAGGACGAAACAATTGAATCGCTCGATCGACTCAAGGAAATGGGATTCGATATGGCCACCAGAGCTGGTATATCGATTGGCATTTTCGATATGATCATTCCGCCAGAAAAGAAAAAACGGGTAGAAGTTGCTCGTAAAGAAATTGATAAAATTGAAGATCAGTTCCGTAAAGGTATTATTACGAGAGGAGAAAGACACAATAAGATCATTGATGTCTGGACTGCTGCTACAGATGACATTGCCAAGGAAGTTTTCAGATGTTTGGACGAAAATTTAGGTAAGGATACAATTAATCCTGTTTACTTGATGATGGACTCTGGAGCTCGTGGTAACCGTCAGCAAGTTCGTCAGTTGTGTGGCATGCGTGGACTAATGGCAAAACCATCAGGTGAAATTATCGAACAGCCTATCCTTGCTTCTTTCCGCGAAGGTTTGTCGGTTCTTGAGTATTTCATGTCTACTCACGGTGCCAGAAAAGGACTTGCAGACACTGCACTTAAAACTGCGGATGCGGGCTATCTCACTCGGAAACTCTGTGATGTTGCCATGGACTGTATTATTGTCTGTGACGATGACAACAGGCGAGATGGAGTTGTTAAAAAAGCCATCATGGAGGGTGATAATGAAATTGTCCCCCTTAGAGATCGTATCATAGGTAGATATTCAAGTGATGATGTCTATGATCCCTCGAACCCCAGTGAAATCATTTTGAATGCAGGTTCACTGATCACCGAAGAAATTGCAGACAATATTGATGCTCTTGGAATTACTCGAATTCGAGTGATGTCACCGCTCTCTAGTAGAATCAAAAATGGTCTTACAGCTTACGAATATGGAATCGATCCATCCACTAATTCTTTGGTGAAGCAAGGATCCTCCGTAGGTATCATTGCAGCCCAGTCAATTGGTGAACCCGGAACACAGCTTACTATGCGTACTTTCCATATTGGAGGAATCGCAAGTGCCGGCAGAGAAGATCCAGTGATTCACGTTAGAAAAGCTGGTAAACTAAAGTTTGTAGGTTTACGCTTGGTTACCCTGGCCAATGGGCAACAGGTGACTCTTAATAAAACTGGTTCAATTCAGGTTCTTGATCGTGATGATAGAATAATTGACGATTACCCGACTCCTGCCGGAGCGCTACTCCATTTTAAGGACGGAGACGATGTAGATGAGGATACGCTCTTGGCTCAATGGGATCCATATAACATACCGATTCTTTCTGAGAAAAAGGGTGTAATTGCATTTGATGACATGCTTCCAGGGGTTACCACTAAAATTGAAAGAGATGCTTCTGGTGGGCGATCAATGGTTGTTATCGAGCACAAAGAAGATTTAAACCCTCAGATCATAGTAAAAGATTCAAAGGGTGATGCTCTAGCGACTTACTCAGTTCCCACCGGGGCACAGGTTGCCGTTGATGAAGGAACTCGAATTGATGCAGGATCAATTATTGCAAAAACTCCAAGACAGGCTTCCAAGACTCAAGACATCACGGGTGGTCTACCCCGCGTCGCTGAGCTATTTGAAGCAAGAAGACCGAAGGAAGGCAATGTTGGCCAGATGGCAAAAATTGATGGGATTGTCTCTGAAGCAGGAACCTTAAGATCTAAGAAAAGACTTTTAGTCACCAATGAAGACTCCGGTCAAGTTGAAGAACACTTGATTCCTCATGGTAAGCATGTATTGGTTCAGCCAGGTGATTTCGTGCAGAAAGGGCAACTCATTACAGAAGGAGCAAAGGATCCTCATGAGATTTTAGAGATTCTAGGACCATCTGCCGTTCAAGAATATCTGATCGAGGAGATTCAAAAAGTGTACCGACTTCAGGGTGTTACTATTAGCGATAAACACTTGGAAATTATTATTTCCAGGATGTTGATGAAAGTACGTATCACTGATCCAGGTGATACTGAATTCTTCTGGGGAGATCAGGTTGATCGTTACGCCTTTATGGATGCCAATGAGTCGATCGGAGCCAAGGGTGGAATGCCTGCGGAAGGTGAGCCTATCTTGCTTGGAATTACAAAAGCTTCTCTTGAAACCGATAGTTTCATTTCAGCTGCTTCCTTTCAAGAAACGACACGGGTTTTAACAAATGCAGCTACCCTTGGAAAAATAGATGAACTCAAAGGTTTCAAAGAAAATGTCATTATGGGGCATTTGATTCCAGCCGGTACAGGACTGCCAAAGTGGCGTCGATTAAAGATAGATACCCTTGGTGCCTCTCCATCCGAATCATTATCTGCCTAGAATTATTATTTTCTTCTTGTGGATATTGCAAAACAAGTTATAACAGATCGCTTTACCCCAAAAATCCTACCTCATGCCAACAATTAATCAGTTAGTAAGGAAAGGTCGTCGTTTACAGAAGGCCAAAACCAAATCACCTGCTCTGAAAGCATGCCCTTTCCGCAGAGGTGTCTGCGTACAGGTAACAACCCGTACTCCCAAGAAACCCAATTCTGCGATTCGTAAGGTAGCTAAAGTCCGTTTGACCACTGGTCATGAGGTGATTGCTTACATCCCTGACGAAGGGCATAGTTTGCAAGAGCATAGCATCGTTCTTTTACGTGGCGGTCGTGTTAAAGATCTAAACGGAGTTCGCTATCACATTGTTCGAGGAACATTGGATTGTCAGGGTGTCGAGAAAAGAAGAAGAAGTCGCTCAAAGTACGGCGTCAAAAAACCTAAAAGCTAAATGTCTCGCAGAAGAAAAGCAACTAAGCGGGCTATCTTGCCCGATCCTTTACACGGGAGTCCTCTCATAAGTTCTCTTGTCAATGCCGTCATGTTTAGTGGCAAAAAATCACTCGCCCAAAGAATCGTATACAAATCGATTGAAAAAATGGCCGAGAAAGTTGGTAAGGGAAATCCCATCGAGTTAGTTTTGGGTGCCCTAGAGAATATTCGCCCTAAAATTGAAGTTAAAAGCCGCCGGGTCGGTGGTGCTACCTATCAAGTGCCGATTGAAGTTCCTTTTGAACGCCAGCAAAGTCTTGCTTTCCGTTGGGTTGTAAATGCAGCTTCATCCCGCAAAGGAACACCCATTGCTGACGCCTTAGCTAATGAATTGATTGATGCCTACAACAACACTGGAAGTGTCGTTAAGAAAAGGGAAGAAACACATAAAATGGCACAAGCTAACCGAGCATTCGCTCACCTTCGTTGGTAAGTATGAGCAACGAACAATTTTCATCTGCCAATTCTGCTGACCGACCAGCAGTGCTTGAGCATACTCGTAACATTGGTATTGCTGCACACATCGATGCTGGCAAAACAACATGTACCGAGCGTGTCCTTTTTTACTCAGGTGTTGTACATAAGATTGGTGAAGTACATGATGGTAATGCAACAACCGACTGGATGGAACAAGAGAGGGAACGCGGCATTACAATTACCTCAGCTGCAATCTCCTGTGGGTGGACTACATCAGATGGACCTTACAGTGGCATTGACCACCGCATTAATATTATTGATACCCCAGGCCATGTTGATTTTACAGCAGAAGTTGAACGCTCTCTTCGTGTTTTAGACGGTGCGATCGGTGTTTTCACATCTGTTGAAGGAGTGCAACCACAGTCTGAAACAGTGTGGAGACAGATGGACAAATATAATGTCCCACGCTTAGGGTTCATCAACAAAATGGACCGAATGGGTTCTGACTTTTTAGCTGCAGTTAACACAATGAAGGAAAAGTTGGGTGCAAACGCTCATCCTCTTTTCCTAGCCATCGGTGCTGAAGAAAACTTCAAAGGCTTAGTTGATCTTGTTAAGATGGTTGCTTACATTTACGATGAGACTGATGAGTCAGGCGTAAAGTTTGATACCGTAGAGATCCCCGATGATTACATTGATCAGGCGAACGAGTATCGTGAAGCGCTTATTGAAGCAATTTCTGATTTTGATGACGAAATCGCCACCAAGTATTTAGAGGGCGAAGAGCTAACAATTGATGAGATAAAACTAGGCATTCGGAAAGCGACTTTATCTCTTAAATTTGTAGGTGTCATTCCCGGTAGTGCTTTTAAGAATAAAGGCGTGCAAATGCTCATGGATGCAGTTGTTGATTATTTACCATCGCCTCTAGATTTGCCACCGATGAAAGGGGAAGACTCAGATGAAAACGAAGTTCAAGTATCACCTGACGATTCCGCGAAAGTTGCTGGTTTGGCTTTTAAGCTGATGACTGACCCTTATGTGGGTAAGCTAGTTTTTTATCGTGTTTATCAAGGAACTCTAAAAAAGGGTGCCAGCCTTTACAATCCTCGTACCCGCAGATCAGAGCGTATCTCTCGTCTCATGGTTATGAAGGCAGATACGAGGGAAGATATCGAGACAGCTTATTCAGGAGATATTTGTGCGATCATAGGTGTAAAAGATGTCGTTACTGGTGACACACTCGCTGATAAGGGCCTTGATCTTAGACTTGAGCCGCCAAGTTTCCCAGAGCCAGTGATCTCCATGTCGATAGAACCAGCAACAAAAGCTGATCAAGAGAAAATGGGTATCGGTTTACAAAGACTTGCAGAAGAAGACCCTACATTCGGTCTTTCAACCAACGAAGAGACGGGCCAGACGATTATTTCAGGGATGGGCGAACTTCATTTAGATATTATCCGAGACAGACTTTTTAGAGAATTTAAAGTTGAAGCAAATGCTGGAAAACCACAGATCGCTTATCGTGAAACTATACTTTCCAAATCAGACGGCGAGGGTAAGTTTATTCGCCAGTCAGGTGGTCGCGGACAATACGGTCATGCCTTGATAAGACTTGAACCTCAAGAAAAAGGTAAAGGCATAGATGTTATTAATGAAATTGTAGGCGGTGCCATACCGAAAGAGTTTATTAAGCCTACCATTCAAGGAATAAAGGAAGCTGCATTAGGCGGAGTTATTGCTGGATTCCAAGTTATCGACTTCAAGGTAACCCTTTATGATGGATCGTTCCATGATGTAGACTCTTCCGAGATGGCTTTTAAGATGGCAGGTATTTTTGCCTTCAAAGACGCAATGCAAAAGGCGAATCCAATTTTGCTTGAGCCCATAATGAAAGTCGAAGTCTCAACACCTGATGAATATCAGGGTGAACTCATGGGCGACTTGAATAGGCGCCGTGGTCAAATCCAAGGTATGGAAACCCGTGGAAATGTGTGCGTTATAGATGCCTTCGTTCCCCTCGAAAATATGTTTGGATATTCTACTGATATGAGATCTCTTTCATCCGGTCGGGCAGATTACTCTATGACTCCCTCTCACTTTGAACAAGTACCACAGAATTTGGTACAAGGCATTGTTGATTCCAATGCTCGTGAACCTGTAAGAACTTAATTATACGATGAACGGACAACGCATACGCATAAAACTTCGCGGCTTCGATTATCGTGTGATCGACCAATCCGCCTCTGATATTGTGGACACCGCAAAAAGAACTGGTGCTCGCGTGGCTGGGCCTATCCCAATGCCAACTCGAATCGAGCGCTATACTGTAAATCGTTCCCCACATGTCGATAAAAAGTCAATGGATCAGTTCGAACTACGCACACACAAGCGTCTGATTGATATAATGGAACCAACTGTCCAGACAGTGGATGAACTCAAAAAATTAAATTTACCTGCAGGTGTAGAAATTAACATCAACGTTTAAACAAATAACCCCTTTAACGCAGGTTCGTAAAAGACATACCGTCACCTGCCAATTAAAGAATGAACTTAGAATTAATAGGAAAAAAACTTGGCATGAGCCAAGTATACGACGAGGATAATAATCTTGTTCCAGTTACCATTATTGAAGCTGGTCCTTGTCCAATACTTCAAGTAAAATCCCTTGACAAGGATGGTTATGAAGCTATCCAGATAGGTTTTAATCCAAAGGGCAAAGCACCCAACAAGCCTAACAAGTGTCAAATCGGTAAAGCGAGCAAGGCAAATGTTGAACCTCAGCATTTATCTCAAGAGATTCGTCTTAAGGGTGAACATAGCTTTGAGCAAGGTTCTTCACTTACAGTCGAAAATTTTTCTGATGTAAAGGTAGTGGATGTTATTTCAACCACCAAAGGAAAAGGCTTTCAGGGTGTTGTTAAAAGATGGAATTTCGGCGGAGGTCCTGCCTCTCACGGATCTATGTTTCACCGTAGAGGTGGTTCTTATGGTTTATGTCAATGGCCAGGACGTGTTTTCAAAAACAAAAAGATGCCTGGACACACAGGAACTGCCAAGCGCACAACTCAAAACCTACAGTTAGTCAAAATTCTGCCTGAAAAGAATTTGCTCCTTATAAAGGGTAGTGTTCCCGGCAGTAAAGGAACCATTCTTACTGTCCGTGTAGCGAAAAAATCAAAAGTCTCTAACTAAGAATAATGAAACTTAAATTGTTTAAATCTGACGGGACTGAAGCTGGCGATCATGAGGTAGCTAATTTTCCTGAACTCGAGCAGGGCAAGGGTGCTGATGCATTACGCCAAGTCATACTTGCCGTCCGTGCCAATAAAAGACAAGGTAACGCTTCGACAAAACTTCGCTCCGAGGTGGCTGGATCCGGTAAGAAAATCTATCGCCAAAAAGGTCTTGGTGTTGGAAGAGCCGGCGATAAACGAGCACCTCAACGAAGGGGTGGAGGTATAGTTTTTGGACCAAAACCAAGATCATATTCACAAAAGCTTAATAAGAAAGTTAAGAAACTTGCTTTTAAGCGAGCACTCATTGATCAGGCTGACTCAAAGAATTTGATTGTCATTGAAGACTTCTCTATTGAATCGCCTAAAACCAAGCTTCTTAACGGGGTTATTACAAAGATCGCACCTGATTCCAAAAATATCCTTTTGGTTTCTGATGAGCATAATGAAAATACATCCTTAGCTGGAAGAAATCTTTCCTATGCTCGATTGAGTTCCACTCCCGATCTTGGCCCAGTTGACATTGTACAAGCTGACAAAATTATTTTCAGCGTAAAAGGCATAGATTCCGTCTTAGAAAAATTAGGTAATTCATAATGAAAGAGTCAGTAACAGTATTAAAAGAAGCGTTGCTTACAGAGAAAGCAACCACCCTTTCATCTAATTTCAACCAGTATGTCTTTTCTGTTAATCCAAGCGCTACAAAGCGTAATGTGAAGGATGCAGTTGAGGCAGCGTTCGGTGTGTCGGTGCTCAATGTTAACACACTTTTGGTTAAACCTAAAAGCAAACGTGACCGTATGCGTAGGAACAAATTGGGTCATACAACACATTTGAAAAAAGCTATCGTCAAGCTTAAGGCAGGCGATGCGATAGACCTAGCGTAAGGAGCCATAAAGTTATGCCAGTATTACAACAGAAACCAGTTACGCCTTCAGGAAGGTTCTACCTTAAGAACAAAGTAGAAGTTTCCAAAAAACGTCCTGAAAAAGCACTTACCAAGGGCCATCATCGAAAAAAAGGTCGTAATACTTATGGCCGCATAACATCTCGACGTAGAGGTGGTGGACATAAGCGCTTGTACAGGACAATCGATTTCCGCAGAAACAGATTTGATGAAACTGCAAAGGTGATTGCTGTTGAGTATGACCCAAATCGCACATCACATATTGCTCTTCTTGAATATAGTGACGGAGAGAAAAGCTACATTATATGTCCGGATGGCGTTCAAGAAGGAGATCTATTGCAAAGCTCCGAAAATAAAATCGATTTCAAAACTGGTAACGCAATGCCTTTACTGCATCTTCCACTGGGCACAAAAGTACATTGCGTTGAGATGTTGCCCGGTGCTGGTGCTAAAATAGCTAGAACAGCAGGTTCAAGCTTACGTTTAATTTCAGTTGATGGCGATGAAGCTTCTCTCAAACTTCCTAGTGGGGAAATAAGATTAGTTAAATCCAGATGCCTTGCAACAATTGGTGCAGTTGGAAATGGCAGTCATCAAAAAGCAACCATTGGTAAGGCTGGTAGAAGTCGCTGGCTTGGCAAAAGGCCGAGGGTCCGCGGAGTAGCAATGAACCCCGTTGACCATCCAATGGGTGGTGGAGAAGGGAGAACTTCTGGAGGTGGTCATCCTTCTTCACCTTGGGGCCAACTGTCCAAAGGCTTTCCAACACGTAAAAAATCCAAAACATCTAATTCTCAGATTCTCGTTCGAAGAAATGGGCGTCGCATTAAATAATTTCTGATATGACAAGATCTATTAAAAAAGGTTTTTATGTTGAGCCAAGCCTCATGAAAAAAGTTACAAAGGCTCAGGAAAACGGTGATCGTAAGCCCATCAAAACTTGGTCGAGAAAATCAACTATCACTCCTGATTTCGTTGGTTTAAATTTTACAGTTCACAACGGTAAAGGTTTTTTACCAGTTTATGTAACTGAAAATATGGTCGGGCATAAACTTGGGGAGTTTTCGGCCACACGTTCCTTTAAATCCCATAACCCCCATACCCAGAAATAATTCCGATGGAAGTTAAAGCTTATTCGAAATACGCGAGAATTTCTCCCAAGAAAGCTAGGGAAGTATCTCGACTTCTACCAGGTCGGAAAGCCGGGGAGGCAGCATCACTCCTTAAATATATTCCGAGGAAGGCCGCAAAGCTTCTTGGAAAGACTTTGCAGTCAGCAATGGCAAACGCTGAGAATAACAACAATCTAAATGCGGACGACTTGTATGTCCGCGAAGCAATTGTAGAAGAGGGCCCAGCACTTAAACGTTTCAGGCCCTGTGCCCGAGGTTCTGCTCACCCTTACAAAAAGCGCATGAGCCACTTGCGTATAACCCTTAGTGACGAATTTTAATTATGGGACAGAAAGTAAATCCAATCGGTTTTAGACTTGGCGTTAGGCGCAACTGGAGTGCCCGTTGGTACGCTAATAAAAAAGACTACTCTCAATTCATGGAAGAGGATAATATGATCCGAGGATTCCTTGAAAAGAAATTACGTTACGCTTCTGTTCCAAGAATCGTTATCGAGCGAGCATCCACTCGCACTCGTGTTACAATTTGGACAGCTCGACCAGGGATTGTTATTGGGCGAAAGGGTCAGGAACTCGATTCTTTAAAAGAATCTCTTAACAAAACTGTCGGCAAAGACATACGCTTAGAAATTCAGGAAATAAAAAAACCTGACCTCGTTGCATCTCTTGTTGCAGAAAATGTCGCTCTTCAGCTTGAGCGGAGAATTGCATTTAGGCGTGCCATGAAGAAAGCAGTTCAGACCACCATGTCAATGGGGGCTGAAGGTATCCGTATACAGTGTGCAGGGAGATTGGCTGGTGCCGACATTGCTCGTACTGAACAACTTCGTGAAGGTCGTGTTCCGTTACATACACTCCGTGAAAATATTGATTATGGTCTAGTTGAGGCCAATACAGTGTACGGTATTATTGGTATCAAATGCTGGATTTGCCTCAAAGAAGAAGACAAACTTTTTTAACTAATTTAAGCCATGCCTAAATTATTACCATCAAGAACCAAATATAGAAAAGTTCACAAAGGTCGTGTCCGAGGAGTTGCCTCTCGCGGAAACTCAGTTTCCTTTGGTGAGTTTGGCATTCAATCCCTATCCAGAGGAAGAATGACATCTAATCAAATCGAAGCTGCCCGTGTTGCTATCAATCGTCATTTGAAAAGAAAAGGTAAGGTTTGGATTAGGGTATTCCCACACAAGCCCGTAACTAAAAAACCTGCCGAAACCAGACAGGGAAAAGGTAAAGGTCCTGTGGATCATTGGGTGGCCGTTATCAAACCAGGTCATGTACTATTTGAGATCGCAGGATGTTCTCTAACCTTAGCTAGAGAGGCACTTGGTTTAGCGGATGCAAAACTTCCGTTCCGTTGCCGTCTCGTCACCCGTCAAACATCTTACTAATTTATTTATGAAGATCTCAGAGATAAAGGATTTATCACTACCGGAATTAAACAAGAAATTACGTGAACTCGGTGATGAACTTTTAAAATTACAGGTGCGTAAACAGACTGGGCAAGTTGAGCGTCCACATATTATCAAGCAAACTCGTCGTGCTCGTGCCAGAATTTTGACCATGGTAAACCAGCTTCAACAAGCATCTCAAACCAACTCATAAACTTCCATGACACAGGAAACAGACAGGAATAATCGTAAAGAGCTCATTGGAGTTGTAAGATCAAAAACCGGGGACAAATCAGTCAAGGTTGTCTACGAATACAAGATTCCTCACCCCCTCTACAAGAAAGAGATTCGCAGGAAAACAACTGTTCATGTTCACGATGAAAAGAATGATTCTAATGTAGGAGATAAAGTTAGGATCATGGCAACAAGACCTGTTAGTAAGCTAAAAAGGTGGAGAATTACCGAGGTCTTGGAAAAAGCCCCAACAGCGTAAATCATCATGATACAATTACTTAGTAGATTAGAAGTTGCTGATAATACAGGCGCCAAGAAGGTCCGCATGATAAGGCGTATCGGTCAAAACAAGAAAACGGCCTCAGTTGGTGATATTATTGTCTGCCATGTCAAAGAGAGCACTACAGAAGCTTCTGTAAAAAAAGGTACTGTAGTGAGAGCTGTAGTTGTTCGTACCAAGTCTGCTCTGCGTCGTGTTGATGGTAGCTACCTTCGCTTCGATGAGAATGCAGTTGTTATCGTAAACAATGATGGAACTCCTAAAGGCACCCGTATTTTCGGTCCAGTTGCTCGTGAGTTACGACAAAAATACATGAAAATTATTTCTTTAGCACCTGAGGTTTTATAACATGGCTACTAAATTACGAAAAGGAGACGAGGTCGTTGTCATTGCAGGCGACGACAAGGGCAGTAAAGGTAAGATTTTACAAGTACTTCGAGAAAAGAATCGAGTGTTAGTTGAAGGCGTTCACATGACTAAAAAACACGAGCGCAAAACACAGGATAATCCCCAAGGTGCGATTGTCGAAAGAGAAGCCTCTATCCATTATTCCAATGTTAAAAAGGTCTAGAGACCAGCTACAACAATGAGCATACCAGTATTAAAAAACACCTACTTAAATGAAGTGGTGCCAGCTTTGCGCAAGACCTTAGGTTATGACAACATCCATCAAGTACCTAAGGTTGTAAAAGTAGTCATTAATAGTTCCTTTGGTGCCGAGATGGACAAAAATGGCGTAGAGGAACTTCGTAAGGATATTGCATCTCTTGCAGGTCAGGCACCAGTAGTTGTTAAAGCGAAAATGAGCGTATCTAACTTTAAGTTGAGACAAGGTATGCCAGTGGGTATCAAAGTTACGCTCCGTGGTAATCACATGTGGGACTTCCTCCTTCGCCTTATAGCAATCGCATTACCAAATATACGAGACTTTAGAGGAGTTCCTACGAAACTNGATGGCCAAGGGAACTACACATTAGGAATTATTGATCACAGTATTTTTCCTGAAATCAATGTTGAGCGTCAAAGAGTTAACACTGGTATGGATATTTCAATCGTTACTTCGGCTAATTCTGATAATGAGGGGGTTGAACTTCTTAAATTACTTGGAGTGCCCTTCCGCAAACATTCAAGTGATCAAGCCGCTGCAGCATAACCCAAATTTGTCATGGCAAAAAAATCAGTAGTTTATAGAAATAAGAAAAGAGAACGGTTAGTCGCTCGTTTTGCTAGTAAAAGAGCAGAACTAAAAAAGATTTTAACAGATCCAAACACGAGTGAAGAAGAGTTTTATCATGCACAGGCAAAGCTTGATAAGCTTCCAAAAAACTCTTCCCCTGTTCGCCTCGTCAGAAGATGTTCTTTGACAGGGCGTCCTCGTGCGACAATCCGCAAATTCGGTCTTTCTAGGATTAGCTTCAGGGAGCTAGCATTACAAGGCAAGATGCCAGGGATAATCAAGTCCTCTTGGTAGAAACCACAAATTTACAATACCATGGCTGTACATGATACAATAGGTGATTTTATAACGGTAATCCGAAATGCTGGAAGTGCAGGAAAAGCATCCTGTCAGTATCCTCATTCAAATCTTAGAGCAGGTATTGCAACCATTCTAAGAGATCGAGGGTTTGTAGAGAAAGTTTCAGAATCTAAATCAGATTCAGGGATCAAAAACTTGGAGATTGAGCTTAAGTATGTAAATGGCGAGCACGCCATTCGCGGACTTTCTAGGTTAAGTAAACCAGGAAGAAGGTCCTATTGTGGATATCGTGAAATACCTAGAACCCTTGGTGGACTAGGGATTTCAATTTTAAGCACACCGCAAGGTATCATGGATGATAAGTCTGCACGCAAAAACAAGTTGGGCGGAGAATTACTCTGCAGCGTTTGGTAGGAATTGTTAAAATGAGTAGAATCGGAAAATTACCCNTCGAGATACCTTCTGGTGTCACTGTCACTATTGAGAATAATTTGGTTTCTGTGAAGGGACCTAAAGGTGAGCTTAATCAAAGAGTGTCCCCTCTTGTCAGCGTGAACATTGAAGAAAAAATTGTTTCCGTCTCACAAATTGAGAATAGTCGAGATGCCAAGGCCATATTTGGAACAACGCGGTCACTGATCGCCAACATGGTGCAAGGTGTTACGCAAAATTTTTCTAAAGATCTTCTTATTGAGGGAGTAGGTTTTAGGGCAACCGTTAAGGGTCAATTGATCGATCTTGAGCTTGGATACTCACACCCAATTGAACATCCTATTCCTGAAGGTGTTGTTGTAACAGTTTCGGATAATGTAAAAATTCACGTAGAAGGCCCAGACAAACAAAAAGTTGGCCAACTTGCTGCAGAAATTAAACACTATTATCCTGCTGAGCCTTATAAAGGTAAGGGTGTTCGCATCGTAGGTGAATATGTCCGCAGAAAAGAGGGTAAAAAGTCCGCATAAGAAATTCTAAAAATGAAACTGGCTAAAAAAAGAGAACTTGCCCAAAAACGCAGGTGGAGAATTCGAAAAAAAGTAAACGGAACAAGTGACAGACCTAGAGTTACTGTATGTTTTACCAATAAGAATATTCACGCTCAGTGCATTGATGATGTAAACGGACATACTTTATCTTCAGTTTCGACTAACAATGCTGATTATAAAAATATTCTACCCAATGTTGAGGGTGCCACGAAGATAGGTGAAGCATTTGGNGAAGCACTCGCAAAGAGTGGAATAAACACTATCGTTTTTGATCGTGCAGGCCGTAAATATCATGGTTCGATCAAAGCATTTGCGGACTCCCTTCGTTCAAAAAATATTAAATTTTAATTATGAAAAAACCCCACCATAAATCAGCCAAAGAGGCCAAAGATGACAATGAACCTGAGCTTTTCGAAAAAGTAGTTCATATCAACAGATGTGCAAAAGTGGTAAAAGGCGGAAGAAGGTTCAGCTTTGCTGCTCTAGTTGTCGTTGGGGATCAAGCAGGCAATGTTGGTTTCGGATACGGTAAGGCACAAATGGTACCGGATGCTATTCGCAAGGGAACAGATCAAGCCAAAAAAGCCATGCGTCATGTTTCCATATCGGGAGATACCCTACCCCATCCTGTTCTAGGAACTCATGATGGAGGAAAGGTTATGTTAAGACCAGCAAGACAAGGAACTGGTATCATTGCTGGTGGAGGAGTAAGGGCTGTACTTGAGGCAGCCGGTGTAAAAAATGTTCTCTCTAAGTCTCTGGGTTCNAACAATCAGCTTTCAGTCGTGTCGGCAACTCTTGACGGGCTTTTACAGCTAAGAACAGCTAGCCAAATTTCTGAAGTTCGGGGTGAAACCGTTTTTGGTCCAGCTTTCACTCAGGAGCAGCCGAAGGTACAAGTTCCTGTAGAAACTAAATCAGAATAAAATTACTAACTATCCTATCATGAAAGAATCCAATTTGCCAAAAGGCCCTAACCGTGAGAAGAAACGCCTTGGTCGTGGGGAGGGTAACGGTCATGGTAAGACATGTTGCCGTGGTCATAAAGGTGCAGGTGCTCGTTCAGGGTACTCTTTGCGTCCGGGGTTTGAGGGTGGCCAAATGCCACTNTTCCGTAAACTACCTCAGCGAGGCTTCAGCCAAGCTAGGTTTAGAAAACCATGTTCGGTCGTGAACCTATCTGACCTTGAGAGAATTACTGGTGATATAGTAGACGCTGAATCATTAAAGGCAGCGGGCTTGGTTCGCCAAAATTCTAAAAGAATTAAACTTCTTGGGGATGGTGAAATTAGCAAAGCCCTAACAGTGAATGTGGATCTTGTCTCAAACTCAGCTAAAGAAAAGATTGAGGCAGCTGGAGGAAAAATTCAGGACTAATAATCCCCCTGTAAATAGATCGCATGTTATCCGCTTTTACCAACTCTTTAAAGATACCTGAACTCAGGCAGAAGATTTTCTTCACGCTTGCGTTGCTTTTCATTGCGAGAGTGGGAGCAAACATTCCTTTACCTGGTGTTGATCCGGCCCCNATTAAGGAGTTTTTTGAACTCAGGGAATCTACCCGAAGTGAATCCGAAGGGAATGACATACTTGGTTTTTACAATATGTTCACTGGTGGTGCTTTGCTTAATGGAGCCCTATTTGCTTTAGGCATTATGCCNTATATTAGTGCGTCGATNATTATGCAACTTATGGGAGCNGTTTTCCCGACTCTTGCCAGGCTGCAGCAGGAAGGNGAGCCTGGTAGACAAAAAATTTCACANTATACTCGCTATCTGACGATTTTNATATGTTTGGTGCAAGGAGGGTTATTAGCTGTTGCTCTTCGTGACAGTCCCGGAAGCCTAATTCAAGGCTTCAATCCAGCTGAGATTGGTCTCGATGGTAGTCCTCTTGGAGCTATCGTAATTGCAAGTTCTCCAACACTATTTTTATTCAATACGATCATATTTCTGACAACAGGCTCTTTAATTCTTATGTGGCTTGGTGAGCAGATCACTCAAAGAGGTATTGGTAATGGAATCTCCCTTCTCATAACCGTCGGAATTCTGGCTGATTTACCCAAGGCTTTGTCTGATGCATATGCTTTAATCTTTTTGGCCCCTGATGGTGATAATTTAGTCATACTAAAAGGCCTTTTGATGGTCGGTTTATTTCTAATTGTTGTTGCGGGCATTATTGCCGTAACGCAGGCACAAAGAAAAATCCCAGTTCAATATGCGAAAAGAATGGTTGGTAGAAAAGTATTTGGAGGGCAAAGTTCATTTCTTCCATTGAAGGTAAATTATGCAGGAGTTATGCCTGTGATCTTCGCTAGTGCCATTCTCATGTTTCCTGCACAATTACTTAGAACTTTCGGAGCTGCGTTTGAACAAGACTGGGCGATTGATTTAGCGAATGTTTTTGCAAGCAGAGGTTGGTTTTANTATCTAGTGTACGGNGGCTTAATTTTAGTTTTCAGCTACTTTTGGGTTTCAATAATGTTCAAGCCTGTGCAAATCGCAGACGATTTGAAAAAGAACGGTGGTTATGTTCCCGGAGTGAGACCAGGTGAGCATACAGCTAAGTTTCTTGATTTTGTCATGACGAGACTAACCCTTGCAGGNGCAATTTTCTTAACAATCATCGCTGTATTTCCTGATTTTATTTTCAAGACAGCNAATGTGTCTTACAATGTTGCTACCTTTTTTGGAGGGACAGGAATGTTAATTATCGTCGGGGTGGTATTGGATACAATGAGGCAAGTTGAAACCTTTTTGCTACAAAGACACTATGATGGCTTTCTTCGTAAGGGTCGCATTAAGGGTAGATCTACTAATACAGGGCAAGGCATTGAATCATTAGAGCTAAAGGACTTTGAAGCTCAATGGCGCCCCTTGCTACTCATCGCNGGTGCTTTGTTTGCATTAGGTTTCATAAGTCTGGCAATCAAGAATTTCGTTTTAAACTAGGAGAATTATTATTATGGCAAGATTATTAGGTGTAGACATACCGAATCGAAAAAAAGTTGAGTATTCACTTCGTTACATCTACGGAGTGGGCCCCACCCGTGCTAAAGAAATTTTAGATGCTGTTGAAATCGATCCAGATCGCAGAACTCAGGATCTCACGGAACAAGAATTAAGTTTAATTAGTAATTACATCATTGATAATAAAATCATGGTCGAAGGTGATTTAAGAAGAGCGATCACCAACAATCTAAAAAGACTCCAAAGTATACGTTGCTATCGTGGCTTGAGGCATCAACGGGGACTGCCGGTAAGAGGTCAAAGAACTATAACAAATGCTCGTACCCGTAAAGGTGGCAGGAAGACTGTAGGCGTAGTCAGAAAAAGTTAATTTAAATTATGAGTGAAGATAACTCCAAGGACGAAGAAAAGAAAGTAGAAGAGACCAAGGCATCTGCAGAAAGCACAGCTGTTGAAACAAAAGAGGATCATACCCCACAAACAGCCGCTTCCGCAGATAAAACTCCTGAGAAAAAAGAGGAAACAGCTGCTGATCTACTTGGTGCCAACATTGAACAAGTTAAAGTTCGAAAAGCGAAGGGTAGTAAAAATATTTCGACAGGAATTTGTTTCATAGTTGCTACTTTCAACAATACAAAAGTTTCCTTTTCTGACATGAANGGNAATGTAGTATCCTGGTCAAGTTCAGGTAAGTGTAATTTCCGTGGTTCTAGAAAGTCCACTGCATATGCTGCACAAGTTGTTACTCAGGATGCTGGCAAGGTTGCTATGTCTCATGGAATGAAAGAAGTGGTCGTAAAAGTAAAAGGACCTGGAATGGGGAGAGACTCCGCTATCCGTGCCCTGCAGAGTTTAGGGTTCACCGTTTCTACCATAATAGATGTTACTCCGGTTCCTCACAATGGCTGTCGTCCTCCAAAACGCAGAAGAGTTTAAATTCATTATTTTGTAAATCACTTTATATTATGTCCAGATACACAGGCCCAACTACTCGTATTAATCGCCGCTTTGGTATGGCGATCTTTCCAGCCAACAAGGCTTTTGAAAGAAGAACATATCCCCCTGGCCAACATGGTCCAACATATCGGCGTAAAGTAAGCGACTATGGTGAAGGATTACTAGAGAAGCAAAAGCTTAGAATGTTGTACTGCCTTACAGAGAAGCAATTTAGAAATCTTTTCGAAAAAGCTAAAAGAAAACAAGGTGTTACCGGAGAAAATTTTCTGACTCTTCTAGAAACAAGACTGGATAATGTTGTATATCGACTTGGTTTTGCCAAAACCCGCAAGGCAGCTCGTCAGTATGTCAATCATGGGCACATTTTAGTTAATGGAAAAAAGGTTGATATTCCTAGTTTTGCCGTTTCTGTGGGCGATGAAATTGGTGTTCGAGAAAAGACATCTTCCCGCCAACTTGCTACACGTAACCTTGAAGGAACTCAATATCACCCATCCCCACCTTGGGTTGATGTAAACGCAGACTCATTGCAAGGGACTGTTTCTAGATTCCCTCAAAATGATGAACTCGAGCAAAGCATCAATGTACAACTTGTGGTTGAATTTTACAGCCGATAAACATTTACCAACCAACTAATAAATCATCATGGCAACTAGATTAGGAAAGTTTGAATTACCCAACCGTCTCGTAAAGGAAGAAGATACTTCTACAGATACTTACGCAAAATTTATTGCAGATCCCTTTGAATCCGGGTATGGGCACACCATTGGTAATGCATTTCGTCGCGTTCTCCTTAGTTCTATCGAGGGTGCAGCGATTTCATCGCTCAAACTTGATGGNGTGCAGCATGAATTCCAAAGTATCGATGGCGTAGTAGAGGATGTTACTGACATCGTTCTAAACTTGAAAAAAGTTTTAGTGATTAGCCACAAAGCTGACCCGGTTACTCTCACAATAGATGTCGAAAAAGACGGTGAGGTCACCGCTGGCGATATTTCACCTGCCGAAGGTATTGAAATCATCAATCCTGAACAAATTATTTTGACCACGGACCGGAAACTCCAGGTGACTGGTGAGATGATTGTCACAGTTGGTCGAGGTTTTTGCCTCGGTGAGGATAGCAAAAGTGATGACCAACCTATCGGAATGATCAATGTCGATGCCCTTTACAGTCCTGTTAAATTGGTTAAGTACGAGGTACAAAATACTCGTGTTGGTCAGATGACAGATTACGATAAATTACTTCTTGAAGTCACTACCGATGGCAGAATTACTCCTGACGATGCCCTTAAGCAATCAGCAGCTATTCTTAGACATCACCTCGATGTGTTTGATCAAATCAGTGAAGAACAAATTGAATTTGAGAGCCATACCAAGGAGGTTAGTGAGGAGCAAAATCGTTTACGCAATCTTCTTAGTATGAGTGTAAATGAAATNGAACTTTCTGTTCGTGCAGCTAACTGTCTTAATAATGCCAACATTACAACCGTTGGAGAATTNGCAACGAAGAGTGAACCAGAAATGNTGAAATATCGTAATTTTGGTAAAAAATCTTTGAATGAAATTAAAGCAAAATTAGAACAGCTNGGACTTTCTCTGGGAATGAAATTTGAAAGTCGCCTGCTCGAGACTGCTGCAAACTAGTTTTAATCCACGAAGATGAGACATCGTAAACATAATCACCAACTCGGAGTAAAGACAGCCCATCGTACATCTATGTTGGCTAATTTGTGTTGCTCCCTTATCGAAAATGGTAGGATCAAGACAACCCTTGCCCGAGCAAGGGCTTTGCGTCCAACTATTGAAAAGATCATAACCTTAGCTAAGAAAGCTCATCTCGCACAAGATACAGCCAAGAAGATTCACTATCGCCGGTTAGCAATTTCTAGATTACGCAGTAAAACTGCCACTAAGAAGTTATTCGATGAGTTGGTCGAACAATTCGCCGCTCGTGAAGGTGGCTACACTCGAATTTATAAATTAGCTTTGCCCCGCTTAGGTGATGCATCCGAAATGGCGTTAATCGAATTTGTGGAAGAAGCTGCTTCTAAAAAGAATAAAAAGAAGGCAAAGAAATCTTCCAAAAAGTCTGCTCCTACTAAAGATGAACCTAAGCAGGAATCAGAAAAAGAGGAGACCCCACAACCTGAAGCCACTGAAATAGCAAAATCTGACGCAGAGGCAGTTACAGAAGATGTTCAAGGTGAGGAAACTGCTGAGCAGGAATCTTCTTCTGATGCTGGAGAAGACAGTGCAACTGAAGAGGTTATTGAACAACCCGAAGTAGAAGAATCAGGCGAAGACAGTAAAGTAGAAAAAGAGGATTCGGAAGAATCTAAATAAATTTCTACTACTCAGATAAAAGGCAGATTTATTTCTGTCTTCGTAATTCTTTTCCTTGTGGATTGGTTGTTGTTGGTTTGTGTTTCTTTATTTAACTTAGAGTATTTATTTTAGCATTATGCCACAAACAATAGTCGTACTTGATTTTGGTTCCCAATACACCCAAGTCATCGCAAGAAGGATAAGAGAAGCCAATGTATTCTCTTCGGTTCTTCCATATAATTCAAAACTCTCCGACATTCGGAAACAAAATCCAGTCGGAATAGTGCTTTCTGGTGGTCCTGCTAGTGTATTTGCTAAAGATTCACCAAAACCTAACCCTGGTATATTCAAACTAGGTGTGCCTATTCTCGGAATCTGCTATGGTTTACAATTAATGGGTAAAATGCTTGGCGGAGAAGTTAAGTCAAGTGATCGAAGGGAGTATGGTAGAGGCACCCTGACAATCGAAAGAAAAGGAACTTTATTTAGTGGCTTACCAATTAAGCTGTCTGTTTGGAATTCGCATGGTGACTCCCTTGCTAAACTCCCCAAAGGCTTTCGTGCATTAGCTAGAACGGAAAATTCTTCTTATGCTGCAATTGAAGATTCTAAGAGAAAATTCTTTGGATTACAATTTCATCCGGAAGTCGAACATTCAGAAAAGGGAAATGAGGTTATAAAGAATTTTCTTACCAAAGTTTGTGGATGTAAGGGTGATTGGGATATAGGAGACTTTCTTAAAGCGTCTATAGATCAAATCCGCGAAATTGTAGGTAAGGAAAGGGTAATTCTAGGTTTAAGTGGTGGTGTCGATTCTTCAGTTGCAGCTGCACTTATTGATCGAGCAATAGGAGATCAACTCACATGTATATTTGTCGACAATGGTCTTCTTCGGCTTCATGAGAGAGAACAAGTAAAAACGCTCTTTAAGAATCATATTCCAGGGAAACTCCGCGTCGCAAAAGCAGGATCTATATTTTTAAGGAAGCTGAAAGGGGTAAAAGACCCTGAGAAAAAAAGAAAAATCATTGGGAAAACGTTCATAGAAGTGTTTGACCAAGAAGTTTCTAAATTGGGCAAAATAGACTTTTTGGCTCAAGGTACCCTGTATCCTGATGTTATTGAAAGTGTCCCTGTGGGGGGTAACCCGGCGGCTCTTATTAAAAGCCACCATAATGTCGGAGGCTTGCCGAAGAGAATGAAGTTAAAGCTTCTTGAACCCTTAAGGGAACTTTTCAAGGACGAGGTAAGAAATTTGGGTCGAGAATTGGGTCTCCCTGAATCTGTGCTTATGAGGCACCCATTTCCTGGCCCAGGTTTAGGTGTTAGGGTTGTTGGGGACTTATCCCAAATCAAGCTGAAAGTTTTAAGGGAAGCGGATCATATTTTCATTGAAGAGCTATTTAAGCATAAACTCTATCATAAATTATGGCAGGCATTCTGTGTATTCTTGCCCGTTCGAAGTGTAGGCGTAATGGGGGATGAAAGAACCTATGAAAATGTAATATGCCTGCGAGCAGTAACAAGCTCAGATGCGATGACTGCAGATTGGGCACAGTTACCAGATAAATTTCTTCGAAAAGTTTCCAATCGCATAATTAACGAGGTCAAAGGAGCCAATCGTGTTGTTTACGATATTAGCTCTAAGCCACCAAGTACAATTGAATGGGAGTAGTCATTTCTTGTGGAATTAGAGTTGGAATACAAAATTTTCACACCCAGTCTGCTAGAAGAGATTGAGAAGTTTGCCACTTCCACAAATGTAGATCCAAGTATAGCGTCTACCGTCTCTGAGATTTTGCTGGATGTGAAAACTCATGGAGATCAGGCATTGGTTGAAAGAACTTCACTCTATGACAAAGCAAATTTAAATAAATCTGCGCTCCGTGTGCCGTCTTATCAGATTGAGCAGGCATCCTCTTCACTATCTTCTGTCCATCAAGCTGCGATCGAGGACGCGATCGAAAATGTAACTCTTTTTCATCAGCAAAATCTTCCTCGGAATTGGCAAAGCAAGAATTCACATGGAGCCACTATTGGAGAGAACTATTATCCTATTAACCGGGTAGGTCTTTATGTGCCGGGCGGTAATGTGCCACTTGTATCAACGGTTATTATGACAGCAACCTTGGCAAAAGTTGCAGGAGTTAAGCATATAGCAGTCACGACACCCCCCAATCCTGATGGTACAGTTTCCCCAGAATTGTTAGCAGCATTAGGCATTCTGAAGGTAGATGAAGTATATAAGGTTGGCGGAGCTCAAGCGATTGCAGCACTCGGATACGGAACAGAATCAATTCAATCAGTGGATAAAATCTTTGGCCCGGGAAATGCCTTTGTCAATGAAGCGAAGAAACAAGTTTTCGGCACAGTTGGCGTAGATCTACTTCCGGGACCAAGTGAGGTTATGGTTATTGCTGATGAAACTGCTGAGCCTGCTCACATTGCAGCAGCCCTGATTGCTCAAGCTGAACATGGATCAGGTAAGGAAAAAATTTATTTAATTTTCACTAAAGAAGTAAATTTCGAAAATATAGTTAGCGAAATAAAGGATCAAATACCTAAACTTTCTCACAGCGNATCGATTCTAAATATTTTTCAGAANGGTTTTTTAGCTATTCTATGTGAAGATCTTGAAGATGTTGTAAGGGTTGCTAATTTCATTGCACCTGAGCATTTGGAGCTACAGGTAAAGGATGAAAGCCTGGGTTATTTACAGAAAGAAATCAATACAGCCGGTGCTCTTCTATTGGGTCATTACAGTGCCACCGCTCTTGGTGATTTTGTCGCAGGTCCAAGTCATGTGCTACCCACTGGTCGTTCTTCCCGTTTTTCTTCCGGTCTGAGAATAGAAGATTTTTTCCGTCGTACCAGTATCATACAATATGATGAAGCCAGTCTTCAAAAGGCATCTAGATCTGCCCTACTCTTTTCGGACATGGAGAAGTTGGATGGTCATGGGAATTCAATTTCCATTCGGTTAAAAAAGGATTAAATCAAATGGATGACTGGTTGAAGAGGTTTGTTCCTCCTGAAATTCTTTCAAGAAAGAGTTACATTCCCGGTTTTCAGCCTAAAAGTGAAGGCAACTTGGTTAAACTGAATACTAATGAAAATCCCTACCCTCCCAGTCCTTCGGTTGCAAATGCCGTTCTAGAGGAGACTAAAAGACTGCATTACTATCCGGAACCCACATCTTCCAATCTTCGAAAACTCATTGCGGAAAAGCATCAATTGGAACAAAGCCAAGTAATTATAGGAAATGGTTCTGATGATTTACTTAATTTATGTGTTCGTGCCTTTTCAGATTCGAAACGCTCGGTTGGAATGTTGAACCCAAGTTATTCTCTGTATCCCACATTGACCTCTCTTCAAAGATCTAGTCTGTCTCTCATTGAGTTTAGCGATGACCAATTTGGTCTTCCTTTGGAAAAAATTATCTCGAGCGGAGTAAATTTGTTTTTTTTAACCAATCCACATGCACCCAGTGGTTTGTCATTTCCTCAAGCTGAAATAGCAAAAATACTTAATGNTCTTCAAGCAATACTTGTCGTGGACGAAGCATATGCCGATTTTGCTGAAGATACATCGATCCCTCTTCTTTTCGAAGCGGACAATCTTATTGTTACGCGCACTTTTTCTAAGTCTTATTCCTTGGCTGGGTCAAGAGTTGGGTATGCAGTTTCTTCTCCGCAAATCATTGAGGTTCTGGACAATGTCAGAGAGGTATATAACCTAGACAGAATGTCGCAAGCAGCAGCACATGCTGCTCTGTTAGATAAGAGTTACTTTGAGGATTGTAAGGCGAAAATCCTCAATGAAAGGCAAAAAGCCCATACATTCTTTACTTCTCTTGGATGGCGAACCGTGGAGAGTCAGGCAAATTTCATTTTTACAGAGCCTGTCACTAGGAGCGGTAAAGTTGGGAAGGAAGTTGCTAAGTCTTTGTTTGAATACCTTGAGCGCCAAAATGTATTTGTCAGATATTTTTCCAATCATCGTTTGACCGAGTCTAAAATAAGAATCAGTATAGGGACAAAGGATCAAATGATTACATTAATTCAAACCATTAAAAACTGGCTAAATGAGAACAGCTGAAATTACTAGAGATACTCAGGAAACCAAAATCTCTTTCAAGCTTGATATAGATGGTACCGGTAATGCAGAAATTTCCACAGGCATAGCTTTTTTGGACCATATGCTTCAACTCTTTGCTAGGCATGGCTTTTTTGATCTATCAGTAACCGCCAAAGGAGATATAGATGTCGACTACCACCATCTAATTGAAGACATGGGAATCGCAATGGGACAAGCGGTTAAGCAGGCTTTGTCGGATAAGGCCGGAATTCAGCGATATGGCTTTTTTGTTCTCCCTATGGATGAAACCCTTGCGACTGTTGCCATGGATATCAGTAATCGAGGGTATTTAGTTTATAAAGTTGATTGCCAAAACCCACAGGTGCGCGATTTTAACATTCATCTTTTTAAGGAGTTTTTTCAGGCATTTGCGAATGAGGTGGCCTGCAATCTTCACATACGCTTAGAACATGGAGAAGAGCCGCATCATGTTGCGGAAGCGATTTTTAAAGGCTTCGCAAAAGCCTTGGATATGGCCACTAAACCGGAGCCAAGGCTTGCGGGTCAGGTGCCTTCGACGAAAGGCACGCTTTCGAAATAGCTCGAAAGAGAACCTTATCTTAAATGAAAAGAGTTGGGGTTATAGATTATGGAACTGGTAATCTGCGTAGTGTTGTTAAGGCATTCGAATGCACGGGGGCAAAAGTATCCTTAATCAATAAACCAATTGAATTCTCTGATATTGATGCCTTAATTTTTCCAGGCCAGGGCACCTTTGATCAATGCATGCAGAGTCTGGTTAAAACTGGTTTAGATAAGTTTATCATTAAGTGGATTGAAGCTGATAAACCTTACTTTGGAATTTGCCTTGGGCTACAAGTGCTATTTTCATCCTCCGAAGAGGGACAGACTTCCGGCCTTGGTTTGGTGGATGGTGAGGTAAAAAGATTTAGATTAAATTCTGGTTTAAAAATCCCTCACATGGGTTGGAATTCGGTGTATTGGAATAATGATTCGGGTGATGATCTCATGTCTGGGATTGAAAAAGGAGACCAATTTTATTTCGTTCATAGCTACCATGTCTGCGATACCGAAAGTAATCTAAAGACTTACTCAACCTCGTACGGATATGATTTTATTAGTGGTATTCGTTTTGGAAACAGTATTGCTACTCAGTTTCATCCTGAAAAGAGTCAGGAGAAAGGATTAAAATTATACAGGAACTTTCTTGAAAAATTGGTCTAAGGTTGGCAGAAAGGTAGTTTAACCCCCACCTACCCTAACAGATGTCAAAACAAGCTACCCTAACTATCGGCGATAAAGATTTTCCACTTAACATTTTAGTTGGGACTGAAAATGAGCACGCCATTGATATCAGCACCCTTCGCAAAGAAAGCCAATATATCACTTTTGATGACGGTTATGGAAATACCGGATCATGTGAAAGTGATATTACATTTATTGATGGGGATAAGGGAATTCTAAGATATCGTGGATTCGATATTTCTGAGTTGGCTGAAAAATCTAATTTTTTAGAGTCATGTTTGCTTCTTTTTAATGGTGAACTTCCGAGTTCCTCGGAAATAGATAATTTTAAAACCAAAGTTTTTTCCCACTCGTCTCTCCCTTCTTCGGTTGAAGAGATCATAAAAACTATGTCGGGAAATACTCACCCGATGGGTGTTTTAAGTGCTGCTCTTCAGGCATTGGGTGGATGCTTTCCTCATCTAAGCACAAATACGCGCCCCGCAGATATTGAATCTTTTGAGGAAGCGGCTTCTTTGATTGTTGCTGCAATTCCCTCCATTGCAGCAAAAACTTTTCGTTCTTCTAAGTCGGAAAATACTCCATCTGCGAACAATGCATTTTCCTATTGTGAGAATTTTCTACATATGATGTTCGGAAATGAATCTGCTGAGTCTATAGATCCTGCGGTAAGCAATGCTCTCGATCTTATATTTCTCTTACATGCAGATCATGAGCAGAACTGCTCAACATCCACTTGCCGTATGATTGCATCCGGAGGTGCTAACGCTTTCGCTTCCTTGTCAGGGGCTGTATCAGCTCTTTGGGGGCCACTTCACGGAGGAGCCAACATGGCTGTGATTAAGATGCTTAATGAAATCCATTCTGCGGGTGATGATGGCAGTCAATTTATTCAGTCTGCCAAAGAAGGTAAGTCACGTTTAATGGGTTTTGGGCATCGTGTTTACAGAAACTACGATCCGCGTGCAAAGATTCTTAAAAGTGCTTGTGATCAAGCCCTTGAAGCTCTTGGAGTGGAAAGTCCAATTTTAGACATCGCCCGTAATTTGGAAAGCTCTGCCTTACAGGATGAATATTTTATCGCTCGCAAGCTGTACCCAAATGTTGACTTTTACAGCGGTATTATCCTTCAGGCTATGGGCTTCCCAACCGATATGTTTACTGTATTATTTGCTCTTGGCAGGGCACCCGGATGGCTATCCCATTGGAAAGAAATTGCCACAAACGGTAAGCGCATCCACCGCCCAAGACAAATTTATCAAGGGTCGACTCATCGCCCTTATGTCGCATTGAGCGATAGGTAATTAATGCACTAACGTTTAGGGGCCGGAGGAGCCTGTGCCATGACCTCTTCCATAGAAAGTCCGGTAAACTGCTTAATGCCTTTAATCAGAAGCCAAAAAGCATATCCGCTGACAATCATACAGGGAATACTGATAACTGGAAGGCTCCACCCCATCATTTGTCCAACTTCATCGTTGAAAGCAATCTTATCGACACTTGGTTCTGTCACGACAATCATCCTAGCGAGTATAAAATTTAAAATGGCACTGACAGCAAATGAGAGACCGATAAACCAAGTGCATTTTACAAGTAACCTGTCAAAATTGTTCTTTGTCCCAAGTTCCGTTAGTTTTTGATCCACCAACGATACTTTGATAATTTCAGGGTTATAAAGAAATAATCGAACTAAGGGCTTTTTCGTTTTTAAGGTAATGATTGTGATTACCCCGAGAATTGCAGGCAGGGCAGATTCCTTGATCGCGAACATTAAAACATTTGCTCCAGGTATAAGGCCAATACCACCAGTCAAAAGAGCACTGATTGCACCGAGGATAGAAAAGAAATTCCATTTTCTACGTCGAACCAAATCAAGAATTCCATATGATACGGGAAAAGAAATGGCTAAAAGTAAAATAATCGAGCCCACTACAGCAGACTCTGGTGCACTGTCCGTAACATTTGCCAAGGGAGTTCCAAGCCACTCGTCCCCTTTTCTTAGAATCACAATAGGCAAGAGCAGGTTAAACCCTAGGTTTAATAACATATTTTCACGCTTTGGACTGGATATTTCTGCCGACTTGATACTCATGGGCGTACTTTATATGAGCTTCCTCATGATAAGTCGCCAATAATTTAATGACCAAGCCAATCAAATGTCTTATTTCAGCAGGTCCGACAAGGGAGTGGATAGATTCCGTGCGCTTTGTTTCCAACCCATCAAGCGGTAAAATGGGATTCGAATTAGCGATTGCAGCAAGAAAGATGGGATTTGAGGTTACTTTGGTAAGTGGACCTGTAGCGTTGCCTCGCCCGGAAGGAATTATTTACAGGCCTGTAGAAACGGCCATTCAAATGAGAGAAGTCTTGGTTGATTTATTTCCGGAAAGTGACCTGACGATCATGTCAGCCGCTGTTTCAGATCACCGACCGGAATACCTGGGGGACAAAAAAATCAAAAAAAATAAGTTTCCNGAAAATTTAAACCTTATCCCNAATCCAGATATTCTTNATGAGTTGGGTAATATGAAATCNCCAAATCAGAAATTGATAGGTTTTGCTGCAGAGAGTACTGATCATTTGGCGAATGGACAAAAAAAACTGGAGGCAAAAAACCTCGACTGGATAGTGGTGAATGATATCTCAAAACCCGAAATAGGTTTTGAATCTGAAATGAACCAGGTTACTTTATTGTCTCGAAACAATGAGAACTTTTCCTTTCCATTATCATCCAAGAAGGAAATAGCTTCTGCTATTCTCAATCAGGTATGGAAGTAAACAAATCAAACCGTAATCCCTTGGACCGCGTCCTTGGTCGNTTGGATGATCTTGATGAAGTAAATCTTGGTATNNTNGTTCAAAGGCTTGCCAGGGAGCGTAAGTTGCTNGAGACAGTGTTTGATGTTATCCGGGATGGCGTANTGGTNTTNGATGAAAANGGCTTTCTTACCTATTCTAACCAGCAAGGCAGGAACCTGATTGGATTAAAAGAAAACCATTCCGAAAAAATTAATATTCGAAAAGCATCTCCTGAGATAGCCCGTGCGTTGGGCATGGATCGGGCACAAGATCCTTCTTATCCAGAAGTTGTGATGAGAGAAATGCAAATTTCCTATCCTGAGACCAGGCAGCTTAGAATATATGCAGTACCTATTGAAAGATCAGGTTCTCAAGAAACTGAAGGAAGCAAAGCAGGTTTAGCGGTTGTGATGACTGACTTTACCGAGGAGCTGGATGATTTGAACGCCAAAATAGAGAGCGAAAAAGTATCCAGCATAATGGATCTTGCTGCCGGAGTTGCACATGAATTGGGTAACCCACTGAATTCTATAAACATACATCTCCAGCTATTACAGCGGAATTTAAAAAGTATGCAGCAGGATACGAAGATGCAGAAGTCCCTCCATTCCTGNATNAAGGAAGTTCANCGNTTNGANGGTATCATTTCGCATTTCTTGAAAGCAATTCGACCGACNGATCCGGACTTTAAGAAAATTAATCTTCTGAAGATCATTGAAGAAACAGTCCGGTTAAGGGAGAAGGAATTGAATGCAAAAAAAATCTCGGTGAGTATGGAAGCTGGTGTTAGAGAACCGATGATTCATGCAGATGCCGAGCAGATCAAACAAGTCTTTTTCAATGTCATCGGAAATGCAGTGGATGCAGTCGGTGAAAATTCAACGATTCGAATCATTACTGGAATCGACAATCACTATGTTTTCGCAAAAATTGTTGATCAGGGAGCAGGCATCAAAAAAGAGGATATAGCCCGAGTGTTTGAACCATATTTCACCACAAAAAAATCAGGTCACGGAATCGGCATGATGATAGTGCATCGTATCATGAGAGATCATGGCGGAGAAGTAGGCATAGATAGCAAGGAGGGGTCAGGCACAATTGTCACCTTGAATTTTCCGCGAAAATCTATTCGTCGTACCCTNCTTGAAAGTACAGAATCAGATATCCAAGAAGCATGAAATCGAATTTATTGATTGTTGATGATGAAGAGCATACCCGTGAAGGGCTAGAACTTGCATTGGAAGACAAGTTCGAAGTCTNCTTGGCATCGAGTGCGGAAGAGGCCTTTAACGCAATGGAGGCTGAAAAATTTGAGGTTATCTTAACAGATCTGCGCATGTCTGGAGAATCCGGNATGAGCGTGATTGATTTTGCGATCAGAAATGCTCCTGATTCGATTTGCATTATGATGACTGCCTATGGGGAAGTGGATGTGGCTGTAGAGGCTATGAAGAGGGGAGCTTTTGACTTTCTTTCCAAACCAGTAAATTTAGAGAAATTAGATTTGCTGATCATGCGTGGGTTGAATGAGAGAAAATTAAAAAAAGAAAACCACGATTTGCATAAACGCCTCGATAAAACCTATAGTTTTGACGGCATTCTCGGTAAATCTCAGGCCTTGGAAAAANTGCTTGAGCAAGTTCAATTAGTCGGTCCGTCTAAAGCAACGGTCCTCGTAACAGGAGAGACGGGAACGGGCAAGGAGCTCATTGCCCAAGCAATTCATCAAAATAGTGATCGTTCACGCGGTCCCTTTGTTCCGGTTCATTGTGCCGCCCTACCCTCTAACTTGCTTGAGAGTGAATTATTTGGGCATGAAAAGGGAGCATTTACCGGAGCCATGGAAAAGCGAATTGGTCGTTTTGAATCTGCCAATANAGGTACTTTATTTCTTGATGAAATTGGGGAAATCGATGCATCCACCCAAGTTAAACTTTTACGATTCCTGGAATCCAAAAGCATTGAAAGACTGGGAAGTGCCCAGACAATCGACCTTGATGTTCGTTTGGTTTGTGCAACCAACCGAGATTTACGAGAAATGTCGGAGAAGGGTGAATTTCGAGAGGACTTATTTTATCGCATGAATGTGGTAACGGTTCATTTACCTCCTCTTCGTGAGCGTGAGGAAGATATTTCTCTTTTGCTTCATCATTTTTTAAAACATTTTGCCAGCGAAAATGAATTTGATGTTCCGACCCTCAATCGAGAAGCACTTGAGGTACTTGAAAAATATGCCTGGCCGGGAAACATTCGTGAATTGCGAAATTTTTGCGAAAATCTTGTAGTGCTAAAGAGAGGGCTTGAGATTACACCCTATGATTTGGATATCCGTTTTTCTTCTACTGAAGCGAGTGGCCAAAGTGTTCCTGTTGATGGGGTCACTTCATCCCATCTGTCTGTAGAAGAGAATGAAAAAAGGCTATTGCGCAATGCGCTCTTGGAATCAGGAGGAAATCGTACCAGAGCAGCCGAGTTAATGGGCATTAGCCGTCGGACATTACATCGTAAGTTGGAAAAGTGGCCGGAGCTTGATCACAAATAAAAGTGATATGGCTGCTCGGGCTGGATTCGAACCAGCGACCAAGTGATTAACAGTCACCTGCTCTGCCACTGAGCTACCGAGCAAAAGTTTGTTAATTATGGGTAATCTTTTGGCTTGTGTCAACCTAGACCCTTAAAGTAAAAAGGACCCTACCATATTGCCTCGTACGGTAGGGTCCCTAAGACCTATGTAGATAGTGTTGCCCCCACTTTCTACTTAAAAACAAGTTATTTTACGCTTTTCGGATAACCTGAAACAAACAAACTAGGTCTTAAATGTTTTATTACTAAGTACAGTCTTAGAAAGAACTGGTAATACTTAGCATAGCGTTGATGGGTGCACCAACTGATGCTTGGTGTGTACTATGAGAATGGGGGAAATAAAGTTCATCCGTAAGATTCTCGATATTAAGACCAAGAGTTGTATTATCTGAGAGTGCATAATTTGCTCCAGCATCTACTCTCGTAAAACTTGGAAGCTTCGGAGAAACTGCATCTTTAATATGGCTTTCTCCCTGATTTATAACTCCAAGATTTATTGCCAACTTGTCAGTCACTAAGTAATTGTTCCAAATTGAAAACACGCTTTCAGGAACTTCTCGTAATGGAGTGCCGTCAGATTTTTTAGCATCTGTGTCAGTATACCCTGCACTGATAAACCATTTGTCAGTAACAGTACCTACTAATTGCAATTCGAATCCAGTAATTTCTTGTTCAGATTTTGAGTATGTACTTGTCCCAGTATTGTAGGAAGGCGTATTTGAATTAACTTCAAAATAGGAAGCTGAAAAACCTAATCCACTTGGAAGATCATACCTGATGCCAAATTCTGTATTTTCAAATGACTTTGGATCAACATAAGAATAACTATCTTTTAAACTAGCGTATTGGTCTCCTGCTAATGGGCTGAATGTTTCACTATA
>NZEN01000015.1 GCA_002689665.1 Opitutia bacterium | reverse complement strand
TTCCTGTAATTCCCCAAGTTTGATTTCAAGTTCCTGACGAAGAAGCTCACGGGTTAACTCAGCGGAAGACTTTACCAGATCATTGACTGAGAGAAACTGGGGATGATTATGCTGAATGACACAGGCATTGGGTGCCAGGCTGACTTCACAATCAGTAAAGGCATAAAGAGCAGGCAAGGCATCCTCGGCAGAGACCGTCGATGGCAGATGCACCATGATCTCCACGAACTCAGCAGTATTATCCTCTATTTTGGCAATTTTAATTTTGCTCTTATCATTGGCTGACAAGATGGAATCAATCAAACTAGTCGTAGTCGTGCCAAAGGGAATCTCCGTTATTTTAAGTAAATGCTTCTTTACCTTTTCGATACGGGCTCGCACGCGTACCCGCCCACCCCTGGCTCCTCCGTTATAATCGGTGCAGTCAGCAATCCCACCCTGTGGAAAATCGGGAAGTAAACTGATTGGATTTTTCCGGAGGCCATCAATCATGGCGTCAAGAATTTCGATAAAATTATGTGGTAAAATCTTTGTGGATAAACCGACCGCAATTCCTTCTGCACCCTGTGCAAGCAAAACAGGAAACTTAACGGGAAAAGTTACGGGTTCTTTATTTCGACCATCATAAGAGGATGCCCAGGTTGTGACCTTGGGGCTAAAAATGACTTCCAGAGCAAAAGGGGTCAGACGAGCCTCAATATATCGAGGAGCCGCGGCAGAATCACCGGTTAATACATTTCCCCAATTCCCCTGAGTATCAATCAGAAGATCCTTCTGCCCAAGCTGAATCATCGCGTCGCCTATTGAAGCATCCCCGTGTGGGTGATACTTCATGGTATTTCCGATCACATTCGCGACTTTATTGTAACGACCATCCTCCAATTCTTTCATGGAGTGAAGAATCCGACGCTGAACCGGCTTTAGTCCATCATCCGCATGCGGGACGGCTCTTTCTAGGATTACATAGGATGCATAGTCGAGAAACCAATCTCCATACATATCATCCACATAGATGGCATCATCGTCTCCATTTTTTTCGGCCAACCCTTGCCCCAAAGTTTCCGGATCAAACCTCGGTGTGGGTTCAACAGGTTTCTCTTCAGCTTCCTGTTCCTTTTCTTCTTCCTTGGTGTTCTCGTCCTCCGACATTGGCTTACGATTAAGCAGCCTCGCTCTTTACAGCGGTGCTCTCCTCCTTTGCTTGGGAAATCTTTTTCTCGGTTTCCTCTTCTGATTTATCAGCATCTTCTTCCACAAGATCGAGTTCGAAGCGTAGATTCCGAATAATATACTCCTGTCGTTCAGGCGTGTTTTTACCCATAAAGAATTTGAGCATCTCTTTGATCGACTCATGTGCGTCAATCTTCACCGGGTCCAAGCGGATATCCTCACTGATGAAATGTTTGAATTCATCAGGTGAAATTTCTCCCAAACCTTTAAAACGGGTAATTTCGGGATTCTTGCCCAAAGTTTTGATTGCCGCTTCCCGTTCCGTATCGTCGTAGCAGTAAAGAGTCGATTTTTTATTCCTCACCCGAAAGAGAGGGGTTTGCAAAACAAACAAATGACCCTGACGAATAAGCTCAGGGAAAAACTGCAGGAAAAAAGTAATCAGGAGCAAACGGATATGCATACCATCGACGTCAGCATCGGTGGCAATGACCACTTGGTTATACCGCAAGTCCTCCAGATCCTCCTCAATTCCGAGAGCAGCCTGGATAAGGTTAAATTCCTCATTTTCATAAACAACCTTCCGAGTAAGACCAAAGGAATTGAGGGGTTTACCCTTCAAACTAAAAACCGCCTGAAACTGAACATCCCTTGCTTTGGTGATCGATCCACTCGCTGAGTCTCCCTCGGTGATGAAAAGTGTGCTCTTGAACTTATTTTTATCCTTGGTGTTCAAATGTACCCGGCAGTCACGAAGCTTTCGGTTATGCACCTTACTTTTCTTAGCCCGCTCTCGGGCTATTTTCTGAATTCCTTTCAGTTCCTTTCTTTCGCGCTCACTACGCTGAATTTTTGCCTGCAAGGCGTCCGCTGTTTCCGGATGCTTATGCAGAAAATTATCCAGTTTTTCCTTAAGAAAATTCCCGACAAATGTGCGAATGGTTTCGCCTTCAGGGGACACGGTTAAAGAACCTAATTTTGTCTTTGTCTGAGATTCAAAAACGGGTTCCTGTACTTTCACACTAATGGCAGCAACCAGCCCTCCCCGAATATCAGTCGCTTCGAAATTCTTTTTCGTAAAGTCCCGAATCGTTTTAACCAAGGCCTCCCTAAACGCTGCCTGGTGCGTGCCACCCTGAGTTGTGTGCTGTCCGTTAACGAAAGAAAAGTAATCTTCGCCGTATTGCTCAACATGAGTGAAGGCCACTTCGATATCGTGTCCTTCTATATGAATAATGGGATAAAGGGTATCTTCAGAAAGATTCTCATTTAATAAATCTTTCAGACCCTCTTTTGAACGGAAACGTTTTCCATTGTAACGGATGGTAAGACCTTTATTGAGGTATGTATAGTAACGGAGCATTCGTTCAACATACTCGTTCCGATATCGGAACTTCTTGAACATAGCCTCGTCTGGCAGGTAGGAAATGACCGTGCCATTTTCTTCGGCAGTCTTCTTATTCTTTTTGTCCTGAGATTGAGGATCGCCCTGAGCATACTCAATTCTGCGAGTTTCTCCTTCGCGAAAGGACTGAATATCAAACTTTGTGGATAAGGCATTGACTGCTTTAATACCTACACCATTGAGTCCAACGGATTTTTTAAAAGCCTCTGAATCGTATTTGGCTCCAGTATTAATTTTGGAAGAGCAATCGAGCAGCTTTTCCAACGGAATACCTCGACCAAAATCCCGCACCATTACATTTTGCCCATCACATTCCACATCGATTTGTTTTCCGAATCCCATCACGAATTCATCGATGCAATTATCAAGCACTTCCTTCAGTAGAACATAGATTCCATCATCCTCCGATGAACCATCACCCAACTTTCCGATGTACATACCCGGACGCAAACGGATGTGCTCTTTCCAATCGAGCGACTTTATGCTGTCCGCCGTATAATTATGATCAGCCATTGATCCCACCTATCCTGTCCACACTACAATCTATAAGGAAGAAGAAACAATTTTGTCCACTTGAAAACTCACTTTTTAGGAAAAAACTTGCATTTAATTCATGATCTCAGCTTGTTTTCGATTTATGATTTCCAATTTCTTGAAAACATTTCGGCAAATTAATGATCCGAAAATTCTTAAGGCTCTGGTCCTGGCGACCCTGCTAACCCTGCTGTCGATCGTTTTGGCAGTAACTCTTGGAGTTGCGGTGCTTGACAGCATTCTCGATATCTTTTCCAACACTCTTCAATCCTGGTTCGGAAAGGGAGAGGGTTGGTTTCGAGGCATTGCCCAATTTATGGGCGGCACTCTGGTTTTAATAATTTCTTATTTCTTTTTCACCGGCATTCATGGGGCATTCGTGGGGATTTTCATTGATGATATCCTAGACTCGATTCAGCAGAAACACTACCCGAACATACCTTGGGAAAAAGCCCCCTCATTTCTGACTTCCCTATCCTTTTCTATCCGCATCCTTATCCATACGATCTTATTGAATCTTATTGCTTCTCCCTTACTCATCCTTGGTTGGTTTATCCCCCCCGTAGGCCTTGCTTTGCAAATCATTTTAAACGGCTATCTTTTAGGTAAAGAATACGGACAACTTGTGGAATTTCGTATTTCCCCATCAGCATCCCTTAAACCAACTCCCAAATATTTCAGTAATGGTATCATTGCTTCCAGTATATGGATTATTCCTATCCTGAACCTGGTGACCCCCATTCTTTTAATAGGGTCGGTACTTCACTCTCGGGCAAAAATGCTGGAAGAATAAATAAACTATTTTTCCTTAGAGTCCGTGACCGGGGAATCATCCACCTTCCGGGAAAGTAATTGGAAATAATGTAACCGGGCAACCTGCCACATATAAGTTCCGGTTGACTGCCCGTATTGGTTCTCAAACGCTTTTCTTAGAAGTTTCTCAGCCATCTTCTTATTTTGTTCAACCATTTCTGCGTAGATGCCAACATAAAGGTTTGCATGAAAGAGAACCCTGGTCCGATAATTTTCAGGATAGTCAACTTCTTCGATCATACTAAATACCTGATCTGGGCTTAGGCGACCGGCAAACATTTCGTATAATAAAGGGTAAGGTGGACGATCATCCTTTTCGTATTTTAGAAGTCCTTCACGGGCGGATTGTAATCCCTTGCTTTTAAATTGGGACATAAACCGCCAAATTCCGTTTTCCCGATCAACTGCGTCGTAATTGTGATAAATTTCAAACTGCCTCGCAGCTTTTTCGTACTCTTTCAGATAAAAATATGCGATACCAAGTCGCCAATGTGAGACTTCAAGAGAGGGGTCTAATTGGATCATTTTTTCATAATCTGTTTTGGCACCCTCAAAATCTCCCAAGAATAGTCTCATATCTCCACGCCCGGACCACCCACGGACCAGCTTGGGGTTTTCTTTAATTGCCAAAGAAGCTTTTTTTTCCTGTTCCTGAAAACGTTCGTTTAGCAAAGCTATAATCGAACGGTCAGGTTTACTTTCTCCGGGAAGAATGAGGACTAAAAGAAGATAACTAAAAAAGAGTAAGGAAAAAGACTTCAGCAGTGCTATCACTGTGATACCCGAAATTCATTCTTGAAGTTCTGCCCCAGACGGGTTCCGTTCTCATCCCATTCCTCAATCAGACCATAAGCCGTTCCTTCTTTTACTTTAGTCTGAGAACGGATTTTTCCATTTTCATGGTAGGCAAGAGCCAGACCCGTAAATGGTAAGTCGTCCCCAATTTTGTACCACATTTGATCTTCGCGAAATTCCAAGTCTTTATTCTGATCGACTTTCTCCAACCCATTCAAATCTTCGGTTTTTCCCTGAGGCATATCAAAGGCGTCCATGCTGCATTGGGAGGGAAGCCAAATAAAAGCAATAGCCAGTAGCACAATGGAAGCCAACCACCAATAGTACATGGGGGGTATTCTTCGCCACCAGGGCAGGTCTTTGGGGTCCGGAGGATCCGGAAAGCTGAAGTCTTCCATAGGTCAGAGCCTACTTGTGGCAATTAGTTGAGCAAGGCATAAAGAAAAACATTCATCCCTAAACGGGCATAAAACGAGTGGGCATAGTTACTGATTTCCTCTCCCGAATAGTACTTGAATATACGCCATCTTCCATTGGGTTCCTGTACCCATGCCGGGCGTTGGCCCTGCTCGGAATAAATAATATCCTTTAGTCCATCTTCCCGGCTCACTTCAAAAGTACCACCCGTAAAAGAGGCCAGCTTTAAGTTTTCATCAAAGTTTTCAGCTGACTCTCTGATTCGAAAAGATATCGGTGGAATCCAATTCCCAAACTCATCTCTTCCCCAGCCCATCGCACAGATCGGAGATGCCACACAGGCAAGTCTTCCCTTAACTTTTATACCAACAAAAGAGTAAGTTCCCTGGGGCCACTTTTCCTGTTCCACAAAACTCAGCACCGTTTCCGGAAGGCGTTTTTGGGAAGCTTCGATTTTAAGATCAGCATTTTTAGGGAGTCCCTTAAAGAAGACACGAAACAGATCGTGACTCCGGTCCAAGGGAATGAAGGCCTTTTCCGGAAAAACCTCTTTAAACCAATCCCTTACCTCTGGGCGTTCTTCCCAGGCCGCATAACTGTGGCCTAAGTCAGCACCCAAAAAGGAAGCTTTAATACCAGCATCCAGATAGACAAACCCTCCCAGTTCCATATATCTGCGCAAAGCCTGATTCTCTTCAGCGGTAAACTCCAAATTGGTTTGATCGTCACAGTTGATGTAAAGTATGGGATTTTCAAAAATTCGCTCATCGGTGAGTTCAGAAATAAAAAGCGGATCCGTATCGAACTTTGCCCAAGTCTGCTCATTCATCATTCGCAAAAGACTGGGCAAGGCGTCCGGATAACGTCGAACCCCATTGGGGTTTTTCATTAGTTGCATGATCCGCAAACCGTCCTCTGGCATCGGTGGCTTTGAATCCTGGGCAAGGATGTCAGTTTTGAACAAGCCAAAACCAAAGAGTAAACATAAAAGGATGGAAGAATTTTTATTCATGGTTGCACGCCACTTCTCTGCAATTCAATCCGGATCAAGGAACTAATGCGGGAACCCGGATTACGGGAAAGATATGTTTTAAGAATAGTAATTCCCCGGACTGGTTCTGCAAGCAAGGCATCCATCGCGGCCCGCTGGATTACATATTCATCATCCAATAAAGATCGCTCCATAATTTTGAGCCAACCGGTCTCTCTTCGTGTCGCCAAGGCTCGGATGGTGGATGCCCGAACATTGGGGTCTTCATCAATCAGTAAATCAAAGGCATATTCATCCACGGCATCCTGCTCTGCATTAATAAGGGATTCAGCGAGGAATTTCCTAATATCATCATGGGGACTTTCTACTAAAGAACCCAAGGTTGCCTGATCCAATCCTTTGACTCGTCCACGCAGAGTATTTACCACAGCAGTCCTTACTCCTTGATCGCGATCCTTGAGAGCCAATATCCAATCCTTCGGTTTATCCCATCCATTTGACAGGCTGATATATCTTTGCCAAGCAACCGTCCGCATCTTGGAACTACCATGTTCTGTCAGGGATTTATAGACCCCGATCCCGTCTGCACCCATGGCTGACACAGCGTAAAGAATCGTCGTTACCTGAGAACTCATTCCCTTGGCGGAAAGTAAATATTTCTTAATCCGGTCGATGACCGAGGGATTGATTTTTTCACCAAACCTAGCCAATTCAACAGCCGCCATCGAGGTGACTTCTGCGTCGGAGTCTTCGGTCATGGATCTTAAGATTGAGCGGTATTTGGTATGATAACGATTACAATCTCTGGCAACGTCCACGATTTTTAGCCGTACCCCCCGATCCTCATGTTTGGAAAGTTTTTCAATTTCATTAATTATCCGTGGTTGGCTTGCATTTATAGATATTCGGTCGAGAGCCGTGAGTAAGACCCCTCGATCATGGTCCTGCAAAAGTTTCTCCAACAACAAAGGTGGTAAAGGGACTCGTAGATAAGAATGATACTTCAATACATTCTGCCTAACAATGGCATCCTCATCCAAGAAGGCCCGCTGAGTTAAGGCATATAAATCGGGACGTAAGCTGGCGGATACAGGGCGTAAAACTTGACGCCCGTTAATAACCACCCGCTCAACTCCTCCCCTCATCATGGGATTTACAAGCCGAGGAATCAAAGTGGATACCTCTCTTCTCACTTCCACATCGGGGTCCCCAAGTTTCGAAAATATTTTTTCCACCAAAGATTTATCATACACCGGGTATCCATTCAGAAAATGTTCCGCGAGGGAAACCATTGCTGCTCTCCTGACCAAGGGACTCTGGTCATCTAAAGCTCCAATCAGAGAACTGGAGCTTAGGCTGCCAGGATACTTCCCCAATAACTTGGCCGCCCCTACCCTTTCTCCCTGCTCACCATGCCTTAAATTCATTTCCGCTTTCTTGATGGTTTCCATCTGCGAAGACCTCTTTGGCGGTTGTGGGACTGATTGATTGGAATCAGTGGCGTTTGTTTCAGGAGTTTCTACAGGATTGAGCAAAGGCGGAGGAGCCAATGGTACTTGGCCAATTATGATCTTTATCCATGAAGCCCAAAAAAAGATATAAAGCATTCTTTTCATCGCAGGCCCACCTGTCTACGCATGATCCATTCGATCCCGGCTGCCAGAAAAAGAGCAATAAAGATGGGCCAAGCATCTGCCAGGTTTTTTCTCTTTCTCAAGGTTGGTAAATTCTCCGCAAACTTGGGTTCCCAGGCATGATCAAAATCAGAAATATGCAGGTACTCTCCCCCGGTTATTTTCGCAAGCATCTGAAGGTCACGCTCAGCAAATGTGGTATCCTTAGACTCCAAGCCCGATTCGCCCACTCGAACAAACCCGCTCTGTTCCAATTTCTCCCCATCAGGGAAAGACAGCTGGTAGGAAACTTCGTAGGCTCCAGACTCTTCCGGGCGAAAATTTCCAGCATACTGACCCGCCACCGCTCCCCTCGGATAAAGTTGAACCTTTTCAGAAAATCCCCCGGGCCCGGAAATTTTAGCCACGACCAGTGCGTCCACTGCGGGCTCAAAGTCTGACCCCAACGCCTCCACTTGAAGGGTTGCCTCCGCTCCTTTTACCAGAACATTGGATTCCTCTGCCACTTTCATTCTCTCCTCCCCTCCCGTCCCTAACCACTGAGCCAAAGATTGCCAAAAGCGCTCAAATTCACGGTTTCCATCCTCATCCCGCAATGAGCGTCTCCAGTCATGCGGAGAACCCCAATAAGCAACTTTACCCGCTCCGTAAGCCTGCACGGCGAGGATTGATTCACCGCTGGCACGAACCACGACCACGCCACGCGATGCCGGATTTTTTTGGGTCACCAGATAGCCCGGCAGACGTCCGGGTAAAAAGGGCTTCATCTCGTCAACATCATCTTCCGGTCCAAAAAGAGGTTCTTCCAATGTCCTTAGGGAAACATCCTGTTTCAGAACCACGCGTTCCGCCGCTTTTACAGGAACCAAACCTCCGAGGATTTCACGGGCCTCGTCCAATGGACCAAACAGAAGCAGGCCACCGCCTTTTTTCTGAACAAATGATTTCAAGGAAGCGGCGACCGTGGCGTTTAATTCATCGAGGGCGTCGGTATCAGCCAGGACCGCATCGTAAGACATCCAAAAATCTTGATCCGCGGGATAAGTATTTTCCATTCCCTCTCCTACGGAATGAAAGACATTTTCACCCAATCGAATAAGAGCCTGAAAATCAAACTGCTCCTCTTTCGAGAGAGATCTTTTGATAAATGGATAAATAGGGCGTGGCTGATTGGATAGGTAGAGGATTGAGAATTTCAGGGGTGGTTTTACTTCAACAAGCAGGGTATCCAGATCATTGGCAGGGTCGAAATCTCCATCCGGAGATTCGATTACCACGCGGTACCGACGGGCCCCTGCCGTTTGCGGGATAATTGGATCAAATAATATTTCCTGCGTGACGCCGGATTTAAGATTCACGGATGATTCCCTCAGCTTTTCATCGCCCATGAACAGACTCACACGCGTCGACACCTCTTTCGAAAATTCATTGGTGACCTTGGCTTTCAACAATAGATCCTCCTTGGCCACCGCCCGTGGTTTACGATCAGAAAAGGTTACCTTAAGATCCCCCTGAGGACGGTCTTTACCTACACCGATCACATTAATCGGTATGCCCTGTGCCCGAAATTCATTCCCGACCTCCAAAAGATTGCGACCCGTATTGTTGCGGCCATCCGAGAAAACGACCAAAGATCCCAGCGGGTCATCCGGCTGACCTTCTGCCTGGGAAAGCGAGCGAGACAGAGCGTCACCCAACGCGGTTTGCGAACCCACTTGAGGGATATTCCAGTCATCCCCGAGCAAGCGTTCTCTTTCTTCGGAAAATGCAAACATCTCGACTTTTCCGTAGCGTTTCCTTTGCTTGGCAATCCAGGACTCCGAAGATAAAGATTCCAGATATGGGCGGATCTGCTCATTTCGCTTCTCCCCTCCGCGATCATCCCGTACTTCCATACTTCCTGAAAAATCAACCAAGGTTAATAAACGAAATTTACTTTGATCTAAGTCCTCCTGCTCCAGAAAGGGTCTTGCCACTAGTGCCAATAAAAGAGCCAGCGAAAAAATTCGTAGCAGAACCAACCTGGTCGCAATTTTTGCAGGAGCACTTTTCAACAAGTTTCGGGCATGAACCCAAAGTGCCCCGATCAAGACGAGGGAAATAACGCCAAAAAAAAGAGGAGATGCAGGCCAATCAAAACCCATCTTTTACTCACCCTCCGCAATCCTGCGAAAATATTCCTCAACCTGTCTCTTATAGCGATTGGGGGCAGACGAGGTTTCGAGATTTCTCTTCAGTAAATCCTGCTTGGCATTTTGCCAGAAAAATTGTTCCACAAGTTCCAAAGCTTCGGACATAGCTGCGGCCGCCATTGATTTGGAATTGGAAGGATCCTCACTGAATCCCATCTGCTCAAAAAATTGAGTCAGGTTTTGCACGCGTTCATCATTAGAAGCATTTGGCATAGACCCAATCGATTTAGCAAGTTCTTCAGATTCTTTCTTTAATTCCTCACCACTCATACCAGACAACTCTTCCAGATTCCTTTGGAGACGCTCGGCCAATTCCTGCAAAGCTCCATTGCCAAGATTACGAAGTTTGTTTTCTACGCCCTCCAGTCCCTCCTGTAATTGTTCGAGGTTTTCAGCCACTTTATCCTCTTCTTTTTTGGCTTGAGGAAAAGCTTCATACAGAAGCGAGTTCTCAGCCCGTTTCCCAGATCTCTCAATTCCACCTTCCCTTGATTCTCGGGCCTCTTTCAATAAATCTTCAGTGGCATTTTCATTAAAACCACCCATCGAACGGGCTGTCTGGTCGATATCCTCAAGCAGATCCTCGATTAAATCATTAAGCTGTTCCTGCCTCTCCTTTAAATTCTCGCCATCACCGGGCTTCGCCTGATCAGTCGATTCCCCTAATAATCTTTGCCCCCTGGCCAAACCACCAGCCTGTTCACCGAGTTGCTCAACCATCGTGGCTGCGATTCCAGCCATTTTACCCTCAACCTCGGAAATCGCATTCCCCAGAGCTTCGGCCGCCAATTCGCCCTGCGGTTGGGCGTTACGGGGTTCATCCCTCCGCAAGTCACCCGCTGCCCCCTTCATTTCTCCGCCCGCTTGGTCGAGACTGGCCACATCCCCTAGTTTCCCAGATTTTTTATACCATTGGTCTCGCAATTCTTCCAGATCGCGACGAAGTTCCTCCTGCTCCTGAGCAGTCTCTTGGTTCTTTTCTCCCTCCACGCCCGCTTCGGCTGACCTGCCCATTTCCCGATTGAGTCCCTTTTGCCGATTCTTCATCTCTTTCAGCTTGTCCAAGTCTTTAGCCAGTTCCCTAAGCTCTTCCGCAGGATCTTTTCCTGGTTCCTGTTCCTGGGGTTCCTGGTCATCATCGGCGGTTTCTTCACTTTCGCCCTCGCCCTCACCTTTACCTTTGGATTTTTGTTTCTGCATTTTTTGCATCAAAGCGTATAGTTGGACTAACTTTCTCAGCGTCTTGCCAGAAGGTTCAAGCGATTCCTCAAGCATTTGATCTCCGGCATAAATCTCAGTCTGTTCAATGTGGTAAGTCGCCTCGTTTAAAAGTTCTCCGAGATCGATTCCATCGACAATCGGGAAAGCCCCCTCATTCTCGTCGTAGACTTTGGTCATCTCATGTTTCAACCCGAGTGCATCGGAAGAAAGTGCCACGGCTAACCGGTCTTTTTTGATTTCTTCCGTCTCCAGTAAGGCATCATAAGTGGAACGAATGATTTTCTTGGTTTTATTGATAAAATCACGAACCGGAATCTCTTTGGATTCCCCCTCCATATCGCCCCCATCCGCTTCAGTGGAATTTCCTTCCGGTGGTAAAACTTCAATAAAGTAAATTTCGGATCGGGCCAACTGGGACTCTGGTTCTTTATTATCGGAGGCTAATGCCATGTAGGTTAAGACATCTCCCACAGCCAACGGACGGTCGTTTAAATCGAACACATAGGTCAGCCGCTTTTCTTTCTCCATGGGTTCAACAAAGATGGTCTCCTCCTCGTTGTCACCCGCATGCTCAATACGCATCCGGACATCGGATATTCCATGATCGTCTGCGGCAAACACCTCCACTAAAAAGGTGGCATCTGCCGGTAACTGAAGATCCTTAGCTGGTTCCGTAATCTCAACAAGGGGAGGCTCGTCGGGAATCGGAGCCAATACCAAATCATCATAAGTAATGGGTGCCCGTTCGGGCTTATCAAGATCGAGCAACTCGATGTATCCCTTCCATTCCTCCACAAGATTAAATCCATGAGCGAAAACTGTACCATTTCCTTCGAGGGTATTGTTCCCATCGTTTGCTACAAGGCGGGCTTGTACATTTTTTGGCAAAGCCTCAATTTCCATGCTTAGTTGTACTCCACTTCCTTCCGGAGCTTTTACGTATCCAAAACCTTGATGTTCAAAAGCATCAAGTTTTGTGTACCCAGGAGGTGTAATCGTCCATTTTGCATATCGTAAAGCAGGGGGATCATATGGACTAACCTTATGCCAGTTCGAGGCAAGCGATGGAGTTACGACCCGATACTCAAAAGTATCCTTAAGGGCAGGCACCACAAATTCGAAACGCCCAAGAACACGGGTCTCCAACATTTCAACGGATTCAACCTGATCTCCATTAACATATTCGATGGTGGCTTGCTTCTGCCCCCGATGACCGCGAAGAACATCGGCGAAGATAGAGACATCTGACCCGCGGGTGAACTCATGACTGGGTGGACCTTCTTCTCCATTGAGGGAGCCGGTTAAATTGGTAGATAAAGTAAGCCCTGCTTCCTCAGAAAGAGAATCAAAAGCCTTTTGCACCGGACTTTTCCCTGATCCCCATACCGCCAACCCGGCACCCACTCCGATACCGAGTAGAACCGATATCCAGTATAAGGATCCTGGACGGGTTCCTTTGGCCCATGCGATCGAATGAATTTCTTTAGCCGTGGTCTCCAAAACCCTTTTTTCCATGTAAGACAGATTTTCTGTCTTGGATTTTTGGTTTATTTCAACCGCACAGTTGAGCAGGTCACGCAACTGTGGATTCCCTTTCTCAACTTCTTCAGCTATTTCCGAAGGATTTGGTTTCCGCACGCAGGCCCGAACAACTAAAATTGCAAAGAACAAAATGGAAATTGAACTGGCCAAAATCAACCACCGTAGGGAATCTTCTTCAAGGATTGGAGAATACAAATCATAAAGATCAACAAGCCAAATGGTCACCGGCCAACTAAGCAGACCTAGAACCAAGGCGAGTGCACATCGAGAAATAACGAAGACCCATGATTCCTTGTTTAAAATTCGGATAAATTCAGGCATGTGAAACTCCTTCCTTATTTTCTGCTGAGGCGTGCGGTCGTGACCAAATCATCTCAATAGTCAACAAGCTAGCCACAAGGATTGCAAACCACAACCAGAGGGAATTGCGTTCTTCATCGACGGAAGAACTGACCTTTTCTCGAACATCATTCGAGGGATTTCCCAGACCTCCGGTCATCATTTTAATTTCATCTTCAACAAGAGTGTCTGGCGTTGACTCAGCGGTGGGGAAAACGACCTCCAGCCATTTGCCCGCATGACGAAAAACACCCGGTCTCTCTGCGAGAAATTGATTCTCGCCTACTCCCAGTTGCTCTCCCGGTTCCAATATTGGCCAGGCCTTATCTTCGGTCTTATTCTTTTTCGTCAATTCCATAAGCAGTGGAAGAAAGGAGGTGCGTAACGGTAAATCAGACCAGGAAGTGTTCATCCGAAAAGGGAAAAAGACCAGTTTCCCCCCTGAAGAAAATGATTTAACCAGGGCAAGTGGCCGACCTTCTCGATCTTTCATGGGGATCGCCGTTGCTTCATCAACCTGTTTTAAAATTCCAAATTTTCTGAAAGAAGTCAGGTAGAGATCTCTTCCTGCCTTGCCGGAAAAAACATCGGCTAATTTCGAGTTTTCCTCCAAGGCACCAATCCTAAAGGGGTCACTTACTCTAGACGCTCCTCCCTCTACCCGTACAAATGAAAAATTGAGCCATTCATAGTTACGAATAATCGAAGCAGTCTCGCTAAAGATTTCAGCGGGGGTCACAACGGCAACTCCACCCCCGTTAAGATAGGACGTAAAAGATTCAGCCAACCCCTCTTCTTCAAACCAGTTACCCAGCCCGAGCACCATCAGAAGCTCAAGCTTGGAATCATCGTTGGCCATTCTTAGCTCGTTGGCATTGTCTTCACTCTCTTCCCACCGGTTCCATCCGCTATCACCTGCACTTTCAACCGCAGTACGCAAAAAGTTTTTTTCGTTATCGGTAGACTCATCCGTTGTCGTGTTATGCCAGAACCCGAAGTGTTTGGGAGGCGGAGCTTTCAACCAGACGGTTCGCTGATTATCCAACTGCATCGGGTCCTCATTTACCAGACGAATAAGTGCTTGAGACACCTCGGAAGATGTCACAATAAACTGGGCCTGTTTCGAGCTAAGTGCAGCAATCGTTATCTTTTGCTCCTCCTGCACTTCTCCACCAATAACCAGTTGAAGAAGGTCAGTTGCCTTTTTATCAGACCAATTCCGGACAACAGCCCAAATTCGTACTTTTCCAGGTCCTGCCGGGACTACTTTTGATTCGACTATACTTCGGTTATCAAAACGGCTCATAGTCTCGTTCCCTGCACCAACGCGGATCATTTCCACCTCCACGCCCTGTGCTTGAAGATTCAAATTCACACTTTGCCAGTCACTTCTCTGAAAATCACTGATCACCGCCAGCTTTTTCTGCGAACTATTTTCTCCAAATTGTCTGGCTACCTGTGATGCTAAAACCTGTGCATCACCTCTACTCCAACCATGGCTCAGCCCCGAAACTGCATCCAGCAGAGTTTCCGGCTTACCCCCCACTGACCATTCTTCCAATGAACTTTTACCGAAACTGATGAGACCTGCTTTGCCTTCAGCCTGCTGAATCATAGCGGAGGCAATTTCTTTTGCCTGGTTTATTCCATTCCAACCACCCATACTTGGGCTTGTATCAACTGCAATTAAAAGTTCTTTCCCATTGGCTCCCTGATCCGGTAATTTTGACCCAGACCAATATGGGTCAGCTAAAAGCAGCATAATCGCCAGGAAGAGAAGGATTCGTAACAACAGAAGAGCTATGTCCGTTGGAGTCTTTCTTCCGGTCCGGGGAATCTGCGAGGGTGTAATAAAACGAAGAGACGGGAAAGCATGCCTTTCCGTAATACGACGATAAGCCATGTGAGCCAAAATGGGAAGGCCGATAGCAAGCCCTGTCCAAAGGGCGGCAGGCTGCCCAAACTCAATCATGGCTACGGGTAATCATCCCACATTTCGGTTGCGCACGCCCAAAAATCTTCGCAACGCATGACCTAGATCCTGATCCGTGTACAAACTTTCAAATTCCGCAGAGACACTTGAAAGATTTCGTTCCAAGGTATCCTTAAATTCATTCATACGATTACTAAATTCATCTCGAATAACTTCCGGGGAAGTCGATACTTCCCGAGTCCCTTCCATTTCCACAAAACGCAAGGCATCCCCGGAAGGGAGTTTTTCTTCCTCACGATCCAGAACCTGAAGACAAAGGGCTTCATACCTCGATGAAAGAGCAAAACGGAGTCTTTCCGGAAGAATATCCTCAGCCTCCAAAAAATCAGACAAAAACACCACTGTTGAACGCCCCGGCATATTTCCCACCAGTTGATCCCACATCGCCTCATGCTTGTTCACCCCACCTGCCTGTAATCGAGACAGGGCATTCACAATCCGTCCAAAATGGGCATGTCCACTCTTTGGCCTGATCCACTGCTCTACTTCCTGACCGTAGGCAAAAAGCCCCACACGGTCTCCCTGCCGGTACGCAAGATAAGCGAAACAAGCAACCAACATTGAAGCGTAGTGTAGTTTTGTACAACCTGATACCTCCCCCTGGTAGCCCATCGAAGCACTGGTATCTAGAACCAGAAACAAATTAAAATTTGTGTCCTCCTGAAAGGTTTTGGCGACCAACTCCTCCCTCTTAGCGTATACTTTCCAGTCTACCACTTTCAAATCTTCACCCGGGTCGTATGGCCGATACTGAAAAAACTCGGTCCCCCTACCCTGCCTCAGACTTCGGTGAATCCCAGGCATCGCTCCATCCACCACTACTTTTGCGAGTAAGCTAAAATCCTCGATCCGACTCAGGTGAGCCGGGTCCAATAATTCCGTATCTGTCGTAGCAACCACCTGGACGGTTTACGAAGCTACATTTTCCAAAATATGATCAATGATACCGTCCGAATTCAATCCTTCCGATTCAGCAAAAAAACTGGGCAGTATCCGGTGACGCAGACCACTTTTGGCCATCGCCTTTACATCCTCGCGGGATGCATTCGGACGACCATCCAACATGGCTCTTGCTTTTGACGCCAAAATGAGGGCCTGTGATCCACGGGAACCCGCACCCCACTTAACCCGCTTTTGCGTCCACTCATCACAGGATTCCGATTGAGGACGGGAAGCAGAAGCAATCGCAACCGCATATGATACGACCGTTTCTGGGGCGGGAACTTGTCGGGTTAAGTTCTGTAATTGTAGAATGTCTTCCCCGGTCAAAACAGCCTGGGATTCTTCGCCCTGCACTCCGGTGGTTTCCCCAACCATTTTGATTTCGTCTTCCTCGGAGAGATAATCAATTACTGGATTGAGTAGGAAACGGTCAAGTTGAGCCTCGGGCAAAGGATAGGTTCCCTCCAGTTCAATTGGGTTTTGCGTGGCCAGTACAAAAAATGGAGCATCTAAAGGGCGGGTTTCTCCAGAGACCGTAACCTGTCTCTCTTCCATGGCTTCAAGGAGAGAGGCCTGTGTTTTGGGCGGTGTCCGGTTTATTTCATCCGCCAAAACCACATTGGAGAAAATAGGACCGGCCGAGAATCGGAAGGATTTCTTACCAGTCGCTGGATCTTCATCCACCACTTCCGATCCGACCACATCCGCAGGCATCAGGTCGGGTGTAAATTGAATTCTTTTAAAACCAAGACTTAAGCATTTTGCCAACGTTTTAACCAACAAAGTTTTACCTAAACCCGGGATTCCAGTAAGCAGGCAGTGCCCGCGAGCAAGCAGTGTGATAAGTAATTGCTCAATCACCTCATCCTGTCCGATAATACCTTTGCGAATTTCGCCCATCAGGCGGTCGCGCGTTTCATTGAGTCGGCTCAGGGCGTCTTGGGCTTGTTCTTCGTCGGTCATGTCTAAATAAGTATGTTGTATGATATCTTGGAGACAAACTAATGTTTGCAACAGGTTATAGTTCTCGGGACAATGATAAAGAAAGCGTCACCGGCAATTAATCTTGTCCAGTTACTGAGAGTAATCGGTCCCACTCTTCGACGAATCGGACTAAATGCTCCTTACCGTTTGCGATTTCTGCTTCCAGTAAATTCCTCACCAGTACCTGTTCTCGTTCATAGTCACGAGTTTCAAGCAAACCGGAAAAATGGGCCATCCTTGCCCAAAGCAAATGAGTCGTAAAGGCATCAAACTCATTGTAAGCAAGGATTTCAGGAAGCTGTTTATCCAGCCACATTTGAGCGACAGAATCCCCGCTCACATCAATCTTTCCGGGAATCCCACTGAGGCTGGCTGCCTGGTGAAGGGAAGGCCGGTCGCGGAACTGTCCCAAACCCTCTGCAAGATCAATGTTATAATCTGAATTTCTTGCATCGAAGTAATCCACTCCTTCCCAAGGCTTGGCTGGACGATCTGAAAAGCCAAAGCCGGGCAACCCATGAACGATCGATCTTTGAATAATAATTGGCACATCAGCCTGAGATGAATTGTATCCGACAAGTTGGGGCTTTCTTCTTCCCACCGATTTCAAAAAACTGGTAAGAAGGACTTTTTCGTCTGATTTTTGTTCATCCAATGCATCCGTAGGCAGCGAAACTAATTTCAAAACCGGCTCTCCGCCCCGTGGACAATCACGAAGAATTCCGCAAATTGAAACAATCCGGCAGAGAATTGTTTTCAGGTAGGGCTGGAAGTCTTCCGGATCATCGGCTTTTCGGGCATCTGACCAAAGAGCTTCAAAGGATGTGGCCGCCTCGTCATCGGGTCCTGAGGAAGGGGGAGATTTCAGTAGAATTTCCGCAGACTTCGGATCAGGGATCCACTCGATATCAAAACTAAATACGCTTTCCGCAATCTTTTTAAGCATACCAAATATTCAGGCCGCCAACCCGGACAACTTTGACTGAAAATACTCTTCCGCATTCCCGGCACCCTCCGGGATGGTCAAAATCTCAGGCTGACCCTCATCCACCAGAAGGGTGTGTTCAAAATGAGCAGACGGCATGCCGTCCACAGCCAGGGCGGTCCATCCATCCTTAGCCATCCGAATCTGCGGGCTTTTCATGTTAACCATCGGTTCTATACATATGGCCATACCCTTACGAAACTGAGGTCCCGTTCCCGCTTTACCAAAATTGGGGATCTGAGGTTCTTCGTGCAGGGTGCGTCCGACCCCGTGGCCCACAAAATTCGTAATCACCGCAAAGCCGGCCTTTTCCACATATTGCTGAACGGCTTGCGAAACATCGCCTACCCGTTTCTTGTGCAAGGCCATACTCAGTCCAACATAGAGGGACTCCTCCGTTACTTTGAGTAAGCGATCAATTTCGGGACTCACCTGACCGACCGGAATTGTACGGCAATTATCTCCAATAACTCCATTTTCACGAATGCAGACATCCACCGATAGAACATCCCCCTCTTTGAGCACACGATCTTTCAATCCAATTCCATGCACCACTTCATCATTGACCGAAAGACAGGTGTAAGAAGGAAAGATCCGGTTTCCCGAACGGTATCCTTTGCAGGCACTTTTTACGCCAAAATCACGCATCATGCTTCCTCCTTCTTCATCAATCTCCCAGGTATTCATGCCGGGCCTGACAAAGGAGCAAAGACGATCGAGAATCGTGGCTGCGGTGCAACCGGCTGCACGCATTTTCTCTTTATCTTTAAAATTCTTACAAATCACCCATTGTTCTTCATCGAAATTTCACCAGGTATCAACATCAAATCTTTCAATTCGCTTTCTCCCCTGCCTCGACCCGGCTCTTGCATGGCTTCAAAAAAAGTGTCCCGATCAGCAGTTGTAAAAAATGAATACAAAAAAGAGGCAGAGTAATCGAAAACAATTCTTTCTGGGATTCTGAAAATATGACCGATGCAATTGGCAGTCCCATGGCCAATGATTTTTGAGATAAACAAAAAAACTGGGAAACTTGAATCTCCCTATTTTTCGACCACCTCGTGGAAAACAGCCAACCCGACAAATGAAGAAGTACGACGAAGGCTAAACAAAAAGGAAAAACCTCTTTAAGCATCAGCAAAAATATTTCTTTATCAGTTGAGTATAATCCATCACACATCGAAAGATAGACCAGAAAAGCGATGCCTAACATCGGTACCTGACCAAACCACTCTTTGTCGGTAATTTCTTTAAGAACCGGAAAAATACGAGCCAGGAACCAACCCACAAAACAGGGAGCCATCACCAGGGTAAAAATCTTCAGGAAAAGAAATCCAAAAGCACCCCCATTGGCAAAAGATCCGAACCACAAAAAGGGCACAAGTAAAATTCCGAGCAAATTGGACAAAGTCGCGTGACCCAAGGCATAATCGGCATTTCCGCCCGCGTTTCTCGAAAAAACCACACAACTTGCAATGGTAGTGGGTAAAATAGCTGAGAAAAACAGGGGACCGTATAAATTTTTCGGAACCAGGCCCAAAGCCCAGCCAATTTTCACCCAGAGAACCGGTAGAAAAATAATCCCTGTCTGCAACACCAAACTGCTAACCGGCCTTTGCAAAAGAAGCGATAAATTCTCAATTTTCAACCGTGAGCCCTGAAAATAAAAGATCATAATCACCAGTAGATCAGAGATGTATTTGATATTCAGATTTCCCTCACTTGCTCCGATGGCAGGTTGCCAATAGGCAAAAAACATCATGATTATCAAAACGCACACAAATCCTGGCCCACTTGTTAAAACTCGCATCATCGGATGACATTCATAGGTTGCTTACCTAGATGTCACAAGCTTTCGCTGTCACCCAATTTTAAAATTCTTTAATCTTCATCCCCAATATATGAAAAAAATTTCTTTGCTCACCGTGGATGCAGCGGGCACCCTACTAAAGCCCTGGCCTTCAGTGTGGGCCGTGTACGGAAAAGCCGCACGAAAAAAAGGGATTCAAGTCGACGACACCGTTCTGGATACCCAATTCGGTCAAGCGTTTAACGAGGTCCAAAAAATAGCTCATAAACAACAGGGTGAGGAAAAAGAATTCTGGAGAAAAGTCGTTGAACTTACCTTTCAGCCTTCCTACTCCGGCGATTTAATGGATGAATTATTTGAAGAGCTCTGGGAATTGTTTGCCAGGGGTGAGCCATGGAAACTTGCGGAACAGGCTGTGCAAACCCTGACTACGCTAAAGGATAAAAATTATCGACTGGCGGTTCTTTCAAATAATGATTCGAGGCTCAGGTCCGTCTTACGCGAATTACAGGTTGATCATCTATTTGAACATCTTTTCATTTCTTCCGAGTTGGGATTTGAAAAACCGCAAAGAGAAATTTTTCAGGCTGTGGAAGAAACCCTTCAGGTGAATCCTCAGGAGATCATGCATTTGGGTGATAGTTATTCCCGTGATTATCTTGGAGCTCAGGAATCCGGTTGGAATCCAGTTCTTTATGGCTCGGACACTCAGGCAAAAGTCCAAATTAAAAAATTCCCTGAACTTTTAAACCTCCTTTCATGATCAAGCTGAGCCGGCATACTTCCCCTGCCCAGCTTGCAAATCTTGGTTGTGATAATTTGGCCATCCAAACAGTTGATTCCTGCCCGCAAAAACTGGTTGCCTATCTCGATTTTGAAGAAATCTTTCCGATTCATTCCATTTCCGACGATTCGATCTGGTCCAAACTTCAACCAATGCCCGCTGATGGGGTGTTATCGTTTTCCGGATGGGTCGGTTTTTTTGGTTACGAACTATTGGCGTTTCAGTTTGGCATTCCTACGAAGGCTAAGCGGGATTTACCCATACCGGCTGGCTGGTTTGGTCGTCCAGCAACTATAGTCCATCTCAATCAGAAACAGACGGTTATCGAGTCAAGGGATCCGAACAGGGAACAGGAAATTGAAAAAAGACTCCAGGATCCACTTTCACTCGATTTCTCAACTCTCACCAATCAGAAACACAGCTGCAATCTAAGTTTCGAGCAATACAAAGATATTTTTCATCAGGCAAGGGAAGCAATCCTTGATGGCGAAACTTATCAGATCAAAATTTCACAGCGCTTTGAGGCAGCAACGCAAATCGATCCTCTTTCAGCCTTCACTAAATTACAAAAAAGTAATCCCGCCCCGGAAGCCTTTTTGTTAAAAACCAAAGAGTTTTCGATCGTCAGTTGTTCTCCGGAAGTAGTGATTCATAAGGAAGCGGACCGCATGATCACCCGACCAATCGGTGGCACCTATCGCCGGGATGATCAGGGCACCGAACGCTCGCTGATCGAACGGTTTCTCAAGGACCCCAAGGAGGTCGCAGAGCACAATATGCTGGTCGATCTTGAACGCAATGATCTCTCCGCCCTCTGCCTCCCAGGTTCCGTACAGATTCAAAATTTTCGCGAAGTGGAAAGTTATGCCCACCTTCACCACCTCGTTTCCACCATCTCAGGAACGCTGAAAGAAAATATTTCATTGAAAGAAATTATTCAGGCCATGCTTCCGGGTGGAAGCATAACGGGTTGCCCCAAAGCTCGAACAATGGAATGGATCGATCAGCTTGAACCCTGTTTCCGCGGACCATACACGGGGAGTTTTGGAACTTTGCATGACAATGGTGACCTCCATTTAAATCTGATTATTCGGGCCATGCTAATCCTGAATGGGCGGTGCTACACCCAGGCGGGAGGTGGCATCGTGGTAAATTCAACGCCGGAATATGAGTATCAGGAAAACCATACCAAGGCACAGGCCCTCCTCGAGCTGCTCAAATGATCACTCTGATTGATCACCGCGACTCCTTTACCCGCAACCTCGAGCATATGCTCGCCCGGTTTGATAAAGTTAGAATTATCGACCGGAAATCATTTTCCGACTCTGATCTGGAGAAAAGCCAAATGCTGGTTTTCTCCCCAGGTCCCGGAACCCCTCAAGATTATCCGGAATCCTTAGCCATTCTTGAAAATGTAAAAGGGAAAATTCCCATTCTGGGAGTATGTTTGGGATTCCAAATGATTCTCCAGCAGGAAGGAGCTTCGATTATTCGACAGGGTCAAGTATTGCATGGAGTAGAAACTGAAATTCTTGCCGATCCTACAAGTGTTACTTACCGCGAGATCACAGGCCCCATTCATGTGGGGCGTTATCACTCTCTACAGGTCAATCCGGATAGCCTGGAAAACCTTCCCCACTCCATCATAATCACTTCCACTGATCCAATTCGGGAAACCCCGCTTTCCTTCGAGGATGTAGGACGGAAACTCTTTGGCTTGCAGTATCACCCTGAATCCTTTCTATCAAACCAAGGCACTCAGATTTTATCGAACATTCTTCATGAAAGCATGGAACAAAGATGACGCACCCAGCGAACATCCTGAACCGTGGGGTTTACGCGGAGTTTTCTCTACCCTGAAGGTTCTGGATAACCGCGTAATTCCGTTTTGCGAATCTTACCTCAATAGACTTATTGAATCGGCGAAAAAACAAGCCATGCCATGGATTCCTGATATTACTCTTTTAGAACAAAAGCTCGCCCAATTTTCATCCGAAATGAGTCCGGATCACGGATTAATAAGAATTTGTTTATTTGAAGATTTACTAGGATTCTCATCTCGCCCGGCCGTGAGTGACGGTAATCCGGTGGAAGGATGGCTTCTCCATTATCGAAGGAAAGATCCCATCATTAAATCAACGGAGGACAAGGATCTCTATGGATCACTTGGAGAGTTGGAAATTGAAAAAGAGGACTGGGTGATCATTGACCCCAAGGATAACGACCTCCGAGAAACTGCCACCTCCAATCTTATCTTTGCCCAAGGAAATGAATTAATTATTCCGGAAAAGTGGGTTCTCAACGGGATTGTTCTGCAAAAACTTATGCCTTTTTTGGAAGAGCGTTTTTCGGTTATCCGGGCCATTCCCAAAGATCAGGATATTACTTCCTTCGATGAAATTATTCTTTGTGGATCAGGGCGCGGGGTGGCCCCCCTCACTACTCTGTCCGAACTTGGATGGTCATCCCAAGGTGATGAAATTTTCTCTGAAATCCGCACCCATTACGAAGAACTCCTTCGATCCGCTTAGTGCCTGAATATATTTTTAACGGCCAACGCCTTTCCCTGCATTACCCGGCGGTCATGGGCATCCTTAATCTCACCCCAGATTCCTTCAGCGATGGAGGAGATTTCATGGACCCATCGGCAGCGGTTGGAAAAGCTATGGAGATGGCTGAACAGGGGGCACAGATTATTGATTTGGGAGGCGAAAGTACCCGCCCGGGGAGTGATTTCATTTCCGAAGAGGAGGAAATCAGAAGAGTGCTGCCGGTTCTCGAAAAATTACCCACCGATCAATTCGTTATTTCCATCGATACCACCAAAACCAAAGTTGCACAACTTGCCCTCGAAGCCGGGGCTCATCTGATCAATGACGTCTCGGGAGGTAGTGCTGAACTATTAAAGGCCGCTCACGCACATAATGCTGGATTTATCCTCATGCATTCACAGGGAAAGCCTAAATCGATGCAAGACCAACCATCCTACATGAATTCCGTTGCTGAAATTAGAGAATTTTTTGATCAAAAAAAAGAACAAATCAAAGAACTCGGCCTTCCCCGCTTATGGGTCGACCCAGGAATAGGGTTTGGCAAAACTCTGACCCATAATCTCGAAATAATGAGAAGTATTCATGCATTTTTGGATGAGACTTGGGGAGTCTTACTCGGTTCATCCCGAAAATCATGGATTGATCATCTTTGTGATGCCCCAGATCCGGTAAAAAGAATAGGGGGTTCGATCGCTTCCGCCATAGATGCCGCTGCAAAGGGGGTTGAAATCATCCGCGTTCATGATGTTGCAGAAACCGTGCAAGCCATTCTGGTCGCAAAGGAACTCGCAACCAATACATAAAAGAGTTAAAGCAAGTCATAATGGGAAAAATACTTTTAGAAGGAATTGAGGTAATGGTACGTATTGGACTTCTGGAAGAGGAACTGTACGCACCGCAGGACTTGCTGGTATCGCTTGAACTGGAAAGTGACTTTTCCAAGATTGCCAAAACCGATGAAGTGGAAGACGGCATCGACTACCGTGCCATCGTTGAAAAAATCCGTTCCTTCTCACAGTCCTATGATGGAAAGACGCTTGAAAAGTATGCCTCCCAACTTTCGGAAAATATAAAGGAAACTTTNCGNGCTCAACGGGTTCGTNTATCAGTCGACAAGCCNAGNTATGTNAAAAANCTGGGACTTCGCCAGATNCGGGTAGANGTTGAGTGCTGATNTTTACATCGGGTTNGGGGCAAACTTAGGAAACCCCTTAACCACTTTTGAAAAATGCCTNCCACTTATCGNAGGGTATTCTNAAATAATTTCGAGATCCAGNATCTATCGTTCGGCTCCCTATGGATTTGTAGATCAACCTTCATTTATTAATGCAGCCATCCGAATAGAAACCAACCTCCCGCCATTGGATCTGCTTAAGAAACTACAGGAAACCGAGAAAAACCTTGGAAAAAAAGTGATTCGTAAAAATGGACCAAGAGTAATCGACCTCGATCTCTTGCTCTATGATGAACTTTCACTTGAGAATGACGACTTAGTGATTCCCCACCCGCGGATTTTGGACCGTGATTTTGTACTTCTTCCCCTGCTCGACTTAAACCCCGAACTTTCTCACCCATTCTGGGCTCCCAAAACACTGAAGTCCGCGTTAAGCGGACTTCAGCAAAAATTTGTCGAGAATGACCCCGAACCCTGGTAACTAACTGATTAAAATCAATCGTCGCTACCTCCTGCAAAGTGCATAAGGAACTGCACGATGTAGTAAAACAAAAGGGCAACCGAAGCGAAAAGAGAAAGAGAAGCAGCCACATGTTGATCGGTTCGATACTGGTGTAAAATATTGGATGTTGAATAGAGCACGGAACCACCTGCAAAGAGGATCATCACTGATGAAAAGATCAATCCCAGGGAGAAACCGAAAATCATGCTGCATGCGATGAATCCGAGTGCAACAAATGCTCCCATCGAAAGGATACCGCCCATAAAGGAAAAATCTTTTTTCGTGATGAAGACAGTTGCGGTGATGCCTCCGACCAATAGCAAAGTCATTAAACCAGCAGTAGGTATAAGTCCTTCACCACCAAAGTGGGTTGCGATAAAAAGCAGGGGGAGGAACACGATAGCCTCCGCAATGATGAACAATCCAAGTCCCAAGTACTGCATCTGTTGAGAACTTCCGGAGGTTGCCAATTTGTCAGCAATGTAACTCACTCCCATAAAAAGACCGAGAACGATCAACCAACTCATTCCACCTGTCATACTAGCTGCCAGTTTGGCCGCAAAAGGAGCATTAACCAAATAGTATTCAAGCCCGGTAAATAATAGAATTGCTACCGCAAGGTGAGCATAAGTCCGGCGAATAAATGCTGCTCTTTCCGCCGGCAGACTACTCGCTGCTGAATCAGACAATGAAAAGGTTTGTTCTCTCATAGGTGCTGTTGGATAAAAATAATAAGATTTAAGTATAGTTCGAAAGAGTGGTTTTGAAAGAATGAAATTGAATAAGCAAAAAATGACAATTTTTATGCATAATTTTTATTTTTTATTATTTATTACAAAATAATGAGAAATTAAAAAAAACATCAATTTAATTCTTTTCGACTTTTTTTTTGTTTATACGTAATAATACAAAATTAAGTGCTAAGTGACTAGTATCGAGCAATTTACACATAATTTTTATTACTTAATTCACAGCATTATTACATAATTTTCATAATCATCTATTTTTTATTTTTTTATTCTTATTTTTATTATTTTTTACAATGAGTCCTTGCCCACTCCTCCCATTACTATTCCTCCTTTTTCTATATAGTTCTGTATTTAGTCAAACCATTGTACCAGCTGGTCTTGGTGCAATGAATGCAAATCAACCGGATCGAAATACGGCGGTTTTATCAGGAAACCTCCTCCGTAGCGGCGGCCAGAACCCTACAGTCAAGATTGTATGGGGT
>NZEN01000014.1 GCA_002689665.1 Opitutia bacterium | reverse complement strand
GGAGAACTCCGATAATTTGTCTCAATTTTGAAAATCTTGGTGCCTGGGTGCCGGTCCGGGAAACTCATAATTTGATCGAGGTCGGCTCCTCGCCAGGTATAGATACACTGGGCGTCGTCTCCTACGGCCATAACCTGATGATTGGCCGCAATCTTATCGACAATGCGGGCCTGCAGTGAATTCACATCCTGATACTCATCAACTAATACATATGAAAACCGATTTTGGTAATACTCAGCGGCCTCCTTATTATTCTCCAGTACTTCAAGCCAGTAAACTAATAGGTCATCATAATCAGCGAGTCCTCGTTCTAGTTTAGTCTGCTGGTAGACCTTGGCAAAAGATTGAATCTTGGCACAAAGTTCAGCGTTACCCGGATAGCGTCCTTTGGCCACCTCTTCGAACGAGGCATCAATATTCCTCGCAAAGCTAATCAACCCCTTGATCGGTTTCGCCTTTGGGTTTTCTTTAGATTTAAAAAAGTCAGGATCCAGATCGCGAATTACTTCGTTTAAAAGGGAGTCGGAATCTCCATCGTCGAGAATGGTAAAACTTTTTGCCAACCCTATGCTGTCACCAAATAACCGTAAAACCTGACCTCCCACATGGTGGAATGTTCCTCCGAGGAAGCGATGTACGCTCACACCCGTAAGTTCTTCAACCCTTTCAAGCATCTGCTTGGATGCTTTGTTGGTAAAGGTAAGTAGCAGAATTGCTTCGGGACTTACACCATTTTGTAAAAGATATGCCACCCGGTAGGTTAGGGTTCTTGTTTTTCCGGAACCTGCACCTGCCAGTACCAAGGCGGGTCCGTCTTCTGCGGTTACCGCTGCCAGTTGATCGGCATTGAGTTCTTTGGTGAAATCAATTGTCGATTGGCTATTTTGGGTAACCGATGGGGGAGGCCCAAACACATCATCTTCATCATCTTCATAATCGTACACGGAAATAGCTTTCGCGAAATTAATCCTTCCGTTCAAGCGTATTCAATTCACATCCTAAAGATGGGGAGCGAGATGATCGCGGTGAATTACTTCAGCCCGTGTCTTCCTTGGAAACTTTTTCAAAATATTTTGGTTATTCATTCCCTTGATGGCCAGAAGTTCATCGGAATCAAACCTAGACACGCCCCTGGCAATTGTTTCACCTTGTAGGTTGATCAAAGAAACAACATCTGCCTTGTTGAAGGGACCATCTATTTGAGTAATACCGCTGGCGAGCAGGCTTCCACCGTTATCCAGAATCGCAACCGAAGCCCCGTCATCGATGTGAATATTACCTTTTGGCTTAGGGAAAAATGCCAGCCATTTTTTTCGCTGATTTAATTCCAATCCATGCGGGGGAAAAAAAGTCCCTTCCGCGTCATTTGCGATTATGGATGACAAATCGGTTTTGCTTTCACCGCTACCAATAAAAACCGCACAGCCAGATTTAGTGGCAATTTTAGCGGCTTCAATTTTTGTGCTCATTCCACCTACTGCGGTCACACTGGTGGTACCCTTAGCCATTTCTTCTATAACTGGGGTGATCTCTGCAACAAATGGTATAAGCTCGCCATCGGTAGGGTGTGTCATCAAGCCTTTGGCAGTTGAAAGAATAACCAGTAATTGCGCATTAGTTAGAGATGAGAGGAGGGCAGACAAAACATCGTTGTCACCAAACTTGATCTCCTCATCACTTACCGAGTCGTTTTCATTAACCACCGGAATGATTTGATTACGGGATAGGCTGTTTAAAGTTTCCTTAACCTTTTGGGATCGTAGATTATCGTCAAAATCCTCCCTGGTAAGAAGAACTTGGCCAGGCAATAAGCCGACTCGTTCAAAAGCGTTTGTCCAGGCATTCATCAGGCAGCATTGGCCAATGGCCGCACATGCCCTGAGGTCTGATAATTCAGTGGGTCTTTTGTTTAATCCAAGTTTTCCCATTCCCAGCCCAACTGCACCTGAACTCACAATAATGGTTTGGGTATCCTCTTTTTCGCGGAGGATTTGGATCCCCTCAGCAATCGCATTTAATCTTTCCTGATGAATTCTTCCCGATCCCGCAGAAAGAATTCCGGTTCCAAGTTTTAAAACAATGATTCGAGAATTCATGCAACAATCACAACCGGTTTGTAAAATAAATCCTCAAAAACAAGAGGACTGATCTAAACTTGACGAAGATCCTTTTCTTTGGCGGATAACGCTTGGTTGATCTGCTCTACTGAATCGTCAGTTTCCTTTTGCACATCCTTCTCTGCCCTTTTGAAGTCGTCTTCGGGAAGACCTTCTTTTTGTGCATCCTTGAGGGCATCCATTGCATCTTTACGAGAGGCTCTAATTCCGATTTTGCCTTGTTCGGCAAAGCCCTGTGCCATTTTGCATAATTCTTCGCGCCTCTCTCCACTCAATTCCGGGATGGGAAGTCTAATAAGTTCTCCTGTAACAACGGGGCTAATTCCAAGCTTCGCTTCAATTAAAGCCTTTTCAATCGGAGCACTGGTTGACTTATCCCAGGGTTGAATTTGAATCGTTCTCGCATCAGGGGTGGTGATCGCCGCGACATCCCTGAGTTTCATATTCGAGCCGTAAACATCGACCGTCACGCTTTCGACCATAGAAGTGTTCGCTTTACCTGTATGTAAGGTATTAAATTCATTGGTGACATGCTCCACGGACTTTTTCATGTCCTGCTTCATGATGGAGAAGATTTCTTCAGTTTCCATGATAATTATCGTAATTAAGTGGTTTGGTTAAACGGGATGATGGTCAGGGTGGTGAGTTATGAAACAATTGTTCCAATAGTTTCTCCACAGACCGCTTGGCGAATGGATTGTTTCTGTTGTAAATCAAAAACTAAAATAGGCATGCGATTGTCCATACATAATGAAAAAGCAGTCGAATCCATTACAGATAATCGTTTTTCAAGACAGTCCATGTAAGTTAATGATTCAAACTTTTCTGCGTCATCGAATTTGTGCGGATCCTTGTCGTAAATCCCATCGACTTTAGTGGCTTTCAAGATGACTTCTGCCGATATTTCGCTCGCCCGTAAAGCAGCCGTTGTATCAGTGGAAAAATATGGATTTCCGGTGCCCGAGACAAAAATTACAATTCGGCCCCGCTCCAAGTGACGAATAGCCCGCCTTTGAATGTAAGGCTCGGCCAGTTTATCCATGGGGATCGCACTTTGCACACGAACAACAGCACCAATTTTTTCAAGGCGGTCCATGAGTGCCAAACCATTAATAACCGTTGCAAGCATGCCCATGGAGTCCCCGGTAGTCCGATCAATACCCTTATCGCTACCCTGTAATCCTCGAAAGATATTTCCTCCACCTACGACTAACCCTATTTCAACTCCCATATCCGCGACGGCTTTAATTTCTGCACAGATGTTTTCTAAAGACTTTGCATGAATGGGTTCACCCTCTTCTCGACTTCCAAGAATTTCACCACTGATTTTAAGAATGATTCGTTTGTATTTAGTTTGATTCATTAATGATTGAGGAGACCCAACTCACTTGACTTTATCGGTCTCTTTTTCATACTAGGATTCGTAGCCTGGTGGTGTAATGGTAGCACAGAGGTTTTTGGTACCTTCAGTCGGGGTTCGAGTCCCTGCCGGGCTGCCACTTTAAAATGTTTAATTTAAAAGTGGTGTTCACCTTAGTTTTCGGTTGGTAAATCGAAGGGGTTGAAGTTATCCGCAGGTGCAGATTCTGGCGGTGGCGTATTAAATATGTTTTCTAACGGCACGGAAGACTCGTTTTTATCAGAGTTAACAGATTCAAATGGATTGGATTTAGATTTAGGTTGAGCCCCATCTTCGGATAAGCCAGGTGGAGGAGGTGGGAGGGGATCATTGTCAAACGGATTGAAGGTCGGAGCCGAAGGAGGGGGCGGTGGAGGAGGTATATCTAGCTTTCCTTCCGTGGGAGAAGAACTTTGATTTCCCGTATCACTTTCAGAATTACTAAATGGGTCGAAAGCTGGAGGAGGAGAAGCAGGTGGAGGTGGTGGAACCGTGTCAGCTTGTGGAACTACCTCGGGCGAAGACTCTGCATTAGGTGCTATTTCTGGAACAGGAGGCAATGGATCATTCTCGAAGGGGTTGAATGAGGGTGCTGGAGGAGGAGGCGGTGGAGGTGGCGGTACGAACTCTGCTGATTGAGGGGCTTCAATCTCCGCTTTTGGAGAATCCGGTGGAGCAACAGGTGGAACCGGGTCATTTGCAAAAGGGTCAAAGCTAGGTGCCGGAGGTGGAGGCACAGGGGGAGGTGGAGAAATCACTTCAGGAACAGGGGTTTTCTTACTCTCCTCTTCCTTCGGCTCGGAGCTTACGCTGAAGGGATCAAACGTGGGTGGAGTTTGAGTCTTCGGTGGTGCGATATCAGTCTCCACTTGTGTGGCAGGTGATTCAGCAGCAACATTGGTTTTAGAAGGAGGGGTGGATTCTTCGGTGGATAGAACTGTCTCTGGAGATGCATTGTCTGTTTCTTCTGAGGCATTATCTTCAGCAACGACGGTTTCAGAGTCAGGCTTTTCTTTTGTTTCAGGTACAGGCTGTTCATTGGTTGGTGTTGGAGCGCTGGGGACTTCCAACTCCTCGGTATTTTCAATTGGTTTTAAGGATCTTCCAGTCAAAAGGTCCTGGATCGGTTGCCCATCAATAAACTGAAGTTCGGAAATTTTCTGACCGACCTCGTTCCATTCTGTACAGACACCATGCTCTAAGTTATTGCGAAAATTATAGTCAAATTGCTGTTGTCCGTTCGGGAACCAGCCTTTTGAGTTTCCTTCCATTTTATCATCAACAAATTGTGCGGTTAATCTTTTTTTCCCGTTATCATACCATATTGTACGGAGACCATGCTGCTTATCCTTCTGATAAAAAAGTCCGAGTTTTTGTTGCCCTGTCCGGTACCACTCGGAAGATGGCCCTTCACGCAGACCGTGTCGATAAATCGTGGATGACTTCTTAGTACCGTCGGCGTACCATTCTGTGACCGTACCGTGGGGCATACCTTCTTTCATTTGTACTTCCATGATTTTAGTACCATTGGGGTGCCATTCCGATTTAGGTCCATTGAGCTCGTTGTTTGAGTAGGTCTCTTCGGCAAGTAGCTCACCTGTAATTCTGAATTCACGTGAAACTCCATTCCTTTCCCCATTTTCATAGGAAATAATTCTTCGTTTTCTGCCGTTGTAAAAATACTCTGTGGTTATTCCGTGTCTTTTGCCTTTCTTCCAGGAAGAAACTGATTTTGTTGGACTTTGCTCAAAGGTTTCAATTGCTTTTCCAGAAAACAACGAATCTCTCTTTGTTGCGTTTCCATCGTCCATCGTTTTGCGAACCAGTCCTTCTTGATCCATATCCAACCAATGAAGCATAACGGTTTCATCGCTTGAAGAACTCAAAGATGGAACTGATTGAATGCAGGAAGAAAAGGAACATGCTACCACTAAAGAAAACAAGAGAATGAGCGACTTTTTCATGAGCGAAATGATGACTTTACCTATGATTTCTGGCAAGAGGTTTTTATTCCAACAATAAGAAGAGAAGTTTTTTTGAGAATGGCTGCGAATTGTTACCGAACAAATAAGACCAAAATTAAATATTTGTTAGATGATTATCTACAATAAATTCAGGAATCTAAGAACCATCAGGGTTGTAAAAAAATTCTTCAAGTTCGCGTCGCTCTTTCTTAGACGGTCTACCCTTTGAAACTCTTTGCCCAAAGGGAGCGGATGGAACCGACTTCCTCTTCTTTTCAGCTTCGTCATATACAGATTCAGGAGTTAAATCTTCCATGTAGTCTTCAACTAGCTTTGCGGAAATCCGCTTCTCGAGCAGTTGAAGAACTTTTACCTCTTTTATTAAAGGCCCTAATTTGAAGCTTACAAGGTCCCCGCATCTTAATTCCCGCGAAGGTTTAGCATGGTTTCCGTTAACTGAAACCCAGTTTCTTTTACATGCATCGGTTGCCAAAGATCTGGTTTTGTAGCCTCGAACAGACCACAACCACCGATCAACCCTTACTTTTTCTAAGGGCATCGGTCGTAATTATTTCACTGGAGAAAGACGAATTTCCATAGCCATCGTTTTTCCATTTTTAAGGACTACCTGAAATCTTTTATCTTCCTTTGATGGTAGGATTATTTTTTTAACCGTTTTCGGCAGAATTCCGGATTTTTGGAAAACAAATGGTAAGTAATTTAAAACTTCAGGTGGATAGTCGGAGAAATCAGGAATCAGGAAATCGCGCTTGGAAAGAGACAAGCCAACCATGATAAACGTAAATCTCTCTTCATCTGAAAGATTGAGCCCACGGGCTATGCGATCAAGTGTCTTGCTTCCTGCGTTGCGAATTCCATTTTCAACATCATTGACTATCGAAGTAGCTACGCCGCTAGCACCGGCGAGCTGGGGTTGAGTGAGGTTGGCTCTTTTGCGATATCCTTTAAGAAGTATCCCTATCTTATTTACTTTTTTCTTCACTCAACCCTTTTTGATGGTTGTTTACTGAAAAGCAAGCAAATGAGACTACTCTTCTGAATTGATTATCTTTGCTTTGTAAAGTCCCCGTTGGGGGAGACTCGAGTTGGCATCCTCCATTGGAAGTAGTTCGATGATCAAAGTACGGTTGTCATCAAATAGAATTTTTGTACCCCGGATTACTGAGTTGGCTGATTGGTTGCGGTCGATTGTCAGTTCAATTTCCTCCGTATCAAACCAATCCAAAGAACTTTTAATCACATCCTGATACTTCCAAGCCAAGAAGCCAGCCCCCGCTACAGCAAGAATAACGATTGAAAGTAGCAGTAGAGATAACTTTTCAGTTTTCGGTTTTTCGGGACGAGTGCCCTGGATACTTTCATCCCATTCATTCCATTCTCGAAGTGCTTTACTTCTTTCGATAAAAGAACCGAAAAGAATGGCAAATTCGTAAAGAATGTAGAGGGGGATTGTAAGAATGCACAGACTTACCGGATCACCGCCTGGAGTAATCAGGGCTGCAGATACCATAAGGATTACAAGAACAAGTCTCCGGCTCTCACGAAGTTTTTTGACCGATAAAATTCCAATTCGGATGAGCAAAATCAATACAAGAGGAAACTGAAATGCGATTCCTACGGCAAAGGTCATCCATATAACAGTGCTGTAGTAATTACCAGCTTCGGGCCGGTAGACATCAAGACCAAGAACATTGAATGAAAATTCAATGGTAAAGGCTAGGGAGAGGGGAAGAATGAAAAAATAGGTCATGGAGGCCCCTGCCAGAAATAAAAAAGTGGCTGCTATGCATCCCGGAAAAAAGACTTTTTTCTCCTGAGGGGTTAGTCCCGGGACAACGAAACTTCCCACAAAATAAAGAATCATTGGCAAGGACAGGCCAATCCCTCCAAGAAAACATATTTTCATGGCAATAAAGATCGGTGAGTATGATCGGATTACTTGAAGTAAATTTCGATTACTCCCATTTGCAAAATGGTTGATGATACGATTTTGGTGGTGAGGGTCAGTAATGCCCCAATCGATAAGATCTTGCTCAGTGGCTTTGCGTAATTCGCCTAGACCAACCTCCTTTTTTTCCAAAGGTTTGGTGTATTGCTCCAAACCAATCGATTGCAGGTCAATTCCGATCTCACCAAAATCTTCGACTGCTTTTATGAGCGGCATTTGCAGAAGTTTGACGGAGTCCTGCATGAAAATGGCTACGCCAATACACCCTACAAGAAATGCGACTACTGATTTCAGAATTACCCACCGCAGTTCCTCCAAGTGTTCGAGGAAATGCATTTCGTTGGGATCCGTTTTAGGATCTTTGGGTTTTTTTTTGAGTATCCCGCTTAGGCCTTCTTCGCGAAATCGGTCACCGAAACTTGCCGGTCTCTGATCTTTAGGTGATGACATCGATTGAATTTAAAATTTCTGATTGGAGTGGTGGCAAATAGATCAGTAAGACGAATTTCTTCAATTTGGTCGATGCAGAAATCTCTTTTTAGACTAAGTTCAAAAGGGAAGAATTGAAAGTCATCCATTGACAAAACCCTATAAAAATAAGAGAAAGCATCTTCATTTAACAGCCCGTAACGACCTAGTTGTTACTCACCTTAAAGAAATAGCAAACCTCAACCTCATATGGCACAGAAAAAAAAGGCGAAAGCACCAACCAAAAAAGCAAAAGCCAAGGCTGCTCCCAAAAGAGCCTCCACCAAAACTTCCAAAAAAGAAGTCAAATATGTTTATGACTTTGGAAAAAAGACCGATGGAGACGCAAAGCAAAGAGAATTGCTTGGAGGCAAAGGAGCCAATCTTGCGGAGATGGCGAGAATTGGACTACCAGTCCCTCCGGGCTTCACTATTACAACCGAAGTTTGTACTTATTTTTACAAACATAAGAGAAGCTATCCAAAGGCTTTAGACGGTCAAATGCGTTCTTCTGTCGCCTTAATGGAAAAGCAGCTTGGTAAAAAGTTAGGAGATACCAAGAAACCTTTGCTCTTGTCAGTGAGGTCTGGTGCACGTGACTCCATGCCTGGCATGATGGATACGATCCTGAATCTTGGATTGAATGACGATACCGTTGAAGCGTTGTCACAGGCATCCGGTAACGCAAGATTTGCATGGGATTGCTATCGTCGCTTCATCCAGATGTACGGTGATGTAGTCATGGGCGTCCAAAAGTTGCCAAGCGAAGACCATGATCCTTTCGAGGCAATTATTGAGGATTTTAAGAAAGAGATTTTCCCCAAGGAAAAAGGAGAAGTTGACGACTCCAGAATTTCCACGGAGCAAATGAAAGAGTTGGTTGGCCGTTTCAAATCTTTGGTAAAAAAGCGTTCTGGTAAAGACTTTCCCACATGTCCCTGGGAGCAGCTTGAAGGATCCGTTGGCGCTGTGTTTAGTTCCTGGATGAACGATCGAGCCACTGTATACCGTCGTAAATATGGCATTCCTGCAGAGTGGGGAACTGCTGTAAATGTACAGGCCATGGTTTTTGGTAATACTGGTAAAAAATCAGGTTCAGGAGTTGGCTTTACCCGTGACCCTGCGTCAGGCGAGAAAGTTCTCTATGGAGAGTTCCTTACTGACGCACAGGGTGAAGATGTGGTTGCAGGTGTTCGGACACCCCAACCCGTGGCCAAGCTGAAACGCGTACTTCCTAAGCCATTCAAGGAACTTGTTTTGGTGCAGAAGAAATTAGAAAAACATTTCAAGGACATGCAGGATTTCGAGTTCACCATCGAAGATGAAAAACTGTATATGTTGCAGACTCGTAATGGTAAGAGAACAGGTCTGGCTGCGGTTCGGATTGCTACTGAAATGGTGAAAGAAAAACTGATCGATTGGAAAACGGCTATCAAGCGTGTCCCTGCTGAACAGCTCGATCAGGTTCTTGCTCCAGTTTTCGATGCAGCAGCTCAGAAAGCGGCTAAAAAGCTTTGTAAGGGTTTGCCCGCAGGCCCAGGTGCCGCGTCTGGTAAAATCTGTATGAATGCTGAGCGAGCAGTCGAAGCAGCCAAAAAAGGCCCAGTATTGTTAGTCCGCCAAGAAACTTCCCCTGAAGACCTTCGTGGAATGATTGCAGCTGAAGGTATTCTGACCGCACGCGGTGGAGTTTCCTCTCACGCTGCATTGGTCGCAAGGCAAATGGGTAAGGTCTGTGTTTGCGGAGCTGCGGAATTGGATATTGATTACAAGACCCGTTCAGTAAAAGTTAATGGTTCCACTTACAAAGAAGGAGATTACCTTTCAATAAATGGAACGACTGGTGAAATTTTTGCTGGAGAGTTGAAAACCGCTCCATCCGAAATTATTCAAGTCCTAGTGGATAAGAAATTGGATCCGAGGAAAAGTCGTGATTACAAAAATTTCTCTCAATTAATGGATTGGTGTGCAAAAGCTACCAAGATGGATGTTCGCACTAATGCGGATTCTCCTTCGCAGGTTGCAAACGCAATTGCGTTTGGTGCTTCTGGTATTGGTCTTTGCCGCACCGAGCATATGTTTTTCGAAGGAAATCGGATTGATGCAATGCGTCAAATGATTCTTGCCGATAATGAAGTGGATCGTCGTAAGGCTCTGAAAAAGCTCCTCCCTTACCAAAGGAAAGACTTCCAGGGAATCTTTAAGGCTCTCGAGGGTCGTCCCGCTACAATCCGTTTATTGGATCCACCTCTGCATGAATTCCTTCCTCATGATCAAGCCTCCCAGCGTGACTTGGCCAAGAAATTAGGAGTCTCGCTTGCTTCGGTCAAAAAGCGGGTCGAAGATCTACACGAGTTTAACCCCATGCTTGGTCATAGAGGTTGTCGATTGGGAATTTCTTATTCGGAAATTACAGAGATGCAGGCACAAGCGATCTTGGAAGCAGCAATCCTCGTTCAAAAGAGCGGGGTTGAGGTGAATCCAGAAATTATGGTCCCACTTGTTGGCTTCCCTAGGGAGTTGGAGATCCAAGTCGATGTCATACACGAGACAGCCAAGAAAGTTTTCGCCGCGAAAGGTGAGAAGGTAAAGTATCTCGTGGGTACTATGATTGAAATTCCACGTGCCGCACTCGTTGCAGATGAAATTGCAAAGACAGCTCAGTTTTTCAGTTTCGGAACAAATGACCTCACTCAAACTACAATGGGCATGAGCCGTGACGATTCTGGAAGCTTTCTTCCAAATTATACGGAACTGGACATCATCGATGCCAACCCATTTGCCAGCGTAGATCAAAGTGGCGTTGGTCAACTTATGGAAATAGGCGTGAAACGAGGAAAGTCATCACGTCGTGGAATTAAGCTAGGAATTTGTGGCGAGCATGGTGGTGATCCTAAGAGCGTTGAGTTCTGTCATAAAATTGGTCTTAACTATGTGAGTTGCTCTCCTTTCCGTGTACCCACGGCTAGGTTAGCGGCAGCCCAGGCTGCTGTCAGTTGAGTAATTCAAAATTTGACATAAACTTATTTTATAAAGGGGTTCGGGCAATATTTACGCTCGAACCCCTTTTTATTTTTAATGTTTGAGGTAAAGGAAAAACCGCGACTAGTCGAAAAAGCTTATCTCTTAGCCGTTATCTTGAGAGAGGAAGAGCGAAGTAATGCAGAAAGCCTGCTGGATGAACTTGATGAACTTGTATCGAATTTAGGAATAAAAATTTTTTGCAAGAAAGTAGTACGAGTTCGAAAAACCTATGCCGGATATTTACTCGGAAAAGGGAAATTTAATGAAGTTATTGAGGAAGTCGGTGAACTGGGTTGTGATGTGATTATTTTCGATAATGAATTGTCACCAAGCCAGCAAAGAAACTGGGAGGCTGAATCCAAAGTCTTAGTGATTGATCGACAGGAAATCATTTTAGATGTCTTTGCGGCCAGAGCTCAGACAAAAGAAGCAGTCTTACAGGTTAAGCTAGCCCGTTTGGAATATTCCTTACCACGACTTAGAAGAGCATGGACGCACCTCGGTCGTCAACGAGGAGGGGGGGTGACACAACGTGGCGAGGGAGAAGCACAGATAGAACTTGATCAGAGGATGGTTCGTGATCAAATAAGCGCTACAAAAAAAGAAATTAAACAGGTTGCAAAAATCCGTAAAACCAGTCGCAAAAAAAGATTGAGAATTCCTCTCCCTACAGTTGCAGTTGTGGGTTATACAAATGCGGGTAAATCAACTCTTCTTAATCAGGTATGTGGATCTGATGTCTTATCTGCTGATAAGCTGTTTGCCACCCTTGACCCAACAAGCAGGCAGGCTTTACTACCTAATGGGGAGAAAATTATTCTTACCGATACGGTGGGTTTTATTCGCAAGCTTCCCCATAGGCTAGTGGATGCTTTCCGTGCAACCCTTGAGGAGACCTTGGTTGCGAATTTGCTCTTACATGTTGTTGACTTATCGAACCCTCAGTTTGAGGAGCACATGCAGACCACACTTACTGTCTTGGGAGAATTAGGTGCTGATGAAAAAGAAATCTTAACTGTTTTCAATAAGATAGACCTCCTAAAAAAGGACGACCTTGAAAATTTAAGATTTAGTCAAAACTACAAGCCCGGGGATGCTGTGTTTTTAAGCTGTCGTACTGAACAAGGTATAGCTGATCTATTGCAAATTATAGAAAAAAAACTCGGACTACATAGAGAATTAAGATCATATCTTATTCCTCATGATGATTATAAACTTGTGGTAAAAATCAGAAAAGAAGGCTGTTTGGTAGAAGAATTACCCGTGGATGAAGGTATGATGATAAAAGCATACCCGAGTTCGCGCCTGCGTAACGACCTTACGCATTACGAAATCTAAACTAACTAGTTCTTTTTCTTTTGGTTGTAATCAACCAAAGTAACGAGAAACATATTTGCTGCTATCCAAAAGACTCCAGTCATACATAAGGAAGTCATTGAGGAAACAATCATTATTGCTGTCGGGTCCTGTGATGGAACATGCGGAACCAACACTTCTCGCATAAATAGAAAGAAAATTATAGAAAGTACTGAGTTTAGTACTACGCCTTTTGTTGAAAAGATGGTTTGTTCAGCATCGTTACTCATAGAAGTATATATGGCTGAAAATTATAGTTGGTCAAATCAATCCTTGCGAGTCTTTGGCTAATTTAATTACCCGTTTTTTTATTTCATCGATCTCTAAACGCATTAACTCTGAAGGACTGATTCGATTGTGCGGAAGGGGAGGGAGTCGGTCGAGAGGTTCATTTAAACGAAGATTTCGGTTTGCTCCAACTTCATCAACGCGGTCGATTGGTGTAAAGTGCGGGGCACTTTTCAGGACAAAAGGGGATTCATCAATGATATCTTTGATGGCAAGGACTGCTTCCACAAAACGATCCAATTCCCTTTTTGTGTAGCTTTCGGTTGGCTCGATCATTAATCCAAAAACTTCCGGAAATGCCACCGTAGGTGCATGAAAACCAAAATCCAGGAACAGTTTGCCGATTTGAGGAATGGCTTGATTCTTAGGGATCCCGTGATTTTCCAAATTCGCAAAGTCTTCCTCACTCAATGTAAGGATAAATTCATGCATTCTTGGTGAATCGAGAGCATTTTCCGGCAAGGTGTTGTAGCGAGTTTTGAGTTTTTCAAAAAGATATCGAGCTGAAAGAACCGCTACGGACGACATTCTGGGAATACCTTCGCGTCCTAACCGCAAGAGGTAGGTGAAAGCTCTTACTTTATGACCAAAATTTCCCCAGTTTCGGTGGAATGAGCCAATCGAATATTTTGGTGTTTTGGAATCATATGTCCCGTCTTTTAGCTGAATAATTTGTTTTCCGGGGAGAAAATTAACAAGTTTTTCTGAAACAGCTACAATTGCGTCTCCGGGACCACCGCCCCCGTGGGGGATTGTCCATGTTTTGTGCAAATTATTATGCACGGCATCGACTCCGAGTTCGTTCAGATTAACTAGCCCTGCAATGGCGTTCATGTTGGCACCGTCCATGTAAACCAACCCACCAGCTTCGTGCACTTTATCTGCTATTTTTTTAAAATCTGTTTCAAAGATGCCCGAGGTGTTGGGATTGGTGATCATAACCCCACAGAGCTGTTTGCCGTACTGTTCTAATTTTTCTTCAAAATCATTTATATCGATTGTACCTTGGGGGTTAGCCTCAAGATATACGATACCATCTGGATAGCCCGCCATGGCAGCGGTTGCAAAGTTAGTTCCATGGGCTGATCTCGGGATCAAAATTACTTTGCGATCTTTCTCCCCGATGTGCTGGTGATAAGCCTGAAAAAGCTTAATCCCAACCAGTTCGCCCTGAGCACCGGCAACAGGTTGGGTGGTAACTCCTGCGAGACCTGTAATCCCTTTGAACCACTCTTGAATTTCATATAATACTTTGAGGGGGCCCTGAGCATCTCCCCTCATGGCCTGAGGATGAACATTTGCAAACCCGTCCAAACCTGCTGCCCAATCATTAAGCAACGGGTTATATTTCATGGTGCATGAACCTAACGGATAGCAACCATCATCAGGAGAAACATTTAATTCTGCAAGTTTGCCGTAATATTCACGAAGTTCATCTTCTGAATAAGCAGGAATACGAATAGGGGTTTGTCTTAAGAATTTTTGATCTATTTTGAAACTTGTATTTGAAGTTGTATCAGAAGTTGGAGCGAATTCGTCACATAGAAACTCAATTAACTGATCTATATCCTCGGGGGAATGTAAGTCAGAAAAGGAAAGTTTGAGCAATGCACCACCTTGCTCATTGGTTTGACAGCGGTCCGTAATGTCAATTCCAAGGCTAATATTTCTTGACCTCGCGTTATGGATAAGAGCAGACGATGAAGTGCCGATGCGGAGAGTAAGTTCTGTAGGAGATAGATTATCAGGAAAGGCTAGGTCTATGCCTGACAGTGGTAAGATCGCTTCAATAACTTTTTGTTGATGACGATTGGCCAACTCGACAGCGGTCCCAAGGCCTTTGGAACCTCTGGAAAGTATGCTGGCTCCTGCTAAAGTTGCGAGAAATGCTTGATTAGAACAGACATTAGAGGTGGCTTTTTCTTTTCGAATATGCTGTTCGCGGGTGGATAATACCATTACATGGCAATCTCGCCCGCTGAGATCTTTAGCTTGGCCGATGTAACGGCCAGGTGTATTTCTTAAGTCAGTTTTGTTTTCTAGGTTGTGCCTACATCCAAAAATTCCTAATCCAGGTCCACCGAAATTTGGTGGAATTGCAAGATGCTGAGCATCTCCCGCAATAAAATCTGCTCCTTTTCTTCCAAATTCTACTGGGGGTTTTAAACCACCTTCACCAAGTAAAAAAGGATCGATGCAGGCTATGGATCGGATTTTATTATCTTCGCAGAAGTCTGTGAGTAGATCTATATCCTCAAGGACCCCAAGAGAGTTAACCTGTGGGAAAACAAAAGCTGAGTATTGGCTTACATCTTCAATTTTCAGTGACGACAATGCTTGATAATCACATCTACCTGTCGAGTGGTTGAGGGTAAGGAAATCAAATTTAATTTCCGTTTCTTTGGCCAGGGTTTCGAGAACTTCAATTTCTTGAGGGAATAAGGATGAAGCCAGAAGAATTCTCGAAGGTTTTTTACTTGTTCGAATTGCACAAGTGATTGCTTCGTAGATGGCAAACGANCGATCATAAAGAGAAGTGTTGATAGCTTCGAACCCAGTAAGTGCCGACATTGCACACTGGTATATCCAGTGGGAAATGAGGGTGCCTTGACTTCTTTCTGGTTGATATGGTGTGTAAGAAGTTGATAAATTTCGCAGCTTGGAAACGAANTCGATAATGTCTGGAGTTTCCCAAACTGGTAATTGATCGCCAATGAAAGAGAGTTTGTGGTTAGAAAGACTTGCGATCGAAGCCATCTCATTGGCAACGCTTTGATATGTTTGCTCCTCAGGAAGATAAAGCGGTTGGGGGAAAAGTAAGGTCGGATTAATATGTGCAAACAATTGACTAAGTTCTGTTAGGCCAATGGTGGAGAGCATATCTTTTAATTCTTGTTCTGTCGCGCTAATGTAGTGCCTTGATGCCTCACGAGGAAACTCTTGTGGATCAAAGGGTAGAGTAGGCGTAGNAGAGTAGGTAGATATGCTGTTNGAATTTCCCATAANNNNCTTTCTATTCAAAATTGAATGAAAGGAAATAANCGATTATTCACACTGCCGTGATNACAGNGTTCNANAACANTNNAGGAGCNNAAATTANTTTACGGGCAGATTTTTGATGAACTGGCCGTTTTCCCAAAGATTTCTTTCAACGAGCTTACCGTTTTCATAGTATAATTCTTCACCCTCCATACGTCCATCCAGTAACTGAAGTTCACCGGTTATCACGCCTGAGGCATCTAAAATCCTCATTTTGCCAGAGTATCTTTTATTGGAGTCGCGTATTAAAATCGTGTCGATGCCGTCAATGAGTTTGGTTACAAACATATTTTCAACTTCATCCACTGTTCCAGTCCAAATATCTTTTTCATCAGTATCCGAAAGTTTGTTAGGGGAAGAAGATATTTCTTCTTGCGGGGTTTTGTTATCACTAGGGATGGTGAGCGTATCTTCAGTNACTTGATTTNGNGGAACTTGTTTTGTGNGCACTTCCTTTTCGATAATTCCTGAACTAGGTGNCTTAATCGTATTGCTTTCAAATGANTGGGACCCGGTTGCGNTTGAAGGAGTAAGGTTCAAGCTCTTTTGTGTAACATTACTTGGTACTGCTATGTTCTCACCACTCGGGGGAGACGGAGAACCATCAGTCGAAGGGTAAATTACGGCCGTGTTTAAAGAAATATCTGGTTTTGTGGTAGTTTCTGGCAGTTCCATCGGTTTTGTAAGTAGCTTACCATTTTGCCAGATGCCCCTGATAATTCTTCCATCGGGGTCGTAGAGTGTACCCTGACCATGCCTTAAATCATCAAACCATCCTCCTTCATATTTTGCCCCCTTAGAAGAAATAAAAACACCATTTCCATGTCTTTTTCCGTTTAAAAAAGATCCCTCGTAGTAAGAGCCATCAGGCCAAGTGTAGATCCCTAGTCCGGTTCTTTGATCTTGGAGATAATCCCCTTTGTAAGTTTCGCCATTCGCCCACTTGAAATGTCCAGTCCCATGCCTCAGGTCCTTGTCGAAATCTCCCTCGTAAAGAGAACCATCTAGCCACTTATATGTACCCTTGCCTTGTTTAAGTCCCTTTTTATCCACTTCGCCAACATAAGATCCGTCATGAAAGTCAATTGTTGTAACCTTTTTGGATGAATTACAGGAACAAAGGATTAAGAGTGAAACAAAAGTAGCAAGACATGAAATGTAAGACTTCATGGTAATAGAAAAGATTAGAATTGGACTTCGGGCAAGTTCGTAAATTTAAAGGAAGGATTGAGAGAGGAAAAGTAATCCGGTTTTCAAATCATATTTGATTTTGCCAATGTTTGCTAAAATGAGTAACAAAAAGATATAGATGGAGAGGTGGCAGAGTGGTCGAATGTGCCCGACTCGAAATCGGGTGTGCCGCAAGGTACCGCGGGTTCGAATCCCGCCCTCTCCGCCATTAAGNTTTTCCTTGGTTGTAGAACGCGTTGATTTTGTCGGCAACATCACGGAAGGAAATATCAGCAGAATAAACTAATTTAAATTCTTCCATAGCTTCTTGATTTTTGTTCATTGATGCGTAACAGCATCCNAGCTCATAAATAGCTTCTTTTTTCCTCTCATCCATAATTTGAATTTCTGACTTCAAAAGGTTGAACTGCTCGATGGCTAAATCGTAGAANTTTTTTCTACTGTAAGCACGACCTAGGTAAAGAATNGCATCCAAACGGACTTTGGCGTTCTTTTGAGCTAATTGAAAATGAGCTAAGCAACTTTCGAAATCTTCTTCTTCAAAGAGTAAAACTCCTAATTCAAAGCGATACCCAAAATCATTTGGGTATCTCTGAACAAGAGACTCGAGTTGGGTTTTTTGATAAACTTTTCGGTTATTGAGAGCCTCTTCCCAAGATGACTTTGTAGCTTCGTCATTGGGGTTTTGATGGTATTGTTTCTCCCATTGGTCGATGACATCATCATAGTATTCCAAAGTTAGATTCCGCTCTTTTTCCTCCAATGAGACATCGGCTTTACCTGATTCTTGTTTGCGAGCCTCCTGAATCCAGGCAATTGCATTTTCTAAATCTCCGTAGCGATGGTAATATTCACTGAGCTGTCGGTAGTGGTTTAGGTTATCCGGTTCCTCTTCCCATTTTGCATAGGCTTGCCTTATTAGTTCCTCGAGACCTTTTGCGTCGTTTACAGTTTTGGANGCTTGTTCGAGAGATTGNGCTTCCGCTTCATCTTTTAGTTGGGNACGAAAATCTTCTGACTCCTCCCATTTNCCTTTGTTCATNGCTACCGCGACGGACGCTCTTTTCATTAAGTCTTCGGCATCTCCATCACTTGGATTCAATTTCTGAATTTCATTTCCAATAGCGATGGTCTTCTCGGTGTCTCCAACATCTAGATAAGCGTCACCCAGTTGTTTTAAATTTTTTAAATCTTTGGGGTTAATTTGCCTGATTGTTTCCAGTCCAAAAACGGCTGTGTTGTTCATGCCCAAATTTCTAGCAGCATCCACTAACATTTGGTGTGCCATTACATTACCCACTGATTTCTCGATTAACTCTTCTGCTTTGGTAAGTNTTAGCTCGGGATCCTTGTCCCCTTTTCCCCGGAGCATAAAAGGTGCAGCGGTAACTTTACCAAANAGGCTGGATAGTCCCTTCGTCGACTTTTGTGCCATTCTGAGCTGAAGAGNCCGCAATTTTTTTCGCAATTCAAGACAGCCAGGTGTCAATTTCAGAATAGCAGAGTAAATTTCAATTGAATAACCGGGATTAGTGCTGGCAGCTTTATCTGCAGCTTCCAATTGCTTGATCTGTCTTGGATCAAGTTCTGAAATGGTTGATTCTTGAATCATTGGGGCAATCTTTTTGGATAAGACCAAATCTCGCAAAAGCGAACAAAAATTAAATATATTCTGAAACAAGTTCCTTAACTCTAAGGAATACTTCTTTAGTCACCATTGCATCACTNGCTTCTACTAATAATCGTAGCTTAGGCTCAGTACCAGAATATCTAATTAGCACTCGAACCTGATCANGATACTCAAGATTAATTTCCCTAAGATAACGATTAAGATTTTCAAATGACGAAACAGGTTTTTTTGAATGAGTTTTTAATCCGACNGATATAGATGGCCAAAGTTTAACCTGCTTTGCCAAGTCTGAGATATCACATTGAAAATCTACCATACATTTCATGACTGACAGTGCAGAAAAAAGGCCATCACCAGTATTTAAATAATTGGAACAAATGATATGGCCTGAAGATTCTCCACCCCAATTAATGTTTTTTTCCTGCATCAGGGCAAAAACATTACGGTCTCCAACATCAGACCTGTTGAGTTGTATTAAGTTCTCAGTAAGTGCGTGCTCCAAGCCAGAGTTGCTGTGAATCGTGGCAACGAATCCATCTTCTTGAAGTGAATTATTACTTTTAGCATGAATGGCTAGGATTCCCAGAACCTGATCACCGTCAATCTTTACCCCTTTTTTGTCTACGAATACGATCCGGTCTCCATCACCGTCATGTGCGAGTCCAAGATCTGCGTTTTCTTGGACGACTCGTCGAGACAATCCATCGGTAAACTCTGAGCCTACCTGATCATTAATCAGACCATCCCCTGTGTTTATGCAGATTACTTCAGCGCCAAAAGTCTCCAGCGCCAATGGGGAAATTTCAGTGGTTGCACCATTAGCCAAGTCAATGACGATTTTTTGATCAGCTAGAAAATTGGGTTTAAACCATTTTTTTAGATTTTGGATATAAGCATTAACATAGGGTGCTTTGTGGATTTTTGATTCGACACAGCCTTCAGGCAGTTCTTCATCTTCCGAAANAAAACTCTCAATCCTAATTTCTTCATCAACTGAGAGTTTTCCTCCTTCGTCCGAAATAATCTTAAGCCCGTTATCTGTATGAGGATTATGGGATGCGGTAATCATAATGCCCCCCAANGCATGCTGGTTGATAATTGAGAAGGCGAGGGCAGGGGTAGNCAAGACCCCTAAATTCAGAGCNTGAAAGTTTTTCTGCTCCAACCCTNGGAGGCAGCTAGCNAGTAGTTTTTGTCCTGAAGCCCGGGTGTCTTGGGCAAGTAAGATAGGTTTCGACTTATCACATTTTTTTTCTTCAAGGAAGCGGGCAAAAGCAACCCCAAGTGAGAATGCAAACTGTTCGTTGATAATTTCGCCTCCATATTCTCCGCGAATGCCGTCTGTGCCAAAATATTTTAACGGTTTTGTCATCACTTAAAAAAATCGCTGACTTTCCCCAACCACTGCTCAACGATTCCTTTTATTAGAAGTGAGTCGGCTAGTTCAATGCCTTCTTCTAGAGACGCACATTTACCTTGGATCCATAAGGCGGTTGAGGCGTTGACTAAGACAGTATTTCGTAAGGAATCTGGAGCATTTCCTTTGAGTAGGCTATTCATGATTTGAATATTCTTTGNTAGATCGCCTCCGCTTAGATCAGAAAAATTACCACTTTCCACTTTCCATCTTTCTGGTTTCCATCTTTCGGTTTGTTCCATGGCAAGGTCGCCAATCCCGAAAACCTGATTTTCTCCGCATGAGGTTAATTCATCNACACCTCCGATGTTAGAATCGTTCACTTTTCCGTGTACCACCAAGCCAGATTTTACATCGTTTGATGTTAGAGCTTTTCCTATCTTAGTTAAATAATGGGGATCAAATACTCCGAGAAGTTGATTAGCCGGCTGTGCAGGATTAATGGTTGGGCCAAGTAAATTGAAAATAGTAACAATTCCTTCCTGAGCTAAAGTTTTTCTTACAGGAGCAATGTGCTTGAAAGCCGGATGGAAATGTGGAGCAAAAAGAAAAGTAAAGTTTAGGGACTTCATGCATTCCCGAATCAGTGCTAAGGGTGGATTCAGGGGAATTCCAATAGCCTCGATCAGGTCAGCACTGCCACACTTTGAGGATATTGAACGATTGCCATGCTTGATTACAGGAACTCCCGCACTCGCGACGATAAAAGAAACAAAAGTAGAGATGTTAAAACTATGAGCTTTGTCACCCCCAGTACCACAAAGATCAATCGCTGTTGGAGCAAACTCTTGCAACTGTGGGTCAATCGACATTTTACGAAATTCCCTAATGAAAATGGAGAATTCCTCGTAAGTTTCCCCTTTATGGGCAAGAGCTTTTAGAAATTCTTTCTTTTTTTCAAGTGATACTGATTCCTCAGTTATTTCCTGAATACAGGAAGAAAGTTCCTCTTCAGGTAGATTGAGTCCGAGCTTGAGGTTTTGCGTAGAGGAAGACAGTTGATCCTTATCATTCATTGACTATGCAATTCTGTGTGAAATAATGATGGTTAAATTTTCGTTTCACTTTAAGAACTATTCATGCTTATTCGCCAAACCTTTTNCTTTCTTTTTTTATTTCCTTTAATCCTTTTTTCAACAGAAGAACCTCTGCCATTAGAAATTGAAGGGGATNCTGAAAGCGTGGCAATGGACTATGTAGATGCAACTATTTATGGGATTATCGAAGGTGTGACTGAATTTTTACCCATTTCTTCCACCGGACATTTGATAATAGCAAGTGAGGTTTTAGAAAAGAAATCTTCTTCAGAGCTCAAAAAAGAAGCGATTAATGCTTATCTAATTGTCATTCAGGGGGGAGCTATTCTGGCAGTAGCATTAATATACAGGTCGCAAGTTTGGTCTATGGTCTTGGGGATCTTAGGAATGAATCCTTCAGGAAAGAAACTCTTGATTAATTTGTTTTCAGCTTTTTTACCTGCTGCTTTTTTAGGTCTTTTGCTCGATGATTTAATTGAAAGTTATCTCTTCGGTCTATTGCCTGTTGCTATTGCTTTGTTTGCTGGAGGTCTCTTCATGGCATGGGCTGAGAAGCGGAAAAAAGCGATGGAAGGGAGTAGGACTAATTCAACGGAAAAATCCTTAGAGGATTTAACTCTCAGGTCTTCTCTATTGATTGGATTTTTACAATGCGTTGCGATGTGGCCCGGTACCAGTCGCTCAATGATGACGATTGTNGGTGGTTATCTTGTTGGTCTGAGCCGAGTGCATGCTGCTGAATTCAGTTTTCTCTTGGGGTTGATTACTTTAACTGCCGCTGCTGGATATAAATGNCTCACGAAATGGGACGCAATGAATCAATACCTTACACTTGGACCAGTCGTTTTTGGATGCTTGGTTGCAGGAGTGTTTGCCGCATTATCGGTTTTCTGGCTAGTCGGCTATCTAACTAAAAAAGGGTTGGGCGTATTTGTTGTCTACAGAATCATTTTATCAATCATAGTCTTATCGATTTTTCTAAGTGCATAGAATGATTTCTCTGACCTTGACGATTTCGATGCATTAACTATTGTAGAAANCATGGGTCAGCCAAAAAGAAAACAGTCAAAACAAAGAAGTCGCAAACGCAGAGGTGCAAACCGCTTTGAAGCACCACTTCTTATTAAAGAACCGGACGGAACATTTTCTCGCTCTCATCGCGTAAATCCTGAAACTGGACAGTATCGGGGTAAGCAAGTCCTTGATCTAGAAGTCTAGACCTTTAGACAGCTTCGGCATGGACGCTACCGAGGCGAAAGTGACTCTAGCAGTCGATGTAATGGGAAGCGATCATGGTCCCAAAGAAGTTATAGCAGGAATTTCCCAATCCTTGGAAGTTGCCCCCCGAGGAATCCGCTTCCTCTTATTTGGTCAAGAGGATGTAATCGAAAAACATGCATCTGCATTTGAAAACTTTGATTCTGGTCAGGTTGAAATACGGCATGCTCCCGAAGTCGTTGGAATGGATGAAAAACCCATCGCTGGTATTAAAGGGAAGAAAAATTCCTCCATGGCCCTTGCTTTAAAAAGTGTTAAGGATCACGAAGCACAAGCTCTTTTAAGTTGTGGTAATACAGGTTGTCTCATGGCAGGAAGTACAATTCGGTTGCGCACATTGGAGGGCGTTGAGAGGCCTGCATTGTGTACGATATGGCCGGGNCGGGAAAGATATTTTACGCTTTTGGATGCGGGTGCGAATCCCCATGCCAAGCCATATCATATAGCCCAAAATGCAATACTTGGCTCAAACTACGCCAGAGTTGCGTTAGGGCTTGTAAGGCCTAAGGTTGGCCTGTTGACCATCGGTACCGAGGAAGGTAAGGGGAATGAAATGATCAATGAGACTCACGAGATGCTAAAGGATATAGATGGTAGTATAATCAATTACAGCGGTTTAATTGAGGGATTTCAGATCTTTGAAAACGCCGTCGANGTAGTCGTTTGTGATGGTTTTGTGGGTAATATTGTTCTCAAAGCATGCGAGTCACTAAGTAAACTAATCAGTACCTTTTTAGACGAAGAACTGAGACGTAATGCCCTACGTAAAACAGGAGCACTTCTTTCCAAGGGAGCATTTAAAAGTCTTAAGCAAAGAATAAACCCTGAGCAGTTTGGTGGTGCTCCATTACTAGGGCTTACTCAAAATGTGATCAAGGCCCATGGATCATCCAATCGAAATCATGTGAGTGGGGCGGTTAAAATCGCTCTTGATTTAGTACAGCACGATATGCTTTCCCAAATGGCACTGGATGTTAAGGAAGCCAATGAGATTTTTCGGCCAGAACCTCTGGTTGGTACATAAAGCCAGGTAAATGAATTTAAATTTACAGGATTAATGAAGAGTATTCTCAGAGGAATTGGCTCTTATGTGCCTGAAAAAATCTTAGATAATAAAGAACTTAGTCTAAAAGTAGAAACTTCTGATGATTGGATTCGTACGCGTACAGGAATTAGGGAAAGAAGGATCGCTTCACCTGATCAGCCTACCAGTGAACTAGCACTCAACGCCGCTCGAAAGGCTATTGATGCTGCCCAAATCCAACCGGATCAAATTGATCTTGTGATCGTTGCGACAATAACTCCTGATATGGCTTTTCCTTCTACTGCTTGTATCCTGCAACACAAGTTAGGTTTGAGGAAGGTTGCTTGCTTTGATCTTGAAGCTGCCTGTTCCGGCTTTCTTTATTCGCTGGATGTAGCTGATGGGATGCTTGCTTCAGGTCGCTACAAATGTGCTCTCGTGATCGGGGCAGAAAAGATGTCATCAATTCTGGACTGGGAAGATCGTACAACATGCGTCTTATTTGGTGATGGAGCCGGTGCCGCAATCATTATGACCGAAGGCGATGGTCCCAACCTCGTGGGCTTCCGTTCGGGAGCAGACGGATCGAATCCGAGCCTGCTTCACCAACCTGCGGGAGGTTCCAAGCAGCCCGCATCAATTACATCAATTGAGAACCGGGAGCATTTCCTCAAAATGAATGGGAAGGAAATTTTCAAGTCGGCCGTTCGGGTGATGGAAAAAGCGACCAGAGAATTACTCGAAGCTAACGGATTGGCAACTCAGGATGTGGACCATGTTATTCCACACCAGGCTAATGTTCGTATCGTGGAAAGCATGGCACAACGCTTAGAAATTCCTCTCGAGAAATTTTTCTGTAATCTAGATCGCCATGGCAATACATCCGCAGCTTCCATACCGATTGCATTCGATGAAGCTTGCAATAGAGGCATTTTTCGCAAAGGAGAAATTGGTGTCTTAGTTGCTTTTGGTGCAGGCTTGACATGGTCAGCAACCCTTGTTCGATTCTAATTCTTAAAATGATTCCCAAACTTTATTTCTTATCTACACTCTTCCTTTCTTCAGCCATCTTTTTAGGGGCCCAGAAAGGAAATCGAAATAGTGCGTCCAATAGCGACGAAAAAGAGTACTTATTTCCAGGAACAGGTTTCTTTGTTAAAAACCGTAAGCCATATGATGAGCCAGAGGCGAAATCTTGGTTTAAAGAAGCTTACGAATTGGAAAAAAAAGAAAAGGGATCAAAGTCGCTTAAATTATATGAAAAGTTTTCCAAGAGAAGATCGGACGCGATAGTAAACATTGATGGTAACTCTTATCTTGTCGGGCCTGAGTCTCTATTTCGTGCTGCCAAAATAAGAGAAGAAAAGGGGGATTGGAGTAAATCATTTGAACATTTAAGACTTATTGCTCAGGCTTACACCAGCTACGATTTTGAATTAGTCGCTGAGTCTTTAATGCGAGTTTCCGAGCGACTTGCGAAAGATAAGTTGCCACGAAAGTGGGGTGTAATTCCTAGATTCAGATCGGGCACCCAGGATCGTTCTAGGCTTAATGAAATTGCAGGATTGGCACGGGGACCAAGATTTGCCCCACGTGCACTTATGGCATTAGCAGAAATTTCTATTAAAGATGAAAAAACTGATGAGGCGGTAGACGCACTTGATCGTCTCGTCAATCTATACCCTGAAAACTATCTCGGGGAAAAGGCCTATTATCTTTTGGCCACGATCTATCAGAATAAAGTGGCAGGTCCTTCCTACGACCAGGGAGCAACCCTCAAGGCATTGAATTTCTTTGAAGACTATCTAATTCTCTACAATGAAGCCCCAAGCCAAAGCCCTCACGAAAATGCTGATGATTATAAGGCAAGGCTTCAGGAGACTAAACTTAGAAAAGCGAATGCGGAAAAAGGAAGAAAAGAAATGAGACAGGTTCTTGCAGCAAGCAAAGTAGAGGTGGGTGAATATGTTGAAAAGTTTGGAAAATTTTATCTTACACGTTGGCGTGAATTAGGAAATGGCCCGGCAATTCAGTTTTACAATGAAGCAATAACAACGGCACCAGAGTCCACCGCGGCAAGAGAAGCAGAACAAAAGATTGCAAATTTGCGTGCTGCGGATGAATAAACCTCAAAAGGTTTTACTTCCATGGTGCTTCATCCTTTTCCTTCAATTAGGATGTAAGTATAAGGCAGGATTTACTGAAGAATCGAAAGAATTCAGTCTTTCTTTGCATTTCAAAAATAATTCAAAAGCAATTCAAATTACCCCCACTCTTAAGAGAATTGTAAAAGATGAGTTTTTTAAGATACCTAATATTAAAGTTATTGGCTCTAATTTAAGAAACCGTGCTGATTATGTAGTAAAGATCACTTTGAGTGATTACCGCCTAACTCCAGAGTCTTTTAGGACTGATGACTCTATTGTAGCAAAATCTTACAGGGCAAGGTTTGTCGCACGAATGATAGTTGTAGAGCAGAGTGGTGGGAAAGAAATTCTGGACCGTAATTATTCTTTCACTGCAGCATCATCGGATGCTTCTGGTTTTGAGCATCAGGGTGACAGGCAACTCCAAGTTTCACTGTCAAGAGATATAGGTAAGAGGATGAGCAGAGATCTAATTCAAAGTGTTCGTTAAAGTAAAGACTATGCAAAGAGAAAAAATTTTAGCACCTTCGATTTTAGCTGGGGATCATGCCAATCTGCGAGATTCTCTCATGCTCGCCAATAAAGATGGGAGAAAATGGATACATTTAGATATCATGGATGGTCATTTTGTCCCTAATCTTAGTTTTGGACCTCAAACGGTTTTGGACCTTAGAAAGCATTCTTCTATATTTTTTGATGTTCACCTTATGCTGGAGCAACCCGACCGTTATATTGATCCTTTTATTAAAGCAGGAGCTGATCTCATAAGTATTCATCTGGAACCGCAATATGATCACTCAGGTGCTTTGAGTAAGATAAGGAAAGCAGGAATTAAAAATGGGATTGTAATTAATCCTGATACCCAGATCGATGGACTCATCCCACTTCTAGATCAAGTGGATTTAGTCTTGTTTATGACAGTATTTCCAGGGTTTGGCGGACAGAAGTTTATTCATGAAGTTCTATCGAAAGCAGAAGAGATTTCTGGAATAAGAAAAAAGCAGAACCTGAATTTCTTAATTGAAGTAGATGGGGGAGTTGGTCCAGATCATGTCAAACCTTGTTTAGAGGCAGGGGTTGATGTGTTTGTGGCAGGTACCGCTTATTATAAGCTCGACGACCTTGGTCGAAGACAATTCGCCGAAGCTATCGAAAGTTCTTAAACTAATTTTGCCGTTCGGATTAAAGGAACGGGGCAAGTACCAAAGCTACAACTGACATCAACTTAAGTAAGATGTTTAGTGACGGGCCAGATGTATCCTTGAGAGGGTCTCCGACGGTGTCACCGACCACGGCTGCTTTATGAACTTCTGAACCTTTGCCATGTGTAACGCCATCAATTTCATATCCTTCTTCGACCATTTTCTTCGCGTTATCCCAAGCACCTCCGGCATTTGATTGAAAAAGTGCGAGTAAAACTCCTGATGCGGTAACGCCAGCAAGAACTCCTCCTAGCATAGTAGCCCCTCCGCCGAATCCAACTGCAACAGGAGTAAGGATCGCGACCATGCCAGGAGCGACCATCTCCTTGATAGCGGATTGGGTGGAAATTTCTACACACTTCCCATATTCAGCTGCGTCAATGGCCTCGTCAAAACTTGCTTTTTCGTCATCCGTCCATTCGCTAGTCGGCTTTCCATCATTTCGGTTCATGATTTCAAGGGCATTTTTAAGAGCGGGAATATTATGAAATTGCCGTCTAACTTCCTGGATCATCGACATAGCGGCTCTGCCTACAGCACCCATGGCTAGCGCACTGAAAAGAAAAGGTAGCATCGCACCAATGAATAAACCTGCCATAACTTTTGGGGCAGATACATCGATTACATCAATACCTGCTGTTTCTTTAAACGCCGCGAATAAAGCTAGTGCAGTTAGGGCGGCAGAACCTATCGCAAATCCTTTTCCAATGGCTGCCGTTGTATTACCCACCGCATCGAGTTTGTCCGTTCTTTTTCTGACTTCGGGAGGAAGCTCAGCCATTTCAGCAATACCACCTGCGTTATCAGAGATAGGACCATACGCATCCACGGCTAGTTGAATGCCAGTGTTAGAAAGCATACCTACTGCTGCAATTGCAATTCCGTAAAGACCTGCCAATTCATAGGCACCGACAACTGCAGCCGCTATAATTAGAATTGGGAAAGTTGTTGAAATCATCCCGACTCCAAGCCCAGAGATGATGTTCGTTGCATAACCAGTGATGGATTGTTCGACTATTGCACGCACCGGTTTCTTGTTGGTGCCTGTGTAATGCTCGGTAATAAAACCTATAGCTAAACCGGAGATAAGGCCAATGATGGTTGCCCAGAAAACACCCATGGCCGTGTAAGTTATATCGTTATAAACCCAAGTTTCGGGGAGAAATTTATTTATAACG